>NZ_JAEHQE010000023.1:0-81886 GCF_016238545.1 Proteus sp. PR00208 | reverse complement strand
CAACACGAGTGGTGAGGGTAAGGCAACAGACTTTATGGTCGATACAGTTGCACCATCAGCACCAGTATTAAATGCGGAAGATAATGGTTCTGTTTCCGTTGAACTGCCGGGGGATGCAAATAAAGGTGATACCGTAGAAATTACCTTTGAGGATGAAAATGGTGATAAACAGACTGTAACAATGGAGAAAGGGGATAATGGCTGGACATCTAGTGATCCTAATTTGATCCCAGACAGTCAGGGTAATAACACTACTATTCCATCTGATAATGTAAAAGATAACAGTGAAGTGACCGCAGTTGCTAAAGATCCAAGTGGTAATGAAAGTGATCCGGCAACAGCAACATCTAAAACAGATGTGTTACCGACAGTGAGTATCAGTGTTGATACAACATCAACGGATAGCAAAGGGGATAAGATTAGTGCAGATGCCTCTGTTTCCGGTGAAGTAACTGAAGTTCCTGCAACCGTTGAAGACACAGATGGTACTACCGGATTAGTGTATACCGTTGCTTTGGATTCTGTTGCAGCACAAGATGTGACTGTGACAATAACCTTAACAAATGGTGTGGGTCATGCCAGTGCGCCAGATTATTCAACGCTTGCAGGCTCTCAGCACGACGGAAAAATTGTCCTGCATGGTGACACAGGCAAAGTAACGTATGATGGTGCATCAACAGTAACGGTTGTTATTCCTGCTGGCTCTAAGAGTGTTTCATTTATGGTTGATCCAACAATGGAAGCTAACCAAAATGCATTTAATGCCGAGGGTATGGAAAAAGTGGTTGCAACCATTACGGGAACATCTGACAACGCTACAGCCGCAACAGATATAGTAAATAATGCGGGTGCTTCAGCAACGGGTGTTATTTATGATGGTAACCCGATTTCATTACGTAATCTGGATGGTGATTTTACGCTGAAATATTCGTTATCCTCATCTAAAGCGGGAACAAACGATTTTGGATATACCATCGGTGCTAACAGCGGTGATGCTGATCCTATGTTAACAACTGATTATAACGATACAATTTATGTTGGTTATTATCAGGATGGTAGCGAAACTTCATCATACAGCAATGTGGCTAACTCTTCAGATAATGGACCTGATGGTACAAAAACAGATGGTAATCAAAGTATTACAACTGTTGATTTAGGGGCTGGTGATGATCTGATGGTGGTTCGCGGTAATATGTTAGCCAATACCCGAGTCTATGCTGGTGAAGGTAATGATACTTTTACTATGGATGGTATGAATATGGCGTTGCGTGTTATGTATGCTGGCAGTTATCTCTTTATGGAATCTGGTGATGACACCGTTACGATTAAACGTACAGGGGTAACAAATGCTGGCCAAATCTATCTTGGCTCAGGCAGTGATACTTTTACCCAAGGTGATGCTAATTCTCAAAATAATACCGAATTATCTGGTTTATTAGATCTGGGGAGTGGTACTCAAGCTAAGTCAAATCTGCCAAAAGAGTATCTTTCTGTTTATCAGGATGGTGGCAATTTCAGTCTGGGTAATGACAATAATATTGACGCGGTTACGGATGTTAATACTGTCACTATTTATGGTTCTGTATCTGGTGAAATTCTAGGTGGATACGGTAGTGATAATATCACTATCACTAAAAACCTAACTGGTAATGTTTCTGTTGGTGATAATACTGATACCTTAACTGCTGGGTGGATTTATGGTGGTGCTACTGTTTCTATGGGGGACGGCAATGATACTGTTACCGTCACTGAGGGGGCATATAACACAACTATTTCACTAGGGGCAGGAGATGATGTATTTGATTCCACTGGTGCAACTTTAGGTTCAGCTGCGACGACCATTGATGGTGGTGACGGGAATGACACAATCAAAATAGGCACTATTTCAAATGGTAAAATAACCATTGATGCGGGTGCTGGTGATGATATCGTTGTTCTGACAAAAGACTATGATCCTAAACCTATTGGTAATCAGGGTTATATTAATGGTGGAGAAGGTAGTGATACTCTGGTTCTGACAGGGACTATTTCTGTCAATCTGGCGACAGGGAAAGATGAAGGTATTGCTGGCTTCGAGAAAGTTGATATGACTGTTGGCAGTGATCTGAAAGTAGATAATGCATCTCAAACCGTCAAATTAACAGCATCGGATGTATTGGGAATGAATGCAAATTCAACGATTTATATTTCCGGTGATGCTAATGATAAAGTTGATTTAGGGGCTGACGGAGTTAACACCTTAGGGACATTTACCGCTACAGCCACAACAACTAAAGCAACTGCATTAGATGGCACTGAGCATACTTATACGCTTTACAGTAGTGCAAGTGGTGCTAATGTCTATATCGATAATAATATTATTGATAATGGAGGTGTTTTCTAATTATCTGTTTTAATTAAATCTAAGGCTGCTCGTTCGAGCAGCCTTATTATCCAATCATAAATTTCTATATTTAGATTGTATTTTTTATTAGAGGTAATATCTGTGTTTTCTATAAATAAACTCAAAATAATAACGTTTGTTATTTTTGGAGGCGTATTATTTAATTCACATGCGAATTCTTTAAAATATATATTAAATAACTCATTAAATAATGCGCCCGAGTTATTAGAAGCTAAAGCCGATATAGATATAGCGGTTGCAAGAGTTAATCAGGCTAGGGCTCAACATTTTCCCGTAATAAGCGTCACTGGAAATAAATTATTAGGACAATATCATCGTGATGAAAGTGATTATGATAATAATAGTTTTACTCCAGGACTAAGAGGAGAATTAAATCTCTATTCTTTTGGTGGAATAGAAAATGATGTTGAACGTAATGAAAAAGAACAGCTCTATTATCAATTTAAATATAGCGAAACGAAAGAAAATGTCGCTTACACCATATCAGATCTCTATTTAAAAGCATTGTTAGCCAAAGAATCTATTGCGGTAAAGAAAAAAAGCTTAGATAGGCATAATAGAATTATCTCTGAATTAAATGTGATAGCCCGTAATGATGAAGGGCGTATTTCTGAATATGTTCAGGCAGAAGCAAGAAAAATATTAGTAGAGCAAGATATTAACTATTATGAAAAAGAATTAATGACAACGCTGAGTACGTTATCAAAATATACAGGGTTTCCGGTTGGAGAGAGTGATCTTGTCAATCCTTTTGATGGAATGACAGTCAGTGATATGTATAGAGAATTCACTGCGGAAAATAATAATCAAAATCCGGCCTATCTTGTGAGCCAAGCCGATATAGACGCTAAAAAAATGGGCGTTAAAGTTGAAAATAAAAAACAATTACCAAGAATTAATTTAACTGGAAATATGACTAAAGATGATCGTCAGATAGGTATTGATGTGACATGGGATATTATTAATTTTTCATCATTATATTCTGTTGATGAAAAAGTAAGTCAGTTAAATGCGGCTCAACAGAGAATGGATAGGGTTATTCGAGACATTGAAGAAGCAAGACGTTTATCGGTAATTAATATCCAAAAAAGTACTCAAAAATTAAAGATATTAGATGCACAAATTTTATCATCGACAAAAGTAGTCGATTTTTATCAATTACAATTTAATGTTGCACGCCGTTCTTTGTTAGATGTTTTGAATGCAGAAAAAGAGTTATCTGATGTTGAATTATCTTACGCCACAACATTGGGCGATCTCAGACACGGGATGCTTGATTATTTGTATGCACAAGGAACACTTTCTCGCTGGGCACTTAATTCACTCACACACTAATAAATTAAGGTAAATATTGTAGTTATGAAATTGATCATAGAAGGTCTTTCTCTTACAACTCAGTTATTAGGCACACATTTATCCGTGGCTACACTAACTGCGCATACAATCCGTACCGCAAAGATGGGAATTGATTTTTCATCACTGATTGAATATCTGAAGAGTGAAGGATTTGAAAATACATTATCACAACGTTTATTAGATGATATTCCCTCTCTGGCTATGCCAGTATTATTATTATTAAAAAATGAAGAGAGTGCCGTTTTAACAGAAATTTCATTTGATGAAACTGGGCAACGTAAATATAAAATTCAGCAAGTCGATGGTTTATCTGTTTGGTTAACTCAATCAGAATTAAATGAAAAGTATTTAGGTTATTGTTGGTTTATTAAGCCTCGTATCGCAACAGATGTACGTTCAGAATTGCCTGAATATACGATGCCTAAGGCATGGTTTTTTAAAGTTATTTGGCGCTTTAAAAAATATTATTATCAAATTATTCTCGCCACTTTTGTGATTAATTTTCTAGCACTTGTTAGTTCATTATATGTCATGAATGTTTATGACAGAGTGATACCAAATAAGTCATATCAAACTCTCTGGGTTTTAAGTATTGGTGTAATTCTTGCAATATTATTTGAATTTACAGCAAAGATGATCCGAGGACGGTTAACTGATATTGCTGGTAAAAAAGCTGACCTAATTATCAGCTCGGCTTTATTTAGAAAGGTTACCAATCTTAAATTACAGGAAAGACCTATATCATCTGGTTCCTATGTTAATAATTTACGAGATTTCGAATCTGTCCGTGATTTTATGACGAGTGCGAGTTTATTAACATTAGTAGATATGCCTTTTTTAATTTTATTTGTATCTGTAATTGCGCTTGTTGGGGGCAATTTAGCTTTTGTACCACTTACGATAATTCCACTGGTTATTATTGTTGGGCTTTTAGCTCAAATACCTTTATCAAAATATATTAATGAATCGATGAAGGAATCATCTCAAAGACAAGGATTAGCAGTAGAAGCTATTGAAGGTATAGAAACGTTAAAAACGAATAATGCAATGAGTTGGGCACAAAAGCGTTGGGATTATTACACGGCAAAAACAGCTTCTTCATCAATGAAAGTTAAAAATATCAGTAATTTTGTTATTTATTTTGCTGTTATGATGCAACAGTTAAATACGATATTTTTAGTTATTATCGGTACTTATTTAATTCATAGTGATGATCCCGCAAATAAAATTACGATGGGGGCTTTAATTGCAACAGTTATTTTATCCGGTAGAGCATTATCACCATTAGGGCAAATTGCGGGTTTAGCTATACGTTTTCAACAGGCTTGGGTCGCATTAAAAGGTGTAAACGGCATCGTTGAAAGACCTTCAGAACGTGAACCTGATAGGAAATATATTACGTTAAAACAAATGAATGGAAATATAAAATTCCAAAATGTTTCATTTGCTTATAATCAAGATAGTAGCAGTGTAGTGAAAAATTTATCATTTGAAATAAAGCCGGGTGAAAAAGTTGGAATACTTGGGCGTATTGGCAGTGGTAAATCAACGACTTTAAAATTAGCTGCTGGGTTATATCCGACGGAACAAGGGAACATCACACTAGATGATGTCGATATTCGCCAAATAGATCCTCATTATTTGCGTAATCAGGTGTTGTTATTAGAGCAGGAACCAAGGCTATTTTTAGGTAGCTTAAGAGAGAATCTTGATTTAGCTCGTATGGATGGTTTTTCTAGTGATCAAGATTTGATTGTAGCACTAAAGCGATTTGGTTTAGATAAAGTCATTAAAAAGCATCCAAGAGGCTTAGATATGTCCTTGGGGGAGAATGGGTTAGGTCTTTCTGGTGGGCAAAAACAAATTGTTGCTTTGGCTAGAATGACGATGAGAAATCCAAAAGTTGTCTTACTTGATGAACCAACAACGGGACTTGATCAATATTCAGAAATTCAGGCATTAAATGCCATTTCAGCATGGTGTCGCACAAGAACATTATTAGTTGTTACTCATCGACCTCAGGTTCTGAGTATCGTCAACCGAATAATTGTTGTTGATAACGGTAAAGTTGTGATGGATGGCCATAGAGATGCGGTTTTACAGCAGTTAGCTAAAAATGAAAAAGAAAAACAAATGACTGTTCACTCAAAAGCCAAAATAGATAAGTAAGATTGAGAACGTTGAAATGAATGAATTAAATAAAAAACAAGTGACGCCTCCAAGTCATTCTAAAGAAGCTTTTTCTAATAAGGATTTAGCACTTCTAAATGACTTACATGCAGCACTTCAGCACGAAAAACATCATAAGAGCTTTATGATGATCACAATGTTGCTGATTTTTTTGATTATTTTTGTTATTTGGGCATGGAACAGTAGTCTTGAAGAAGTTACTCGTGGGCAGGGTAGTATTATTCCCAGCAGCCGGGAACAGATCATTCAGACACTGGATGCCGGAATATTAAAAAGCATGGAAGTCAAGGAAGGGGATATTGTTGAAAAAGGACAGGTATTGCTGACTCTTGATGATACCCGTTCCTCGGCTATTTTGAGAGAGAGTGAAGCGAAAGTTGATAATCTTGAAGCCATTCGAGCAAGACTTAAAGCGGAGGCATATTCTACTGAACTAAAATTCCCTGAGGGATTAGCCGCTGATTTAGTGGCGCGTGAAACAACGGTATACAATATACGTAAAGAGGCGCTGGGATCAGGGGTAAATAATTTACAAAAAAGCAAAGCTTTATTAGACAGAGAGATCGCAATAACAAGACCTATTGTTGCACAAGGTGCGATGTCTGCTGTGGAATTGTTGCGAATGGAGCGACAGTCAGCCGATATTCAATCTCAGATAAATGAAAAGAAAAATAAATATCTAACGGAAGCAAGTGCTGAATTAGTTAAAACGGAAGCAGAATTAGCTCAGGCAAGGGAAAATATGGCAGGGCGTGCTGATCCGGTCGAACGAGCATTAATACGGGCTCCATTAAGAGGTATAGTCAAAAATATACGTATTAATACTGTTGGCGGAGTAATTTCAGCAGGGCAGGATATTATGGAAATTGTCCCATTGGAAGACCAACTATTAGTTGAGGCTTATATCAGCCCGAGAGATGTTGCTTATGTCCGTACAGGAATGCCTGCATTAGTCAAACTAACTGCTTATGATTACGCTATTTATGGTGGATTGGAAGGTATTGTTACTTTAGTTAGCCCAGATACATTGCATGATCAAAAGAGACCTAGTGATTTAAAACTCAATCAAGATGAAGCTTTTTATCGTGTGTTAGTCACTACACAGAGTAGTCATCTTACTGACAAAAACGGAAAGGAATTACCTGTCATTCCAGGGATGATTGCTGGTGTGGATATTAAGACGGGTGAAAAAACAGTATTTCAATATTTGATTAAGCCAATAACTAGGATGAAACAAGCATTACAAGAAAGATAATTCTATTTTTAATATTATGCAGTCTTGTTCATATAATAAGGCTGCATTAGAAATAATATTTTAAGAGAGAACAAGAAAAGTCATAATGCAATAAAGGGATTGTTTCGTTTGAAAAGAGATATTGAAAATTATGAAGAGTAGAAAGCAAAAAACCAGCCCTAAGGCTGGTTTTTCTAAAGATGGTGCCCGAACTCGGAATCGAACCAAGGACACGGGGATTTTCAATCCCCTGCTCTACCGACTGAGCTATTCGGGCTAACGAGGCGCATTAAACCGTATTCAGCGTGATGCGTCAACGTCTTTTTAATAAAAAATGCAAAAATAAGTTTGTTTGCTTTCTTTTTACTCTATTCGAGTTTAAATTTTCATCATAAGCTATTTTTTAGTAAAAAATGCTTAAATAACAATCAGTAAAGATATTCACTTTTTTGCATATCAAAGAGAAAACCTGCTCTTTTTTTGATGATTAAATTTGTTTTTTGCTACTCTACAGATAGAAATTGAGTACAAACAAAAAAACAGATCATTTGTCTCGTTTTCTAACGCTTACAACTAACTTAATGCACCATTTTTTCGGCATTGAGCAATCTTAAGAATATCTTCTGCCAATAATTTTGCTGTAATAATATCATCAGCATGATGATTCACCATTAAACGGCTTAAACAGCCTTCTAAGATGAGCTCCATCTGTTTGGCAACTAACTCGCTATCTTCGATATCAAGCTCGCGTAGTAGCGTTCTAGAGTAATCAAATGAGCTTTGTTTTTGACGTTGGCTTAATTGGTGGATTTGAGAGTGCTCATCAGGATATGCGCTACAAGCAGCAACAAATAAACAACCTGGGAATCGGTTTTTTTCTAAACGCATAGCGAGTTGATCGTAACGTGCCAGTAGTTTTTGTTCGATAGAGAGTTCTTCATCTAACATTACTTGGCGTTGCCAAATATCAATTTGCTGTCCGTGGTGGCGAAGACAATCAAAAATCAATGCATCTCTATCAGGCCAGAAAGGGTGAAGATCAGATTCGTTGATACCCGAATCTTGAAGAAGCTCAGGTAAGGTTGCAGCTAAGCCGTATTGCTCTAATTGGATAAGTACGTGGTCTAATAACGCTTCACGTTGCACGGAAATCTCCTTAAATCACGTTGTCGCGAGAACATCATAATTAGCAGACTTTAGCTAAAAATGAAAGCGAGGAGCGATAAGCTAAAATGAAAATACCCCATCTTGCGACAGGGTATTTTCTTATTTTTTATTTCTTTTAAGTGCTAAGCACTTTTTTGCAATGTTTTAATTTTTTACTTCAAACTACAAAATCATACCGCCGAAGAGGAAACCAAATCCGACAGCTAATACCACACCAATAGTACCTGGGATAAAGAATGGGTGGTTGAAGACTAATTTACCGATACGAGTTGTACCTGTGTCATCCATTTGAACTGCTGCAACCAATGTTGGGTAAGTTGGCAGAATGAACAGACCAGAAACCGCAGAGAAAGAAGCAATTGCAGTTAATGGAGTTACACCTAATGCTAAAGCCATTGGCATTAACGCTTTCGCTGTTGCTGCTTGAGAATATAACAGAGCAGAACAGAAGAAGAAGATAACTGCTAATAACCAAGGATGGCCAGTGATTAAGTCACCCGCAGTCAGTTTGATCCAATCGATGTTACTTGAAACGAAAGTATCACCTAACCATGCAACACCCAGAATACAGATACATGCACTCATACCTGCTTTAAAGGTGCTTGAGTTTAGGATGTTGTCAGTTTTCACTTTACAGAAAACAGTGATTAAGGTTGCAACACTCAGCATGATGATAAGAATGGCGTTAGTGGTGTTCATTAACGGTTCTTTCACGATACCTAAGCTTGGGCTGTTGATAATTGCATAAGTTACAACACAGACAACACCCAGTAAGAACAGCATTACAGATGATTTAGCACCTGATAATGTTTCTCTACGTTCTTGGCTACCACGTAATTCAACCAGACCTTGTTCTAAACGCTCACGATAGACAGCATCATCAGACAGTTTTGAGTTAAATACCCAAGACACGATAAATGACATCAGAATGATAGCAAGGAAAGTTGCTGGTAATAAGATAGACAGCAGAGTGATATAACTTACAGTGTTACCTTCACCCACCATTGCAGGGTTTTCCATGACAGAAGCCATGTAAACAACAGCCGCAGAGATAGGAGATGCAGTAATACCGATTTGAGCTGCAACAACACCGGTTGATAAAGGACGGCAAGGTTTGATGCCTTGTTCTTTTGCAACTTCAGCGATAACTGGTAGTGTTGCTAAAGAGATGTTCCCTGTACCTGCAAATAGAGTTAAGAAATAAGTCACAATAGGCGCAAGAATTGTGATGTATTTTGGATTGCGTCTTAACAGTTTTTCAGTTTGGCCAACAAGATAATCCAAACCACCAGCAACCTGCATCGCAGAGATTGCGGCAATAACAGCCATAATGATGGAGATAACATCAAAAGGGATTGAACCAGGTTTAACACCGATAGCAGCTAAAACTAAAACCCCTAAACCACCGGCAAACCCGATACCAATTCCCCCAAGTCTCGCACCGAGGAAAATGGCCAGCAGAACGATAATCAATTCTACGGCTAACATAGCGTTTACTCCTTGAGATAATTAAAAAAATGAGAAAGATAAGTTAAATTTTTGTTTTTACAATCAAGTAAAAAGGCACGTCCCTTAAAGAGTCCGTGCCTTGTATTTTTAAGAGCTCATTCTTATGTTTAACATGGTTATGTTATGAAACATAATTATTAATCATCAAAGCGTTTTGCTTTGTAAGCCGGGTTTTTTAAGTTCTCAACAGAGAAGATATCATCCAGTTGTTCTTCGGTTAATAAACCACGTTCTAGAACAACTTCACGTACACTCTTACCTGTTTCTGCACAAATCTTACCAACGATGTCGCCGTTATGGTGACCAATGAATGGGTTCAGATAAGTAACGATACCGATTGAGTTAAATACGAAGTGTTCACAGATTTCTTTGTTCGCAGTGATACCATCAACACATTTTTCTACTAAGTTACGGCAAGCGTTGCTTAACAGAGAAATTGATTCGAACATTGCTTGACCAATTGCAGGTTCCATTACGTTTAATTGTAATTGACCAGCTTCAGCTGCCATAGTGACACAAGTGTCATTACCGATAACTTTAAAGCAAGCTTGGTTAACAACTTCTGGAATAACTGGGTTTACTTTAGCTGGCATGATTGAAGAACCTGCTTGTAGTTCTGGAAGATTGATTTCTTTCAGACCTGCACGAGGACCAGAGGACAGTAAACGTAAGTCATTACAGATTTTAGACATTTTCACAGCTAAGCGTTTTAATGCACCGTGAACCATGACATAAGCACCACAGTCAGAAGTTGCTTCAATTAAGTCTTCTGCTGGAACACAAGCTAAACCAGTTACTTCTGCTAATTTTTTAACAGACAGTTCTTGGTAACCAGGCGCTGTATTCAGACCAGTACCGATAGCTGTTGCACCTAAGTTCATTTCTAACAGTAACTCAGCAGTGCGTTTCAGGTTTTTGATTTCTTCTTTCATCAGTACAGAGAAAGCGTGGAATTCTTGACCTAAAGTCATTGGTACAGCATCTTGTAATTGAGTACGACCCATTTTCAGGATGTCTTTGAACTCAACTGCTTTTCTATCAAAACCTGCTTTCAGCAGTTCGATAGATTCTGTTAATTTGATAATAGAGTTATAAACCGCTACACGGAAACCACAAGGATAAGCGTCGTTTGTTGATTGGCTCTTATTGACGTGGTCATTTGGGTTCAGGTATTGGTATTCACCTTTTTGATGGCCCATTAATTCCAGACCGATGTTTGCGATAACTTCATTGGTATTCATATTTAATGAAGTACCTGCACCGCCTTGGAATACATCAACTGGGAATTGATCCATGTGTTTACCTGTTTCTAATACTACGTCACAGGCTTTGATAATCGTATCAGCGATTTCACGAGGAATAGTGTGAAGCTCTTTGTTTGCTAATGCAGCAGCTTTTTTCACCATTACCATACCGCGGATGAATTCTGGAACATCATTGATGGTACGATCACTGATGTAGAAGTTTTCAATTGCACGTAAAGTGTGGACGCCGTAGTAAGCATCAGCAGGAACTTCTCTTTTACCTAACAGGTCTTCTTCGATACGAGTTTTATTTGACATGAGAACCTTCTTATTAAAATTTTAACTGTCTAGTTATGCGCTTGTTAATAAAATATATCGTTAACGGTTAATAATGTAATATAACTTACCGTTTTGCTTGGTACTGACACGATCATATTCGGGTTGTGAACAAATACCTTTAAGCTGGATCACTTTATACGTAAATAACCTCTAAATATTTTCTTTTTGTGATCTATCTCATGGATTTTGCAGTTCTACTTCTCTTTTTAACGCCCCTTGAAAAGGAGTGTTAGGCTCCCCATTATTATGTAGATAAACTAAGAAAAAGCGAGTTCGTAAACCATCACCTTAGATGTAGTTCACACTCCTTTCTATTAATAATATGAATCTTTTTTTATAAAAAGGAGAACCAAGTGCGTTGGCTCCCATTAATTGTTATCTGCCTTCTTATCTATATAGAAGCCGTTATTTTCGTCAATGTGGCATCTTCTATTGGCGTTCTTACAACACTATTCCTTGTGGTGCTGACTTCTTGTGTTGGTGTCTCACTGGTAAAAAATCAGGGCGTAAAAAATATTGCTTCAATGCAACAAAAACTTGCAGTGGGTGAAGTGCCAGCAGCAGAAATGGTGAAAAGCGTTTCATTAATACTGGCAGGTATTTTACTGTTGATCCCAGGCTTTTTTACAGATTTCTTGGGCTTGCTGTTGTTATTACCACCATTGCAAGCACTATTAGTGACGAAACTGATCTCTCGAATTCAAATTTATTCAGCAGGTCATGGTCAAAGTGGATTTTCTTCTAATCAGAATGGATCAACCTTTGAAGGCGAGTTTCAGCGTAAAGAGGATTCTCCGAGTAACCAACTGAATAATAAGACGGAAGATCAGGATAACGACCATTTTTCTGACAAAAAATAATTAGCCCAAAGCATAATCAACTGAAATGGGGAAAATTTGAAAAAAAATCACACTTCTCCCCTTGAAGTTTTACTGGATGCCCCCACCTGTATCGTCATGGTACTGGTTCATCTTGGGCACTGGTATCAACCTTAATCCTGATATGGACTTTTTTATAGGAGCACTATTAATGAAGATTCGTCCATTACATGACCGTGTTATTGTTAAACGTAAAGAAGTCGAAGCTAAATCAGCAGGCGGTATCGTACTGACTGGCACTGCGGCGGGTAAATCAACTCGTGGCGAAATTTTAGCCGTAGGTCAAGGCCGTATTATGGAAAACGGCGACGTTAAACCGCTGGATGTTAAAGTTGGCGATATCGTAATTTTTAACGACGGTTATGGCGTTAAAACAGAAAAAATTGATAACGAAGACGTGCTTATCATGTCTGAAAGCGACATTTTAGCAATTGTAGAAGAATAATTTTTCTCTTTTAAGATCTTCTTAAACTGAACGAATTCAAAGGAAATATACGATGGCAGCTAAAGACGTCAAATTCGGTGTAGATGCTCGTAATAAAATGTTACGTGGTGTTAATGTTCTTGCAGATGCAGTTAAAGTAACTTTAGGTCCTAAAGGTCGTAACGTTGTTTTAGATAAATCTTTCGGCGCACCTGTTATTACTAAAGATGGTGTATCTGTTGCTCGCGAAATTGAACTCGAAGATAAATTCGAGAACATGGGCGCACAGATGGTGAAAGAAGTTGCTTCTAAAGCCAATGATGCGGCAGGTGATGGTACTACAACTGCAACAGTATTAGCACAATCAATCATTGCCGAAGGCTTAAAAGCAGTTGCCGCTGGCATGAACCCTATGGATCTGAAACGCGGTATCGACAAAGCTGTTCTTGCAGCAGTCGAAGAACTGAAAAAACTGTCTGTTCCATGTTCAGATACTAAGGCGATTGCTCAAGTTGGTACAATTTCTGCTAACTCTGATGAAACCGTTGGTACTCTGATCGCGCAAGCGATGGATAAAGTGGGTAAAGAAGGTGTTATCACCGTTGAAGAAGGTACTGGCTTAGAAGACGAGCTAGACGTTGTTGAAGGTATGCAGTTTGACCGTGGTTATCTGTCTCCTTACTTCATCAACAAACCTGAAACGGGTACAGCAGAATTAGAAAACCCATTCATTCTGTTAGTTGATAAAAAAGTTTCTAACATCCGTGAATTACTGCCTGTCTTAGAAGGTGTTGCTAAAGCTAACAAACCTCTGCTTATCATTGCAGAAGACGTTGAAGGTGAAGCACTGGCAACATTAGTTGTGAACAACATGCGTGGTATCGTTAAAGTTGCTGCTGTTAAAGCACCTGGCTTTGGTGATCGTCGTAAAGCAATGTTGCAAGATATCGCAACATTAACTAACGGTGCTGTGATTTCTGAAGAAATCGGCATGGAGTTAGAAAAAGCAACATTAGAAGACTTAGGTCAAGCAAAACGTGTTGTTATCAACAAAGATACAACCACTATTATTGATGGTTTAGGTGATCAAGACGCTATCAGCGGTCGTGTATCTCAAATCCGTCAACAAATCGAAGATGCAACTTCAGATTATGACCGTGAAAAATTACAAGAACGCGTTGCTAAATTAGCTGGCGGTGTTGCAGTAATTAAAGTAGGTGCAGCAACTGAAGTTGAAATGAAAGAAAAACGTGCTCGTGTTGACGATGCTCTGCATGCAACTCGTGCAGCGGTTGAAGAAGGCGTTGTTGCGGGTGGTGGTACTGCGCTGGTTCGTGTTGCTAACGCTCTGCGTGATATGGTTGGTGATAACGAAGAACAAACAGTGGGTATCCGCGTTGCATTACGTGCAATGGAATCTCCAATGCGTCAAATCGTTGCTAACGCAGGTGAAGAGCCATCTGTTGTTGTAAACAACGTGAAAGCGGGTGAAGGTAACTACGGTTATAACGCGGCAACTGATGTTTACGGCGATATGATTGATATGGGTATCTTAGATCCAACTAAAGTTACTCGTTCTGCACTGCAATTTGCAGCATCTATCGCAGGTCTGATGATCACAACAGAAGCAATGATCACAGATTCACCTAAAGATGACAAAATGGATTTAGGTGGCGCTGGCGGTATGGGCGGCATGGGTGGAATGGGCGGCATGATGTAATTCATCAGCTTACCGTTTTACAGAGAAAACCCGAGCTTAGGCTCGGGTTTTTTTATGTCTAAATACGATCGAGATTTGAAAATCACTATTGTAAATTAATACTTAGTGGGTAAAGAATTTCGAAAACTTTCAAAAAAATATTTGATATTTTCTCGTCAAATCCGATATTGGGCACGAATTGTCACTTCTGGAGTTTGGATCAGATCCTGTATATCTTATTATTAGTATACATAATATCCCCTTTTTTGGGGTTTATTTGTTAACATAATTCGCATATCATACCTTTAGTACACAAAATCACCCCTTATAAAGGGTGGTTTCGTTTGAGGTAACACTATGGATTTAATAATCGCTGTTAATACTTTTGAAAAATTCGCTAATCAAGGCAGAAATATTTTTCTCACCAGAGATTTAGAAATACTCTTTCCTGATGAGTCCCAAAAAACACTGCAAAAATCAGTCGATCGATTGGTCTCTGCTAATGTGTTGAAGCGAGCGTCAAAAGGTGTATACATCTATTCGCATGGCTCGTTAGGACCTTATCCTTTGGAGCGCTTAGCCGAAAATATTAGACGAGGCCATTACAACTATGTCAGCCTTGAATCAGCTTTGTCTCAGTATGGTGTTATTTCACAGATTCCCATCGATAGATTAACCATTATGTCAACGGGGCGTTCAGGTGAGTTTAAAACCCCTTGGGGAGTTATTGAAATTACTCATACGAAAAAGAAACCGTTTGAAATCATCAATACAACCATAAAAGGAAGAGGGCCGATGAGGATCGCGACGAAGGAAACGGCTGTTAAAGACTTGATACGGGTTGGTAGAAACACACACCTCATTCAACCAGAGGAACTTTATAATGACTGACCTCGTTGATTTTAACAAATTGGTTGATGATATTGTCATGCAAAAAGGCTATGTCTCCAATAGACCTGTCGTAGAAAAGGAATTGTTTTACTATGACATTATTTTTGCTTTATCTTCGGCAGGTCTTTTAAAGAGTCTTACATTTCAAGGTGGTACATCACTCAGGCTTTGCTATAACTCAAACAGGTTTAGTGAAGATCTAGATTTTGCTGGTGGTAGTGACTTTTGTTCAGAGCAGATGCTTGAAATTAAAGGCTGCATTGAAAAGTATGTTGGTGAACGTTATGGATTAGAGGTCGTTGTTAAAGAACCTAAAGAATTGAGAAAGGAGCCGGAATACGCTGATGTTAAAGTTGATAAATGGCAAATTTCAGTGACGACCAATCAGGGTAAAAATGATTTGCCGAAACAGAAAATCAAAATAGAAATAGCCAATATCCCAGCGTACACACAAAGTATAAAAACACTTGTTTCAAACTATGAGCAGCTCCCAAGTGGATACTCTGATCTCATTATTCGCGTGGAAGATCTCACAGAAATTATGGCTGATAAATTGGTATCTTTCCCAGCAACGACAAGTCATATTCGATATCGAGATATGTGGGATTTGGTATGGTTACATCAGCAAGGTGCAAAACCTGACGCTGAATTGGTCATGAAAAAGATTGCTGATTATAAACTGAATGATGAATTTGAAGGGGTGTTACAGGAAAGGATTGGCTCTTTACCCATACTGGTGAAAAGTGCCAGATTTGAAGGTGAAATGAAACGCTTTTTACCCGTATCCGTAGTAGAGAGAACCATCAATCAGCCGGATTTTCTGATATTTCTACAATCAACCCTTCACGAATTGCTGATTACTATCCAAACAGATATCTATGGTAGCAAAGATCCGAAATCAGAGAAAAAATTTGAAATGTAGATAACAATTTAAGCCCAGATCTAGATAATGCAGTGACCCTAATGACTAAGGTCACTTCGTAGACTCGGGTCTTTTTATGCCGTTTTATTTCAGAATTATCAGATAATTCATTTTATATATAATTAGAAACAACTTATTTCTTTACAATTAGGCAACAGATCGTTTTTACTGCACCGCTTAAAAAATATTAAATAAATTGGGGTGCTCACCATGTCTGTCGTCGCAATTGTACTTATCTTTCTTTTTGCCGTGATTGTGAGTGTGTTTATCTCACGATTACTGTCAGAAAAAATTCCTTTGCCATTAATCCAAATTGTGGTTGGCGCATGTTTGTCGATCTTTGGCTTTGAAGTGGCGTTTGATCCACATCTTTTCTTGTTCCTCTTTATTCCTCCATTGCTGTTTTTAGATGGTTGGCGTATTCCCAAAGAGGCGTTGTTCCAAGAGATTAAACCGATTATGTCGTTAGCGATCGGTTTAGTTGTTGTTACCGTAATTGGGATGGGCTTTTTTATTCATTGGCTTATTCCTTCTATTTCGCTTGCGATTGCTTTTGCATTAGCCGCGATTTTATCGCCAACCGATCCTGTTTCTGTGTCTGCAATGACAGTCAATTCGCCACTTCCTTCACGTATGACACATATTTTAGAAGGCGAGTCGTTGCTTAATGACGCTACAGGCTTAGTCTGTTTTAGCTTTGCGGTCGCAGCAGCATTAACAGGTTCTTTTTCTATTGCTTCAGCAACGGGGCAATTTTTATTAGTTGCTTTAGGTGGTGCTGCGATTGGTTTGATTGTGGCTGGCGTGATTGGGCGATTAAATCAGTTTTTGGTTAAACGTACTGGTGAAGATCCAGCTATCCAAATCTTGATCAGCTTATTGATGCCGTTTATTGCTTATTTATTGGCGGAGCATTTCCATGTCTCGGGGATCTTAGCGGCGGTTGTTGCTGGTATTGCAATGCACTACGAAAAAATCGTGGGTCGTATGCAAGCAGCGACACGTATGCAAAGTAAAGCGGTTTGGGATACGGTTCAGGTTGCACTTAATGGCATGATTTTTATTCTATTAGGCGAACAACTTCCTGCAATGTGGAAAATTTTACCTGAAGTGACGCAATCGGCGGGTGCAACTAATCCTTGGGCAGTTGTAGGTTATATTATCGTTATTACAATCGGACTTGCTGTACTGCGTTTTTCGTGGGTATGGGTATCGATGTCGCTGACGGTATTCCGTTCTCCTAATAAACGTTTATCTCGTCATGATCTGCGCTTAATGGCGATTATGGCAACAGCGGGTGTTAGAGGTGCGATTACACTAGCAGGTATCTTAACCCTTCCTTTATTAATGACAGATGGTTCACCTTTCCCAACACGAGATCTCGCCATCTTTATTTCCATGGGCGTTATTCTCTGTTCATTATTGATAGCCACAATTGCATTGCCGATTTTAACTAAAGGGCTATCAGAAGATTTACCTTATGAAAATGATGAAATTCGTACGCGTTTGGCGTTAAACGAAGCGGCGATTGCGCATATTAATGAGCTAATGAACCAACCTTGTGAAGATCTTGATGAGATGTCACTACGCAATGAGGCAGGTTCACATTTATTAGAAATTTATAGCCGTCGTCTTGATAGTGAAGACAGTGTGCAAGAAGGGGCGCTTGATCTGAAACGCTTGTTTAGCATGGAGCGTCAGTTGTCTCGTAGTGCATTAAAAATAGAGCGCGATACATTACAGCAGTTACGTAAATCACGTCATATTAGCGAACATATTTTTCATCGTTTACGCCATGAATTAGATTTAAAAGAAGAAGCGTTGAATCATCATTTGAGTTAATTTGTTCAATATTATCTTCAGATAGCGGTTTGCTGTCTGAAGACTTTTAAAAAAATGAACTAATTGTGTGTTCATTCTCGCACTGTGTAGGCTGAAAATCAGTCTGATCATTTTAAAAGCACAAAAGTTAGTTTAGCCTAAAGCAACATGTAATAAAAAACAAAGGTAAATGGGGATGTGTTATTTTAATCTGGTCGCGATATTTGTACTAGTATGATATGCCATACTCAATGGAGAAAAATATGGATAAAATTATTGAATTAATTATCACAAACCAAATATTTCAATGGATGATAGTTGGTATTATTTTAGTAGTCGTTGTTATGTTTGTGACCTTATTTATTCAATACAATATTGATAGAGTTAAAGGACGATATGCTAAGTTTTTATGGTTTGAGGTTAATAGAGGGTGGTTTCCATCAGATAAAGAAAAACAAACAGCTATTAAATCTAGTTTGACTGGTAAGAATATCAATACAGGGCAAAACTATGGAGTGATTGGTGATAAATATACTGGACTCAAGCAGCGTGAAGTTACATCTGAGGATGTGCAGTATCTAGCTCAAGATATCGCTAAATTCTCAAAAAAATATGCGGATAAAATCAACCATTCTCACATTACACTAGGTTATCCAGGGTGCAAAGAAACAACTAACTTGGCAAATCAGCTTCATCCTATATTGAAAGAGATGGGATTCAACAAGATAAAAGAGTGTAACTTACAGACATATGGTGCAGTTGGTAGAAAATTTGGAGTTTCAAATGCCCCTGATAATTCAATTATGATAGAGATATTTCCAGCAGATAATGTGGAATAGTAGTTAATTAGCAATCATTATAGAATAATTTTATTATTTGTTAGAGTTAATTTCATTTATTGATGTAAAACTTACCTAGTATTTTTAGTTAATATTATCTTCAGATAGCGGTTTGCTGTCTGAAGATTTTTAAAAAAATGAACTAATTGTGTGTTCATTCTCGCACTGTGTAGGCTGAAAATAGGTCAGATCGTTTTAAAAGCATAAAAGCGGTGTAGAATAGGGGCATTATTGCTTTGTCTATCTCAAAGCTGAATTTGTACGTTAAAATAAGTTTGAAGCGAAAATAATATCTTAAGGCTATTGGCTAATGTGAGATAGTGATGATGATTTATTTTTGCGCATAAGAGAGATGACAAGGTATATTGTTGTCATTACTAAACGGACACTCAAATAAATGAGGGGATCATGCGAATTAAATTGTTATTGGGAGCTGCTGCTGCGTTGTTACTAGCAGGCTGTTCTGCAACAAACACATTAAGCACTGCGGGCTCACAGGTACAAATCACTGATACGCAACCAGGCAGTGAATGCCAATTATTAGGAACAGTGACAGGTGTTCAAAATAACTGGTTATCAGGTTCCCGTACTGAAAGCCAATCACTGCGAGGTGCTGCTAACGATCTACGTAATAAAGCAGCCGCAATGGGTGGTAACGTTATTTTTAACGTTGGTACTGGCGCAGGTAGCTTTGTTGATAGCTTTGCACCATTAGATAGCAAAATGAGTGGACAAGTTTACAAATGCCAATAAGGGCATTTTATTTATTCACTATTTATTAGTCTGCTAATAGATAAAAAGCTGTAGTCACTTCATCTATTTGAATTGAGCTACAGCTTTTTTGTTTTTGTGATATGGATTATTGCTGGCGTAATCCAAGATCTAACAATGTTTTACTAGGTTCACCACCAATTTCACGTGTGAGTTTAGGTACCATATAACCTGAAACTAAGCTCATTAGTGCTTTCATGATCTCTCTTGCTTCACTGTCTGGCACCATAAAGTGAGCAGCACCTTGCACTTTATCTAGAACATGTAAGTAATACGGCATAATGCCGGCATCAAATAGTGTGCGACTTAAATCCGCAAGGACTTCAGCACTGTCATTGACACCTCGTAATAACACACCTTGATTCAATAAAGTGACGTTGGCATTTTTTAGCTTTGAACAAGCTTCTCTCAATGCGTCATCAATCTCATTGGCGTGATTGATGTGCAATACCATGATATTTTGCAAACGTGATTGTTGCAGGCGTTTGCATAGCGTATCCGTAATACGTGCAGGGATAACCACAGGTAAGCGAGAGTGGATACGTAAGCGCTTAAGATGAGGAATAGCCTCTAATTGTGTTATCAACCAATCAAGCTCATCATCTTTCGCCATAAGGGGATCTCCCCCTGAGAAGATGATTTCATCGAGTTTTGAGTTATTTTTGATATACTCAATTGCTTTTTGCCAATTCGCTTTGTTTCCTTTGTTATCTTCGTAAGGAAAATGACGACGAAAACAGTAGCGGCAATTGACAGCGCAACCACCTTTGACCAGAAGCAATGCACGATTCTGATATTTATGTAATAAACCTGGCACCGCATTTTGTTGCTCATCTAACGGATCCGTAGAAAATCCTGGTGTTATGGTAAATTCAGCATTTGCAGTTAATACTTGTAAAAGTAATGGATCGTTAGGATCGCCTTTTTTCATGCGTGCAACGAATTCACGGGGAACCCGTAGCGGAAAAAGCCGTCGCGCCTGAGCCCCTTTTTGGAGATCAGCGTGATGTTCCAACGCTAAAAGTTGGAGTAATTCAACAGGATCACTGATTGCCTGCGCGAGTTGTGTTAACCAGACTTCTCTGGTGGGGTGATTATGAGTTACAATGTGTGCCATTTTTTGGCTATGCCATTTTAAATTAAAAAAGTTAGAGGATATTCATGGCTTCTTATAATACCAACGATTTTCGTTCAGGTCTTAAAATCATGTTAGATGGCGAGCCAGCCGTCATTACTGAATGTGAATTTGTTAAACCAGGTAAAGGTCAGGCATTTGCTCGTGTGCGTCTGCGTAAACTGATTTCTAACAAATTACTGGAAAAAACATTTAAATCTACTGATTCAGCAGATGGTGCTGATGTCATGGATATCAACTTAACTTACCTGTACAACGACGGTGAGTTCTGGCATTTCATGAACAACGAAACCTTCGAACAATTAGCAGCAGACGAGAAAGCTGTTGGCGAAAATGCTAAATGGCTGATTGACCAAGCTGAGTGTATCGTAACACTGTGGGATGGTCGTCCTATCGCTGTTGTTCCACCAAACTTTGTTGAATTAGAAATCGTTGATACTGATCCAGGCCTGAAAGGTGACACCGCAGGTACAGGTGGTAAACCAGCAACATTAAGCACTGGTGCGGTTGTTAAAGTTCCACTGTTTGTACAAATCGGTGAAGTTATCAAAGTTGATACTCGTTCAGGTGAATACGTATCGCGCGTAAAATAATCGCATAGGTTATTTTACTGAGCGAAACGATAAGCACAATAAATAATTACCGCAGATAATGTTAAATATCTGCGGTATTTTTTTATTTTAATTTATAAATATTGATTAATAGGTAGTATTTTCTTTCTAAAAATTTGAGTGATTTGTATTACTGCATTATTTAATTTTATGTGTTATTATTTTGTTTCTAACTTATTTACCCCTTCATTATTCCTGATGCCAAAATAGAATGTGATATTCAATATTGGAATTGGTAAAAAATAACCATTTTTTTAAAATAAGCGTGTAGGTTGTTTTGGTAAAGACAATCCACAGCAATATTTATTTAAGTTATTTTGACTTTCCTTTAAGAGATATTGAAGAGTATAGATAAAAACATTAATCCTGTAATATTATTGATCTTTATTTTATATTTTAGTTGTACTAGGGAAACCCTTTCAATATAGACATTTACTTTGATATATCTCTTTTATTTTTTTCTTCTTTTCTTTTATTCTGTGATTAATATTAACTAAATTAGGTTTTTTAAATAAAATCTCATATCTTTTCATCTCTCTTTTATTATTAATTTTCTATCCCTAAATAACGATAATTGAATCATTAACTAGATTATTATTTAGTTTAAAATAATCATTTTCGGTTAATGCTTTTAACTCTGAAATAAAATAATTGCTAACACTAAATAAAACTCTATCAAATATTATGGTATTTGAGTAATAACGCCAATTAAGCAGAAAAAATCGATTTTTA
This sequence comes from Proteus sp. PR00208, assembly GCF_016238545.1. Lineage (NCBI taxonomy): Bacteria > Pseudomonadati > Pseudomonadota > Gammaproteobacteria > Enterobacterales > Morganellaceae > Proteus > Proteus sp. PR00208. The sequence continues at coordinate 59,720 of NZ_JAEHQE010000023.1, read as the reverse complement.
TCTGTCTCATTTCATTTCTTACACTCTAGTTAAGTGTCAACGTCATTATTGTCGATATGTCATTCTTAGTTCCTTCTTGTGTTTCTATCTTAATGATTTTTATCATAAATAAATTAAATCCTCTCTTGGCATGAAATATGCTTTATCTAAAGAAAAATTGACGACAGTAATGCTGTTAAACGTTTTTCTCGGAGGATGTGGCGAATGAATCGCTTTGTAATTGCAGAGCCACAACGATGCATAGGGTGTAATACCTGTATGGCAGCTTGCTCAGAAGTTCACCAAGCTGTGGGTTTACAGGCGCATCCGCGTCTTACAGTGGTAAAAGTGGAGGATCAGACAGCACCGATGCTTTGTCGGCACTGTGAGGATGCTCCTTGTGCTCGCGTGTGCCCAGTCAATGCCATCACTCATGAAGATAATATGATCTTTCTTAATGAGAGCCTGTGTATTGGCTGTAAGTTGTGTGGTCTAGTTTGTCCTTTTGGTGCAATTACACCATCAGGTAGTAAACCCGTTAACTTACCGGCTGTTTTTGAACACTTTGTGCCTGAAGAAATGTTGGCAGATGTGCCAGCAAGTCTTCCAACAACCAACCCATTCCTTGCATGGAATGCAGGTATCCGCGCAATCGCAGTGAAATGTGATTTATGTGCTTTCTCTGATGAAGGCCCTGCTTGTGTCAACGTATGTCCAACCGATGCATTGCATTTAGTTGAAGAAGACAAACTTGAAGAGCAGATGAAAACGCGTCGCTTAGGCTCTGTGATGGAACCCATTACGAATCTTGACGATTTATCTACTTTGACACAGGAGCGGAAGTAATATGGAACCTCTTCAGTTACTGCTGTGGTCAGTCATCCTGTATGTTGTTGGTGGCGTTATTGCACTGTTTTTAAAAAAACAGGAAGGGTTGGCAATCCTTATTTCAGGGATCAGCGCAATCATTGGTGGTGTCTTAGGTATTTTAAGTGCATTACCGGTTATTTTTGGTGGTGAAATCGCTACTTTTACCGCCGCAGGGCCTTTCGATTTTGCCGCCTTTGTGGTGCGCATGGATATGTTAGGCGCCTTTATGGTGTTCGTCATTTCATTACTGGTCAGCGTGTGTGCGCTTTATTCTCTTGCTTATGTGCAAGAATATAAAGGACGCGGCGCTTGGAGCATGGGATTTTTTATGAATCTGTTTATTGCTTCTATGGTTGGCTTAGTGGTGATGGATAATGCGTTCTACTTTATTATCCTGTTCGAAATGATGTCACTGGCCTCTTGGTTCTTAGTTATTGCTGACCAAGATGACGAATCTATTCACGCAGGTTTACTCTACTTCTTTATTGCTCACGCAGGCTCCGTGTTAATCATGATTGCCTTCTTCTTGATGTGGCGTGAAAGTGGTAGCCTTGATTTTGATTCATTCCGTCAACTCTCTCTTTCTCCTGCGATGGCCTCTGTGGTTTTTTTACTGGGCTTCTTTGGTTTTGGTGCCAAAGCCGGTATGTTGCCATTACACAGTTGGTTACCAAAAGCTCACCCCGCAGCACCTTCACATGCATCGGCATTAATGTCAGGTGTAATGGTTAAAATTGGTATCTTCGGGATAATTAAAGTCGGTATCGATTTGTTGGGTGCTACTGAAATGTGGTGGGGAATTGTCGTCCTCGCATTCGGTGCGGTTTCTTCTGTATTGGGTGTTATGTACGCATTAGCAGAGCACGATTTAAAACGTTTACTTGCATGGCATACCGTTGAAAATATCGGCATCATTTTAATGGGTGTTGGTGTCGGTATGGTAGGAATGGCAACAGATCATCCTGTTATTGCCGCACTTGGCCTGTTAGGTGCTTTATATCACTTATTAAACCATGCGGTGTTTAAAGGATTATTATTCCTCGGAGCTGGCGCCATTATTAATCAAATTCACACTCGTGATATGGACAAAATGGGTGGGTTAGCCAAACTGATGCCTTACACTGCAACGGCATTCTTAATTGGTTGTATGGCGATTTCAGCGTTACCACCATTAAACGGTTTTGTTAGTGAATGGTATACCTATCAGTCTCTATTTACGATGAGTTACGAAGGTAACTTTGTGATGCGCTTAAGTGGTCCTATTGCCATTATTATGCTGGCAATTACAGGGGCATTAGCGGCAATGTGTTTCGTTAAAGTCTATGGTGTTAGCTTCTGTGGCGGTCCTCGTAGTGAGCAAGCAACAAAAGCAAAAGAAGTACCACTACCAATGACGATTGCGATGGGTTTATTAGCACTTTTCTGTGTTGTGTTAGGTGTGGGAGCTGCTTTTGTTGCACCAATCATTGCCAATATTGCAATGTCTCTTAGCGAAACCAGCGCATTAACTGTGGCTCAAGGCTCAATGCTTGTTCCTGATACTGCATCACAAGCAATGTTCTCTCCAGCATTAACATTTGTTTTATTAATTGCTCTACCGCTTATCCCATTCCTGATTTACCTCGGCCTAAAAGGCAATCAACCTGCGTTTCGTCGTAAAGGTAATCCTTGGGCGTGTGGTTATGTGTGGGAAAAAGATATGGCAGTGTCAGCAGGTGGCTTTACTCAAGCATTACGCAGCATGTTTGCACCACTTTATCGTATGCGTAAACAACTTGATCCATCTCCATTGCTGTCTCGTGGTTTTAATAAAACACAGCTCGGTGCTGAAAAGGTCGAACCATTCTGGGATGAACGCATTATTTATCCTCTGGTTCGTGGTATCCAACGTTTTGCAAAACGTATCCAATGCCTACAAGGCGGGGATTTCAGACTCTATTGTCTATACGTTGTTGCAGCGCTGGTCATCTTGCTTTTAGTCATCGCAGCGTAAGGAGAGGGACTTATGACTTTCCAAGAAGCACCTACGTTAATGATGGGTATATTCGCACTAATACAAGCACTCTTTTTGTTGGCGATAACCCCATTATGTACAGGTATTTCGCGCACAATTCGCGCCAAGATGCATTCGCGTCAAGGCCCTGGGATTTTGCAAGATTATCGAGATATCTTTAAGTTATTTAAACGTCAATCAGTAGCACCTGAGCAATCTGGCGTGATCTTCCAAGTGATGCCTTATGTATTACTTGGCAGCATGCTGGTGGTTGCAATGGCACTGCCTGTCTTTACCGCAACGTCACTGTTTGCGGGTGCAGCCGATCTTATCGCACTGATTTATCTGTTTGCACTTTATCGTTTCTTCTTCTCTTTATCGGGTCTGGATTCAGGAAGCCCATTTGCTGGTATTGGTGCTAGCCGTGAATTAACTCTGGGTGTGTTAGTAGAGCCTATCTTAGTGTTATCACTGATTGTGGTGGCTTTAATTGTGGGTTCAACCAACGTCGGCACTATTAGTGCAACACTTGCTCAAGGGTGGGTATCACCAACTGCCACACTGTTAGCCTTATTAGCTTGTGCTTTTGCTGCATTTATCGAAATGGGAAAAATGCCATTCGACGTTGCAGAAGCTGAGCAAGAGTTACAAGAAGGACCATTAACTGAATATTCAGGCTCTGGTTTTGCCATGGTGAAACTGGGTCTTGGGTTAAAACAAGTGGTAGTGGCTGAACTGTTCTTAGCCATATTTATTCCTTTTGGTAAAGCAACAGAATTCACCTTTATTGCACTGATCATTGCGTTAGTTTTAATGGCAGTAAAATTGTTAGTGGTGTTTGTATTAGCGTCATTGGTTGAAAACAGTTTAGCGCGTGGTCGCTTCTTACTGACTCACCATGTGACATGGTTAGGATTCGGTGTTGCGGCACTGGCTCTTGTTTTCTATTTAACCGGTCTATAAGGAGCGATGATTACAATGGAAAATATAGCTCTTGCGACCTTACTCATCCCATTTGCGGGGGCGTTGATTACGTCCTTAATGCCAAATCGGATGGCGAAGTGGTTATGTACACTGTTCGCTTTATTAGCCACATTAGGAACGGTTGTTTTAGGTTGGCAGTTCCTCGCTGAAGGTAAAGTCGATACCACAATTACGCTAGTACAATATGGCGATGTTGCGCTCTTTGGTTTTACCATTGATCGTGTCAGTACATTGATTGCTTTCGCTGTTGTGTTCTTAGGATTGTTGGTGAGTTTTTACTCCACTGGCTATCTAACCAATGGCAACCGCGAGCATCCACATGATGGTACTCGTCGCTATTATGCCTTTTTGTTGATTTTTATTGGTGCAATGGCGGGGTTAGTCCTTTCATCGACTATTCTGGGGCAACTCCTGTTTTTCGAAATCACCGGGGGATGTTCTTGGGGATTAATCGGTTACTACCAATCTGAAAAATCGCTCCGTTCAGCAATGAAAGCGTTGTTGATCACTCACGTTGCTTCAATCGGTCTTTATCTCGCAGCTGCAACTCTGTTTGTGAGTACGGGGACATTTGAATTAACCGCAATTGCAACCTTAGATGAGCCAACCAAACTGATTGTATTTGGTGGAATTCTCTTTGCTGCTTGGGGTAAATCAGCGCAATTACCACTGCAAGCTTGGTTACCTGATGCGATGGAAGCACCAACTCCTGTGAGTGCTTACTTACACGCCGCGTCAATGGTAAAAGTCGGTGTTTACATCTTTGCTCGTGCGATTATGTCAGCAGATGGTGATGTTCCTCACCTTATTGGTTGGGTGGGTATTACCATGGCGGTTATCACGTTGATTTATGGCTTTATGATGTATCTGCCACAAAAAGATATGAAACGCTTGTTAGCATGGTCAACTATCACTCAGCTCTCTTATATCTTCCTTGCATTATCTATTTCAATCTTTGGACCGCGCGAAGCGTTTGAAGGTGGTATTGCTTATATCTTTAACCATGCCTTCGCTAAAAGTTTGTTTTTCTTAGTTGCTGGTGCATTGAGTTATAGCTGTGGTACTCGTATGTTGCCGCGCTTAAAAGGGTTAATTAATAAATATCCATTATTGGGTGTGGGTTTCTGTGTTGCCGCGCTGGCAATCGCAGGTGTTCCACCAATGAATGGCTTCTTTAGTAAATTCCCAATTTTTGCCGCAGGTTTTGAACTGTCGAGTGTTTTCTGGGTGATGACACCAATTATGGTGCTAGTACTGATTGAATCTGTTGCTAGCTTCACTTGGTTTATCTACTGGTTTGGTCGTGTCGTTCCTGGCAAACCAAGTACAGAAGTTGAGGAAGGACAGCCTGTTCCTATGGCAATGCAAATTGTAATTGGAATACTGATTATTATGTCCTTTGCATCCAGTGTTATCGCAGTCACTTGGCTAGGATAAGGGAGATAAATCATGACTGGAGCACTTATCGTAAACAATCTGGCGGGGTTAATGATGATCACCTCGCTACTGGTAATTGGCGCGAAAAAGCCAATTGCATCCTGTTGGTTCTATGCATTGCAATCTTTCGTTTTAGTGATGATTTTCGTCACTTTAGCCAATACATTAGATGCACACCAACTCACACTTTGGGCCATTACCGCTTTCTTCACTAAAGTTCTGCTTGTACCACTTATTCTAGGATTTGCATTCCGTAAGTTATCCGATCCTAGTGCGAATGCTGGCGTTATCAGCCCAGCAATATTAATGCTGCTAGCCGCAGTGATTGTGGTCTTAAGCTGGTTCGTCGTTGAGCCAATTCAAATACCAATGGTTGTTGATTTGAAACCTGCACTCGCAGTTTCTCTGGGACATTTTATGTTGGGTCTGCTGTGTATCGTGACTCAGCGAAATATCCTAAAACAAGCTTTTGGTTATTGTTTAATGGAAAACGGCTCTCACTTAACACTGGCATTATTGGCGTGGAGAGCACCAGAACTGGTCGAAATCGGGATCGCCACTGACGCCATCTTCGCTGTGATTGTGATGGCAGTGTTGGCTCGTAAGATTTACCGCACGCTCAACACACTGAACGTGGATCAACTGACCGCGCTGAAGGGGTGAGGAGATGAACCAAACAACCATGTTAACGATTTTAATGTTTTCACCGTTGGTATTTTCAATACTGGCGTTTCTAAGTCCGTTATTAAAAGCCGGTGCGCGCCCTGTTGTGACGGGTATTCATGCTATTGGTATCTCCGTATTGTTAATCGCTGCATTAGGGACTGTGGCAGATGTCATGTCTCATGGCGAAATATTGGCTGCTGCTAATTGGGTTCATGTGGATAGCCTCGGCGCATTATTCCTCGCCATCTTAGGTATTATCGGCTTTTTAACGGGGCTTTATTCTATTGGCTATATGAATCATGAAGTGGATGAGGGCGAAATCTCAGTACGCACTTTGTGTAATTACTATGGTTTCTTCCACCTCTTTTTGTTCACCATGTTATTGGCAATCACCAGTAATAACTTGATCTTAATGTGGGCGGCAATTGAAGCAACAACCTTAAGCTCTGCATTCTTAGTCGGAATTTATGGTCAACGTTCTTCTTTGGAAGCTGCGTGGAAGTACATCATCATTTGTAGTGTGGGTGTGGCGTTTGGTCTTTTCGGGACTATTTTGGTTTATGCCAATGCCGCAAGCTTTATGCCTGATCCAGATCAGGCTATCTTCTGGACTGAAGTGTTGAAATATACAGACCAATTAGATCCAACATTGATGCATTTAGCTTTTGTCTTTATTTTAATCGGTTTCGGTACCAAAACGGGTTTATTCCCAATGCACGCATGGTTACCAGATGCACACAGTGAAGCACCAAGCCCTGTCAGTGCGCTGTTATCAGCAGTTTTACTGAATTGTGCGCTGTTAATTATCATTCGTTACTACATCATTATTGATGCGGCAATTGGTACTGAATTCACACGTAACTTATTGTTAATCTTTGGTTTCCTCTCTGTTGCTATCGCGGCGTTCTTTATTCTTATTCAGCGTGATATGAAACGTCTTTTAGCGTATTCCAGTGTGGAAAACATGGGATTAATTGCCGTCGCATTAGGGATTGGCGGACCAATTGGTATTTTGGCTGCTTTATTCCACACCTTAAACCACAGCTTAGCGAAAGCACTGTTGTTCTGTGGTTCAGGTAACGTGTTATTGAAATATGGTACTCGTGATTTAAATGTCGTGAAAGGCATGTTTAAAGTGATGCCATTAAGTGCAGCCCTTTTTGCTGGTGGTGCTTTAGCGCTAGGTGGTATGCCGCCTTTCAATGTCTTTATTAGTGAATTTATGATTGTTGTGGCAGGTTTAGCTTCTCAGCACATTGGCTTAACTATCCTATTATTATTGTTATTGACCGTAGTATTAGGTGGTCTAGTTCGTATGGTGGCTAAAACTGTCTTTGGTCCAAAACCTGATGTTGTTGCTAAAGGTGAACTGGGAATTTTAACCACATTACCAATGGTCATTCTGATTGCACTTATGCTGTTAATGGGAACTCACATTCCTAAGCCTGTCAGCGAGCTGTTAGAAAATGCCGCTAATATCGTGATGAATATTGATAAAAGTGAGTCACCTACTTATGCATGGCCAACGGCTTTAATCAGCAATCCATCCACATCGGTTCAGGAGATGTAACGTGAGCTACCAAAATTATGTCAGTAGAAAAGAGGGAAAAGAACTAGGCGGAGATTACGTTGCCAAGGTTCGTGAGAAATTCCCATCAGCCGTTCTTGATGAAGAGCGACAAACCGCTGATCAATTGACGATAACAGTAAAAACGGAATCACTCCCTGAAGTGGTGGAATATCTGTATTACGGCTTAGGCGGTTGGTTACCTGTTTTATTCGGTAATGACGAACGTAGTTTAAACGGGGACTATGCTGTTTATTACGCATTATCAATGGAAGAGGGTGAAAAATGCTGGGTTGTTGTAAAAGCCCATGTTAGCCCAATCACTTTAGAGTTTCCGTCAGTGACACCGCGTGTACCAGCCGCAGTGTGGGGTGAACGTGAAATCCGTGATATGTATGGTCTTATCCCTGTTGGTTTACCTGATGAACGTCGTTTAGTGCTTCCAGATGACTGGCCTGAAGAGATGTATCCACTGCGTAAAGATGCGATGGATTATCGCCAACGTCCAGCACCCTCAACTGAAGTTGAAACTTATCCCTTCTTGAACGAAGGTAAGCAAGATGCACGCGTTGTGCCAATTGGTCCAATGCACATTACTTCGGATGAACCAGGACACTTCCGCTTATTTGTAGACGGTGAAAACATTGTCGATGCCGATTACCGCATGTTCTATGTTCATCGTGGTATGGAAAAACTGGCAGAAACCCGTATGGGTTATAACGAAGTGACATTCTTATCAGACCGCGTGTGTGGTATCTGTGGTTTTACTCACAGTGTGGCGTATGTGACTTCTGTTGAAAATGCGTTAGGCATTGAAGTACCACGTCGTGCGCATACTATTCGTTCTATCTTATTAGAAGTTGAACGTCTTCATAGCCATTTATTAAACATTGGTTTAGCTAGTCACTTTACAGGCTTTGATACTGGCTTTATGCAATTTTTCCGTATTCGTGAAAAATCAATGCAGATTGCAGAGATGCTCACCGGTGCGCGTAAAACTTATGGCCTGAACTTAATTGGGGGTATTCGTCGCGATATCTTAAAAGATCAGCGTCTGAAGACTATCCAACTTGTTAGAGAAATGCGCAAAGAAGTCACTGAATTAGTGGATATATTGCTATCAGCGCCGAATATGGAACAACGTACTGTTGGTGTTGGTATCTTAGATAAGAAAGTGGCTCGTGATTTTAGCCCAGTAGGTCCAATGATAAGAGCGAGTGGTTTTAAACGTGACGTGCGTTTTGACCACCCATTTGCAGATTATGGCAATCTTCCACTGACGCTCTTTAGTTATGAAGGTGGCGACGTATTTTCCCGTGTGATGGTACGTATTAAAGAAGTCTTGGATTCAATGGCAATGATTGAATATGCCTTAGATAACTTGCCAGAAGGTCCATTATTAACCGAAGGCTTTACTTATCAGCCATATAAATTTGCTCTGGGCTTTACTGAAGCACCACGCGGTGAAGATGTTCACTGGAGTATGTTGGGTGATAACCAAAAATTATTCCGCTGGCGTTGCCGTGCTGCAACTTATGCTAACTGGCCAGTATTACGTTATATGTTGCAAGGAAATACCGTCTCTGATGCGCCGTTAATTATCGGTAGTCTTGACCCTTGTTATTCCTGTACTGACAGGGTAACGCTCGTCGATGTGAAAAAACGTAAATCTAAAACAGTTTCTTATAAAGAAATTGAACGTTACAGCATCGAACGTAAAAATTCGCCGCTCAAGTGAGGGAATGAACGATGTTAAAATTGTTTAAAACCATAATCAAAACAGGCGAAGCAACGACCAAATATCCGTTTAAGCCTCTGGATTTACCTGATGGTTTCAGAGGAAAGCCTGAATATGATGCACAGCAATGCATTGTCTGTGGTGCCTGCACCTCAGCATGTCCTGCTAATGCGTTAACGATGGAAACGAATTTGGAAACAGGCGAGCGTCATTGGCAATTATTCATTGGCCGCTGTATTTATTGCGGTCGTTGTGAAGAAGTTTGCCCAACAAGAGCGATTGTTTTATCCGATATGTTTGAAACGGCAGTGACTAAAAAGTCAGATCTTTATATTAAAGGCACTTTTAAATTATTGAATTGCCGTGAATGCCATCAACCATTTACGCCTAGAAAATCAGTTGAATATGCGATGGAACTATTAGTGCAATCAGGCTGGGATGAGCAAACCGTAGAAGCGATGCGCCCACAATTTGAAACTTGCCCTGAATGTAAGCGTAAACATAACTTGTTATCTGATGGTCGTGAAAATATTAGTGTGGGCGAAATTGGGAGTACAATAAAATGAGTCTACCAGAAATTCCCATTAATCATCATGTTAGCCAGCCTATCACCCTTGATGATCAGGTTAAAAAGCTAAAGCAGACATTGTTGAAAGATATTCAGCGTTCAGCTTATGTTTATCGTGTTGACTGTGGTGGTTGTAATGGTTGTGAGATTGAAATTTTCTCCGCAATTACACCGGTTTTTGATGCTGAACGTTTTGGTATCAAAGTGGTAGCCTCGCCTCGTCACGCTGATATTTTATTATTCACTGGCGCAGTAACGCGCCAGATGCGTGTTCCTGCATTACGTGCTTATGAATCAGCGCCTGATCCAAAAATCTGTATCTCTTATGGCGCTTGTGGCTGTGGTGGTGGGATTTTCCACGATCTTTATTGTGTATGGGGTGGTAGTGAATCTATCGTGCCTATTGATGTGTGGATCCCAGGTTGTCCTCCAACACCTGCGGCGACGATTTATGGATTTGCTGTTGCACTGGGCTTGTTAGACCAAAAATTAAAAGGCGAATCGCACATTGAAGTAGAGAATGAAAAAGCCTCTCTAATTCTGCCTTCGATTCCTTTAGATGCTCGCGTGATGATTGAGCGTGAAGCGCGCCGTCTTGCTGGCTATTATCAGGGAAGACAAATCAGTGATCATTTCCTCACCTTATTAGAAGGCGCTACTATTCAGGAAGTCAGCGGACGTGTAGATGAATGGCTACGACAAGCGAATGATCCTCGTTTATCTGAGATTGTAAAACGCCTTGTTTATTCATTAAGCCAAGGGGGGATTTATGCCTGATGATGCTAACGTTTACTTTTGGTCATTAAGACAAAAGTTTGTTGATAGCGATGATGATATTCCTGCGGAAGCGCAACAGGTCATGTATTACTCACTCGCGATTGGTCACCATGTGGGTATGATTGATTGCTTAAAAACAGAGCTAGTCTGCCCTTTAGAAAAATATAAAGCATGGATTGACTTATTACCTGAAGGTGAAGCCAAACGCAAAATGCAAGGATTGCTAACATTTGGCGAAATCAATATTAACTCTGAGCATACTCACTTATTAGCGTTAGCATTTGATCCTATTATCAAAAATGAAGATCCCATTTTTAGTGAGTGGAGTCAAACGCTGATTAAATTACTGGGTGAGATCCACGCAGAGCCTGCTATTTATTTGATTGTGAAGAGAAAGCCATGAGTAAAGCAATGACAGCACCTAAAGTGGTATTAACAGTCGGCAACAGTATGATGGGCGATGATGGTGCAGGCCCTCTGCTTGCTGAGTTAATGGAAGCAAACCCTATTGATGGATGGATTGTTATCAACGGAGGAAGTGCGCCTGAAAATGTCTCTTATCAAGTAAGAGAGTTACAACCTCAATGTGTTGTCATTGTTGATGCCGCAGATATTGGTTTAAACCCTGGTGAGATTAGGGTGATAGATCCTGACTACATAGCGGAAATGTTTATTATGAGCACTCATAATATGCCGCTGAATTTTCTTATCGATCAATTAAAAGATGATATTCCAGATATTACTTTCTTAGGGATACAACCCGATCTCGTTGGTTTTTATTATCCAATGACCGAAGCGGTAAAAAATGCCGTTGATGAAGTGTATCAAGGGATCAAGTCTTGGAGAGTTGATTACTTTCCAGCGCTTGAAGTCTGCGATGAAGAAGATATTGAAGAATAAAAGTACAACAAGTATCCACCGATTTTTGATATAAATAAAAAAGAAAAACATCCGCTTTGCGGATGTTTTTCATTAATGAGTGATATAAGTGTCATTATTTATAAAAAAAGTGTTTTTTGTAACTTATATTACGCATTGTTATTGCTGTGCTCTTTTAGTAATGAAAATAAGACATGAGGAGAAAAAGGGATCAGTCCAATCTTTAATCCAAATGGTTTAAATGCTTTATTAATAATGTCAGCAGAATAATTACCTTTGTCATTTTCTATTTCTGATAGTGTCTTGCGTGAAATATTAATAAGTTTTGCATAGCGTTCTTGGTTTAAACTTAATATTTTTATTCTTAATATTTTTAATGCCTCTCCTTGGCTTATTTCTCCAAATAACAACTGAGACATGATCTGATTAATCACTTCTTTTCTGTCCACGGTTGCAACAGATTGACGTGTTTTAGATACTCTAGCCGGAGATTTGCTTATTTGGATTTTATTTTTGACATTACTCATGATAGTAATCCCCAGCGTTCTAGTTTATTAGGTATAAAATCAAAACCAAATGAAGGCATTGTGAGGATTTGTATTGGCACACCTCTTACCTCTAATCTTTCTTTTAACGTAATGAGTTGTAAGGCGGTTTCTTTTAGCGCGTTAATTAACTGTTCTTGTGGTATTAAATCAGATAAAGAATTTGCGATATTAATAAAATTATACTCTCCTCCCATTTCACTTTGTGAATGCCATTTTGTTGTTCTAGCAATACCTTCAGGATCAGCCTTCATCGGTGCAAAGTCATAGATAGGGGCAAGATAAATTGAGTTATTGTTTCTTATAAAAGAAGTATTTCGACCATGGTTATCACTATTACCAAAAATGATATTCAATAAATCTCGCCTTACCCATTCAATAATAAAATCGTTTGTATCAAATTGAAAATCAAATTGGGTGACCATATTACTTTGATTAATTTTATCAATTAATTCTCTGATCACTGTTTCATGATATAGAGTTGTGCCTGGTGCTTTATTCAATATGGAATAGACAGATTCTATAGCTAAACGAATAACTTTATGATTTTCTCTTTTGATATCAAAACGAGGAAGCCATAAAGAAGGGTAATTATTTCCTTCTTCTAGACGCATACCTTCAATAGAAATAGTATTGAAACCCATTGCAGTAAGTTCATGATAAAAATGATATTCTGCTCTTAAAATATCACAATCTATACTTGAACGTTTTCCTCTCGGAAATTTAACTAAGTAATATTTATCATGGTTAGATATATCATCTTGATAAGTATCAATCCAAACTTCTTCATTATCACTGCATCTTAATAACAATTTCGGAGCTTCGCCTCCGGCACCTGTTGCACCACCAGCGGCTGCGCCTTTACGTTGTGCGTAATCTAGAAAATCGCTGGCTCTATTTTTGACATCATCAATAGTAAAAACAAGGTGTTCATTTAAGTTAGAAGGGGCTGGCAGTGATTCTTTTACACGTAAGTTACCAATAGGTGAAATAGTACCATGATAAAGTAATTCATAGTTTTGTTGTTCTACAGTCAAATTCGAAATATCAAGATATTGAACCCAATATCTCCGACTCGCTCCACTAGGTACAATATCATCTAAAAATTTAAGCCAACTTGGAGAGCCATTATCATCAAAATAAAGGGCAACAGGATGATTAATAGAAACAGAGTGGTTGTCGTCTTGATACAGGTAATCCACTGAATAATTTGTTTCATACTCTAATTCAGTGATTGGATAGGTAATATCATACTTGCTTGCATATAATGTGCGATCATGATCAGGAAAGTTAATAATAGCAATATCTCTCCATTCTTGATCAAGGAATGCTTGTAATGTTACTTTTTCCATATTGATTGCCTTATAAATACAATGAGTGATATTTCACTCATTAAAACATAAAAATGAGTTTTTTGTAACTTATATTACGCATTGTTAAATTGAATGCCTGCTAATAACATTTATTCTCCACGCTAACCTTAATTTTCCCTTTAGTTATCTCTTTTAAAAAACAAACCACCTTAACCCTTTCTTCATAAGAGATAAAAAGAAGTTAATTATACTTATCTTCATTAAATATCATTTTCACCTTTAGTTAGTTAAAAATTAAGTTTTCATTAAGAATGAATTAAGGGTAATTAACTCTGTGAATTACTCTGTTTGCTTGTTTTCAATACTAACTATTTAAGGAGAAATTCTTTTCTTAGCTAAGAATATAAAAGGTGGGTTATGTCTTCTTCTATACCTCAACTGAGTATCGTCGTCGCCATTTATAATGGTGAGAGATTTTTATCTCAATTTTTCAATGGATTACAATCTATTAAATTAAATGATTGGGAACTCATTTTAGTTAATGATGGCTCTAGAGATAATTCACTTAAAATATTGCAAAAATGGAAAGAAAGATTTCCTCGAGTCACTATTATTGATCAGGAAAACCAAGGTGTATCTGTTGCTCGTAATGTTGGATTTAATATTTCAAAAGGTCAATATATTGTTTTTCCTGATATTGATGATGTAATTCATCCTAATATGTATGACAGAATGCTTAATGTAGCTAAAGATGATAATTTGGATATTTTAACCTGTAATGGTAATTATGTTTATACAGATGGGCGTCCTTCACGACCTATATTTCCATCTAATCGCTTGCAGACAACGGGCGTTTTAACGGGGCCGCAATGGCTAGAAATTGCATTAAACTCTAAAAAATTCTTACATGTGACTTGGTTAAATATTTATCGTCGTGAATTTTTACTTGATCATGGTTATTATTTTGAACCAGGTTTACATCATCAAGATATTCCGTGGACAACTGAAGTGTTATTAACAGCGCGACGGGTTAAATATATCGATGAACGCTATTACGATTACTTGATTCATTCCGGATCGGTTTCTCATGCAACACCTAATGACAGTATTCATGTTAGAACAATTCATAATTACATGAAAATATTAGAAATGCTTGATGCTATTAATCAAAAACATAAGAAAGTGGCTCAAAATATTAATGCGTGTTATTGGCAAATCGCAAAAGAGGGTTTGGGAATTATTCACTCAATTGTTGCTATTCAATCTATTGAAATTAAAAAACAAATCATTAAAGAATTTTTTGATAGAGGGATATGGACGCTGATCTGGAAAAATGCGAAAGATCTAAGATTACGTTGGCGTTTAGGTCGACGCTATTTTAAATTAAAAAGAATATTAAATTCATGATCACAAGAGGGCACAATAATGTGCCTTTTTTATTTTCAATGTATATTAAATAAAAGGAAATAATCTAATTTCGTTAAAAATTCATTTTATTTCGTTTTGCGCTCACTAATAAATTCAATGATAAATATATAACTTATTTATTAGAAAAATACTGTGCACTTGCTAGAATTTTGCCATAATGAGTATTACTCCTTAATAAAAGTTTATGTAAAATCAATAAACTGGCGAATATTATTCGAGTAGTTGAATAAAAAAACTTATTATGATGCCACAGGTTTAGCCTTTATCTGCATCAAGTTGCAGAGCATCACAATTACCATTGTTATTTATCTTGCTTCAGCCTCTTCATCTTATTTAGATAGAGATTGATGATAAGTCGTATCTAAAAAATCGGAGAATGTTTTATGTCTATTCGGTTTGGTTGGCGTCAATCATTAGCAACCTTAACTTGCTTAGCCGCGTTAAGCGTCCCTTTTGCTGCATCTGCTCAAACGTTAAAATTAGCTATTGGTGAAGAGCCAACAGAAGGCTTCGACCCAATGCTGGGCTGGAGTCATGGCAGTTATTTACTTCTCCATAGTCCATTGTTAAAGCAAAATGCGGATCTCTCTTGGTATAGCAATATGTTAAGTGACTATCAACCAAGTGAAGATGGTAAAACATGGAAATTAACGTTAAAGCGAGATTTAAAATTCTCTGATGGCTTACCGCTTACAGCAAAAGATATCGTATTTACTTATAACAATGCGGCTGCCAGTGGCGGTAAAGTTGATATGGGTAACTTCCTCTCTGCAAAAGCAGATGATGATTTGCATGTCACTATCACGCTAAAAGCACCACAAAGTACTTTCGTAAACGTGCTCGGCTCTTTAGGTATTGTTTCTGCCGATAAGTATGATGAAAAAACCTACGCACAAAAGCCAATTGGTGCAGGTCCTTATCGCATGGTCAGTTTCCAACCAGGTCAGCAATTAATTGTTGAAGCAAACCCTTACTATGCGGGACAGAAAAATGATTTTGAAAAATTGATTTTCGTTTTTCTTGATGAAGATGCCGCTTTTGCTGCTGCGCAAAGTGGGCAATTAGGTATTGTGCGTATTCCACCCGCAACGGCTGCAATTGCTAAGAATTTACCAAATACTAAATTGTGGGAAAGACCAAGTGTTGAAAATCGCGGTATTGTTTTCCCAATGGTAAAATCAGGTGAGAAAAACGCCCAAGGCTATGATATTGGTAATGATATCACCGCTGATATCGCTATTCGTAAAGCCATTAACTACGCGCTAGATCGTAAGTTGCTTTCAGAACAAGTCCTTGATGGTTATGCCGTTCCTGCATATACCGGCGTAAAAGGCTTACCTTGGGATCAAACCGAAGCTGCCTTCAAAGATGGCGATATTGTAAAAGCAAAACAAATTCTTGAAGATGCAGGCTGGAAGCTGAATAAAAACGGTATTCGTGAAAAAGACGGTTTAGAAGCAAAACTCACTTTATGGTATACCAGCGGTGATGCAACACGTCGTGATTTAGCTGAGTCAATTCGTGCGTTAGTGCAACCTCTTGGTATTCAAATGGATCTTAAATCAGGAAGTTGGGATACCGTAGAGCGCTATATGCACTCAAATCCAACTTTATTTGGTTGGGGTAGCCTTGATCCGATGGAGTTATATCATCACTACAGTGCTAATGCCGCGGGTGTTGGTTATTATAACCCAGGTTATTACAAAAACCCTGAAGTCGAAAAACATCTACAAGCCGCGCTTGATGCTCATACATGGCAAGAAGCCGTTCCTCATTGGAAAGCGGTAGAGTGGGATGGTAAAAACGGTGTGGGTGTAAAAGGTGATGCTGCTTGGGCTTGGCTGATGAATGTGCAACACACTTACTTAACTAATCCTTGTGTTGATCTGGGTACAGGAACACCTGAAATCCATGGTTCATGGTCATTATTAAATAGCGTAGATACTTGGAAGTGGACTTGTCAGTAATACGTCAAAGTGCAGGTTTTTTCCTGCGATTACTCTGCCTGCTGTTGGTGACAACAGCAGGTGTTTTTATTTTATTAAGTTTTTCACCAATCGATCCCATTAAGGCTTATATCGGTAGTGATCTACTGAATGTTCCTCCTGAACAATATCCTTTAATTGCAGCGCGTTGGGGAATTGACCAACCTTTATGGATGCGATTTTGGCTTTGGTTTAGCCAAATCATTCAAGGGGATTTTGGCTATTCTATGTTGTATAACATGCCTGTTATTGATGTTATTCGTGAACGTGCAGGGCCTTCGTTTATTTTGCTTTTTTCAGCGTGGGTATTTTCCGGTGTTATTGGTGTTGCGATGGGATTAGTCGCGGGTCGATACCTTAATCGCTGGCCAGATAGAATTATCTCTACTTTATCTTATTTATTAGCCGCGTTACCGACATTCTGGGTAGGATTACTGTTGTTATCTCTGTTTTCTGTCACTTTACATTGGGCGCCAATTTGTTGTGCGTGGCCAATGGGAAGTAGTGCCGAGACCGCAACGTTAAGCCAGCGTTTTTCTCATCTTATCTTACCTATGATTGCGCTTGGTTTATTAGGAACAGGGAATATCGCACTGCATACTCGGGCTAAAGTTGCGGAAGTAATGGGAAGTGAGTTTATCCATTTTGCTAAAGCGCAAGGTGATAAAGGTTGGGCTATGATGATATTTCATGTTCTACGTCATGCCATTACGCCTGCACTTTGCTTACAGTTTGCATCCATTGGTGAACTGCTCGGTGGCTCTCTCTTAGCAGAGAAAGTATTTGCTTATCCGGGATTAGGACAGGCAACCGTTGATGCGGGGTTACGAGGTGATATTCCTCTGTTAATGGGTATTGTGGTTTTCAGCACTATTTTGATTTTCTTCGGTAATAGCATTTCTAACGGTCTATTACGGCGTATTAATAAAGGAATTTTGCGAGACTCATGATTTACGATCCGAACAAGCCATTGTTGCGACTTTTGTTAGTTACCCTCGCGTTAATTGGGTTAGTGGCGTATGGCTTTTCTGTTTCTCATACTGATATCGCAATGGATTTTCTGGCTAGGAATCAAGCCCCATCAGGTCAATATTGGTTTGGGACGGATAACTTAGGTCGTTCATTATGGCTACGTTGTTTTCAAGGCATGTTAAGTAGCTTAAATATTGGTGTAACAAGTGCGGTTGTGAGTGGCACGATTGCGTTGATTTTTGCGGGAATTTCTTCCATTAATCGCTATTGCGATTTTTTTGTAAGAGGTGTTGTTGATGCGCTCTTAGCTCTACCTCATTTATTACTGCTGATTTTGATCTGTTTTACGTTAGGTGGTGGGCAACAAGGGGTGATTTGGGCAGTGGCATTAACTCACTGGCCTAAACTTGCATTGATTTTACGAGGTGAAATACAGCGTATCCGTGAAGCGGATTATGTGATGTTATCGCGTCGTATTGGCAATTCACCTTTTGAGTGCGTAAAAAAACACTATATTCCAATGCTATTACCTCAGTGGATCGTGGGAACCTTGTTAATGTTCCCTCATGCAGTATTGCATAGCGCAGCGTTAAGTTTCCTCGGTTTTGGTCAGGCTGCGCATGAACCTTCACTCGGCTTATTACTGGCAGATGCACTACGCTATTTAAGTACTGGCTCTTGGTGGATGGTGGTGTTTCCGGGGTTAATTTTGATGTGCTTAGTATTGATTTTCGATCAATTTGCTAAAGCAATGCAGCAATTATGGCTAAGAGGGGCAGGATGTTAAGTTTTGAACAGCTTTCCATTGATATCGCACAGTTTCGTTGGTTAGGAAAACGAAATTGGCAGCCGTTGCTAAAATCAATCTCATTGGATATTAAACCCGGAAAGATGCTGGCATTAGTGGGCGGCAGTGGTGAAGGTAAAAGTCTGTTATTACAAAGTGCGCTAGGACTTTTGCCTGCCAATATGCGAGTTCGTGGTGCGATTAAACTGAATGGGCATACATTAAGTGAACGAGAGCTTATTGCTTATCGTGGCAATACTTTTTGTTATATTCCACAAGGCGTCAGTGCTCTCAATCCATTGATCTGTATCGGTGAGCAGCTTAGCCGTTCTGCGCGTTTAAGTGGTGCTGATATCACAACCGAAGATATTGTCGAGCAACTCGGTCTTTATCATCTTTCTAGCTCATTAGTAAAAACCTATCCAGCAAAACTGTCTGGTGGAATGGCAAAACGAGTATTAGCCTGTAATGCAACACTCTCTAATGCACAATATATTTTGGCTGATGAAATCACCTCGTGGCTTGATGATGAACATGCGTGTTTGTTATTAGGGCATTTAAGAGCGTTATGCAATCAAGGTAAATCAGTGCTTTGGGTTACACATGATTTAGCTTTAGCTGCACGGTTTGCGGATACGATAGCGGTGCTTAATCAGGGAGAGGTTAACGAAATTATTCCCGCTAATGTGCTTAATCGTCATGAAGGTAGTGAGTGGTTGAAGACACTCTGGAGTGCATTACCTGAACAACAATTTATAAATACAAAAGAAACATCACTTAACCCATTATAATATTGTGTTCTTAAGTCTTATTTTTATACATTTCATCTGTTATTTCTGGAGTTATCTTTATGCCACTTTTAGAGTTAAAACAATTATCTGTGGAACAAGCAGGTAAGGTGTTATGGCAAGATCTCTCCTTTTCGTTAAATGCGGGAGACCGACTTGGTATTTCAGCGCCAAGTGGCACAGGAAAAACAACCTTAGGTCGTGTTTTAGCACAGTGGCAAGCACCCACTCAAGGTTCAATTCTTGTTAATGGCAACCCATTGCCTAAAAAGGGTTATTGCCCCATTCAATTAGTTCCTCAACATCCTGATAAGT
Source organism: Proteus sp. PR00208 (assembly GCF_016238545.1). Lineage (NCBI taxonomy): Bacteria > Pseudomonadati > Pseudomonadota > Gammaproteobacteria > Enterobacterales > Morganellaceae > Proteus > Proteus sp. PR00208. Next base: position 40,129 of record NZ_JAEHQE010000023.1, on the reverse strand, counting down.
GTTTTAATCCTTTTCGAACAACAGGGGATAGCCTCCGAGATGCTTGGACGCCTGATGAAAGTTGGTTTGAGAAATTACGGATAAAGCAAGAGTGGTTAACGCGTAGGCCTAATGAATTATCGGGTGGAGAGCTGGCGCGTATTGCTTTATTAAGAGCGTTAGATCCTCGCACTCAAATATTGATTGCGGATGAAGTAACGGCACAATTGGATGCCCAAATTCAAGCTGAAATTTGGAAAGTTTTAATTGATGAAAGCCAAAAAAGACCTTTAAGCTTGATTATCTTTAGTCACAATAAGGCGTTACTTGAAAAAGTCTCGACTAAAGTGTGGTGGGTTGATACGGAAAAAAGTATTTCTACTATTAAAAATAACGGACTATCTTAATCCGTTAGTGAAAAAAATGGCTTCCTATATTTTTATAGGAAGCCAAATATTACTGCTAAACGTAACAATATGGAATTAGAAACGATAGGTGTAGTTAATACCAAATTGCATATCGTGATTGCGATACGTGGTCATTTCCCAATTTGCTTTAGTACCAATAGATGAGTGTTTATCCACTTGATACGTTAATCCAATATGAGCAAATGGGCGTTGTTTTAACTGCTTTTTATTTTCTGAATAATCAATATCCTGTTGACCTAAATAATCAATATGGCTACGAAAATCACCTTGATGATGTGATAGGTTCCATAATAAACCCGCTTTAGTGTTTAGTATGAAAGATGAACCCAATAAATGATCCATGCCTAATCCCATTTTGGCTAACAATGAGTGTGCGTTAAGCGCATCATAGTGTACGGCAAATTGTGCATTTTGAGTTTCACTATAAGCTGAACGTGAGATTTGATTAAAAGTAAGCCCAGCAAAGGGTGTCAGTAATAAATCATCGTTTATTGAATAAGGGTAGTAACCTTGTAACTCAATGTGATAACCAGAAATCTTAGCATTACCTTTACCCGCTTCAGTATCTTCTAATACCAGTCTTTCGATAGAAACTTTTCGATTTAAATAAGCCCCTTTTAATGACAGATGTAATGCATTGCTATTTAATTCTGCATTGAGTGATGGTATTAAATCTAGGCTAAAACCAATTAAAGGTAATGCATAACCTTGATATTGATACCCTTTAGGTAATGAGGAATAGACATCAGTATCAATGGCAAGTCCGACAACGAATGGAATAGTGTTGATATCAAAACGATAAGCACCACTTAATCCCGTTTGTGTTGCATTGGCTTTATTTATGTTTTGGTAGTGTGCAAAGCCACTAATACAGGCTTTTTCAGTACCCACAGAACAAGTTGCTGAAGCTAAATGGCGCAGCTGTCCTTGTTGCATATCCATCAGTTTATAACCGTTTTCAGCCATTAATTGCATTGATTTAGAAGTATTTTCAATGTCGATAGGTTTGCTGATAACGATCGATGGTTTTGTGTTTTCTTTCTCTTTGGCCTTTTCTTTAGTGCGTTGTGCAAGTTCATCTTCTACAGAGATAGTGTTTTCAATATTTTTATCTATCTCAACATTAGTATTTTCTTGGCGTTGTTTCTCTTCTTGTTCAAGGCGCTTAGCTTCTGCTTGTTCTTGGCGTTTAGCCTCTTCTTGTCGCTGTTTCTCTGCGAGTTCTTGGCGTTTAGCTTCTTCTTGTCGCTGTTTCTCTGCGAGTTCTTGGCGTTTAGCCTCTTCTTGTCGCTGTTTTTCTGCGAGTTCTTGGCGTTTAGCCTCTTCTTGTCGCTGTTTTTCTGCGAGTTCTTGGCGTTTAGCCTCTTCTTGTCGCTGTTTCTCTGCAAGTTCTTGGCGTTTAGCCTCTTCTTGTCGCTGTTTCTCTGCGAGTTCTTGACGCTTAGCTTCTTCTTGTCGCTGTTTCTCTGCGAGTTCTTGACGCTTAGCTTCTTCTTGGCGTTGTTTCTCTGCGAGTTCAAGGCGCTTAGCTTCTTCTTGGCGTTGTTTCTCTGCGAGTTCTTGACGCTTAGCTTCTTCTTGGCGCTTAGCCTCTTCTTGTCGCTGTTTCTCTGCGAGTTCTTGGCGTTTAGCTTCTTCTTGTCGCTGTTTCTCTGCGAGTTCTTGACGCTTAGCTTCTTCTTGTCGCTGTTTCTCTGCGAGTTCTTGACGCTTAGCTTCTTCTTGGCGTTGTTTCTCTGCTAGTTCAAGGCGCTTAGCTTCTTCTTGGCGTTGTTTCTCTGCGAGTTCTTGACGCTTAGCTTCTTCTTGGCGTTGTTTCTCTGCGAGTTCTTGGCGTTTAGCCTCTTCTTGTCGCAGTGTTTCTTCATCGATAATTTGTTTATCTTCTTTTGTATTATTTATTTTCCATGCGACAAGTTTCCATTTATTATCTCCATCTTGTGCAACACCAAAAATAGAATGACCATCTCTAGACAATGAGTGGGCTTCGGATTCATTATCAGCATTTCCTAGACCTTGTAATGAAATCATTTCGTTCTTATTATAAAAATAAGCAAAGCCATTTCTCAGATTTTCTGATTCAATATCACTATTTTCATCGTTGTATTCTTTTACAAAATTCTTTCTTTTTTTATTATTTTCTGACCAACCAACAATAATGTTACCATCACGAGAAATATCGGTTGCTTCGGAGTTGTAATTTTCGTTTTTAGTGAATGCTTGAGGTGTTATTATTTTATTTAATTTTGCATCATAGACGAATGCTTTACGTAACAGTTTGATATCTTTGCCAATAACATTATCAATACCATAATCAATAGCTACTTTTTCGGTTAACATTGTCTCTAACCAACCAATGGCTATATTGTTATCAGAAAAAGCATTTATTTTTGATGAACCATAACCATAAGTAGTTTTTCGAATAATATTTAACTTATTTTTTTTTCTATCATAAACATAACCTAATCTTATTCTTTTTATTACCTCGTAAGCTAATGCACCAGTTTTCTCTATTTCTTCAATATCTTTTTCAGTTAGTTTTAAATCTTTTCCATCCTTTAAACTGGGTATTATTTTCTCTAATTTTTTCCATTGAGCCGGAAAGCGTGGATTACCTTTTCTGTCTAGTGAACCATATAGAAAATGACCATCTGCTGATACTCCCATAATATCAGGACTTTGATCTTCGATTATGTTATCACGATCATATTCATCTTGTTGATTATCTTTTAAAAAATCGAGAGTTTGATAAGCTTTAAATTTCTCTTTTTCTTGATGATCTTTTAGTGCGCTATTTTCAAGTTCAGAAAGTAATATCTTTGTTTTATTATTAAGATCATAAATAAAAAATGTTCTTTTTTTAAAAGGAACATAAGTTTTCTCTCTATCATTATCTCTTGAATAAAGACTGAATAAACCGTCATGAGTAGTGAAATAATGATTGTCTATATCATCAATAGTTACAATTTCTTTTGATTGTGTATCATAGATGAAAAAAACATTTTCTTTGTCATCTGTTTTTCCATAACCTGTCGCAAATTGTCCATTATCTGATAAAGACAAAAAATTTATTCTGTGCAAGTTGTCTATTTTTATTTCTTCAAAGCTCGCTCCAGAATTGTAGCTAATAAGATTTCTTTTTCTTTTACTTAAAATTTTATCTTTACCATCAAGGATTATATCTGTAATAATTAGAGTGTTTTTCTGATTTAAAAAATGAGGTAAATCTCTATCGGAAAACGTACCATGTAAATGTCTATTATTACCTAAGTTTAAATTATTACGATTAATCTCCTGAAATTTAAATTCAATGTCATTTGTTTCTATTAATGGTGATGGACTATTTAAAGCGTAGCTATATGTAGAATTAATTATTATTGAAGCAATAATTGATAGTTTTAGTTTTTTTTTATTCATAAGCATAAATTGTATTCCATTTATATTGGCAGGTTTTTTTGAAGACTAATTTGATCTTCTTTTTCTGTCAATATAAATGGATTTTATTTTAAAATGCATTGCTAATTATATTTATTATAATTTTAAATTATTATTTTTTGTTTTTATTGATTTTTGTTATGAATATATTTCAGGGGTTTTAACGTTGAATATATTTCTTTTATTTAATTCTTTACTAAATAAATCAATATGTTGTTTTTGTGCTGATGTCCATTTACTTGCTTCGCCATATACACCATGCTGATGAAAAGCATTAATTCTAACTAATACTGATTTACCAAGCGAATTAATAAACTGAGAAAGTAATTCAATATTCTCTAAATAATCAGTTTTTTCTGGAATATATAAAAGGCGTAATTCTGTAAGCAAATTATTATTAGCTAACCATTTGATTGATTCTTTAATACGCTGATTGCTACGACCGGTTAAATAAACATGTGTCTTTTCACTCCAACTTTTTAAATCGATCATGGCACCATCCATATAAGGGGCTATTTTTTGCCAACCATTAAGAGAAAGTGTGCCATTGCTGTCGATTAAACAGGTGAGATGCTTGAGATCGGGGGCTTGCTTAATTGTTTTAAAGTATTCGATTAAAAAAGGAAGTTGTAACGTCGATTCTCCGCCACTGACAGTGACACCATTAATAAATGCAGCGTATTTACGTGTAATAGCGATTAACTCATCAACGGTATAACTTAATGTCATCGGGCTTGATTGACGAGGGCATTGCTGAATACAGGTGTCGCATTGTTCACAACTGGCACTGTTCCAACTTATAACACCATTTTGTAATGAAAGTGCTTGTTGTGGGCAAGTCAGAATGCAGTCACCACAATTGTCACAGATCCCCATTGTGTAGGGATTGTGGCAATTTTTACAGCGTAGATTACACCCTTGTAAAAAGATGGCTAGGCGATTGCCCGGGCCATCGACACAAGAGAAGGGCAGTATCTTATTTATCGAAACGCATCTGCTGTTCATAACTGATAACTCGTGGTTTACGCTCAGTAATATGGCAGTTCGCGGTGGCTTCATCGCCTAACCAAGTGGTGTTTAAACGAGAGCCTTCTTCTTTGTATTTTTTCAAATCAGATAAGCGCACCATATAACCGGTGACTCTCACTAAATCATTTCCACCCACATTTGCTGAGAACTCCCTTAGCCCTGAAGCGAAAGCGCCTAAACACAGTTGCATTAATGCATCAGGGTTTTGTTTAATGGTTTCATCTACCGTTAAAATATCGCTAATACCTGAAGTATAAAACGCATGATGTGGTGCAACAGTCATTAAGTGGGTAACGGGATCTGGCTCTTTACCATAAGGAATACGCGTTGCAGGTGTTGTGCCAATATCCGAACTAATGCCCGATTGTGCATGTAGCATGGCACGCTGTTTCCAGCCATATTTCACAGGGGTATCCGCGACAAATTGCGCTAATTTTTCACTAATAATATAGCTGAGTTTATTTGCTGATTCGTTATCGCCATAAGCGACTTGTTTGCCTTCTTTTTCAAGTAATAAAGCAACGGCTTCTGCCATACCGTAAATTCCAAACATAGGGGCAAAGCGATCAGGTGAGATCAAACCTTCTTCCACTAAGAAGCTTTGTTTAAAGAAATGGGATTTTTCATAGAGAAACTCACAGCGGGCATCGATGATCTCGATTTGTTTTTGCATATAAAATGGCAAGACATTTTCAAGAAAATCGTGGCTATTTTGGCTGCGCTTTGCCACTTCTTTAAGGTTAATCCGTACTAAAGTGCTACCACCACCACTTTGAGGTAAAGAGTTATAACAACTCACAATACCGTATTCATCTTTACCAAATACGGCATCTTGTAAAGTACCGTTGGCAATATGGGGTTTACTGCTATGGCAAATATTGGTTATAGCTTGATGCAATAGGTCAGAAGGCGTCGAATTCGCATCATAAATAAAGGTGAGATTAGGCGCGACTTGTTGAAGCTCGACATCTACTTTTAGAATTAATCGCGTGATGATGGAGTCTTCAGGGCCAATATTGGCATGCATAAACGCATCAGGCAGTGTTCTATCAAGATAGCGCCAAAAACGTTTTAATTTAGGATAAAGCTGCTCTTCGGTAAGAGAACCGACATAAGGCAGTAAAATTTTATCAATACGTCCTAAGTAAACGGGCATTGAGGTAACTGATGGAACATGATGATAAAGAATGGTCAGCATGTTTAGTGCATCATCAAAATCTTGTGCAGGTTCTAGCTCTAAATAGCGAGAGCCTTGTGCTAAAAATTTCGCGTAATCAGGTAATACATAACGAGGTTTATAAGGTGCATGACCTTCATACATATCGCAAATGACCCGTTCATCTAATGCGCTAGCTGCATCTTTAGGAAGTGCAGGATAAGGCAGCATATTTTCAGCTTCTAAAGCGAGAAAATGACGTTTTTGTTCAGGGGAAAGGGTTGGGTTTTCTACGATTTGTTGACAACGTTGGATAACAGATTGTTCAGTCATAACCACCTCAGCACTCAAAGAGCCAGAAAAAGATTTAAAACTTATCTTTTTAGATTAATGAATTGGCTAAGGTTTACTGTGATTTTAAACAAATCCCTTTTAAAGATTAAGGGAATAGCACGAAAATACGCATAAATTAGATATATCTAAATTCAGTTTGTGTTGGCTAAAAAGTGAGTTCAGCTCATCACTCAACTCACTTTTTATTTTTTAATCGGATAAGAGTTTATGCTTTATTTGAGCTATTTTCGGTGTCGTTATCTCTCTCTTTGACATTATTTTCTTCTCCTTCTTCTTCATCATTTTCTTTTTCTTCAATATCATCTTTTTCAGTGCGAGGTGGTAAATTGGCCGTTAATAAATACGGCGATTGTTGCCAATGAACAGGTGTTAATTGAAGAAGGTTATGAGAAAGCAAAAAGCCAATGGCAAGTGCGACCAATAACATCACACGTAATAAATTCGTGGTGTTATCCACTTGGCTAGATTCAGTGACAAGCTGATGAGTATCCAGTGTGAGCCTTAAAAAGCCTTTGGGTTTATCTTTACCTGGCACAGGCACAACAAGCTGGTGATTAAACGAGCCCCCACTTTTTTGCCCTTCTAGTGCTAATCGCTCTTTAACCGTGACATTTTCACCGCTATGCGCTATTTGTGTGCCATCTTCTAAATAAAGGCTGGCATCAAGTACCCGACTATCATGAGTTAGATGATTTAAATTAGCCATAATGAGGGGATTTACGTTATCTTTGCTACTGTCATCTATATAAGTGGATAAAGAGAACGCAACTTGTTCTGCCAGCGTTTTTGCAAGCTCTTCAAACTGAGTAATTCGGGCATGCTGATTAGCACGGCTAAAATAAGACGCGCCTTGCATAAGAAATGCCAATAGTGCGATACAAATCAGTATAATCGCCGTTTTTTGGAGTTTGAATTTTAGTTTGTCTTTAAGCATGTTCATCCTTTTGCGTAAGCAAGTATATGCATGTTGCCAGATGAGCCAGAGATAGAATAGGCTGAATAACGATTATTTTGTTCCGACAGGGGAAAACAGGAGAATAAGTATGTCAAATAGTCTGACCTATTGCTATTTACCGGATGAGATCCGTAAATGGCCAGGTCTGCCGTTATCACTCAGTGGTGAAGAGGTGATGCCACTGGATTATCGTGCGGGTGATAGCGGATGGTTACTTTATGGACGTGAACTTGATAAGAAAAGAATAAGTGAGTTCCAACATAAATTAGGCGTGGCAATCGTGGTGGTTTCTTCATGGCGCATTGACGATTACCAAGTGGTACGTATCGCAGGTAGTCTAACCCGTCGAATTCGCCGTTTATCTGATGAATGTGGCCTAGATGTCGTTCCTCTAGGTGAAATTCCTCGCTTACGTTCTCCAGGACTTTTAGTGATGGATATGGATTCAACGGCGATTCAAATTGAATGTATTGATGAAATAGCCAAACTTGCTGGCGTGGGCGATAAAGTTGCAGAGATAACAGAACGTGCCATGCAAGGGGAAATGGATTTTAGTGAAAGCTTAAAGTTGCGTGTTGCTGAACTGAAAGGCGCTGATGCATCTATCTTGCAAAAGGTGATGGATGATTTGCCTCTTATGCCGGGATTAACCAGCTTAGTGCGTAAACTTCAGGCGATGGATTGGCATATTGCTATTGCGTCAGGTGGCTTTACTTATTTTGCGGATAATTTAAAACAAAAATTACGCTTAGTGTCTGCTGTTGCTAATCATCTTGAAATTAAAGATGGCAAGTTGACAGGTAAAGTCAAAGGTACGATTGTTGATGCGAAGTACAAAGCACAAGTGTTAGCGCGTTTAGCGAAAGATTTAGAGATCCCAATGGAGCAAACCATTGCCATTGGTGATGGGGCAAACGATCTTAAAATGTTGAGAAAAGCAGGGCTTGGTATTGCTTATCATGCAAAACCTAAAGTGTATGCTCAAGCAAAAGTCGCTATTCGTCACGCCGACCTAATGGGTGTATTGTGCGTTTTAAGTGGTGGTCTAAAACACGAAGAGCGTTAAGCGCGTTTTTCTAAAATTGTTATTGTTGGGAGAGAAGTGTGGCAAAAGCAGCAAAAAGAGCCTTTGTATGTAATGAATGTGGTGCAGATTATCCTCGTTGGCAAGGGCAATGCTCTGCTTGTCATGCGTGGAATACAATTACAGAAGTGCGCCTTGCTGCTGCCCCTTCTTCCCGTAATGAGCGCTTTAGTGGATTTGCGGGTGATGCAAAAGGCGTTAGCCGAGTTCAAAAGCTCTCTGAAATTAGCCTTGAAGCCTTACCGCGTTTCTCAACGGGCTTTAAAGAGTTTGATCGCGTATTAGGTGGTGGTGTAGTCCCTGGAAGTGCCATTTTAATCGGGGGAAGCCCGGGCGCGGGTAAGAGTACCTTATTGCTACAAACCATGTGTCGTTTAGCAACGGAAATGAAAACGCTATATGTTACAGGTGAAGAGTCACTCCAACAGGTAGCTATGCGTGCACATCGATTAGGTTTACCGACAGCAGAGCTAAATATGTTGTCAGAAACTAGCATTGAGCAAATTTGTTTAATTGCCTCACAAGAACAACCTAAATTAATGGTGATTGACTCTATTCAAGTGATGCATATGGCAGATATTCAATCTTCACCGGGTAGTGTTGCTCAAGTGCGAGAAACCGCTGCTTATCTAACTCGTTTTGCTAAAACCAATGATGTTGCCATTATCATGGTTGGTCATGTGACAAAAGATGGCACATTGGCAGGGCCTAAAGTATTGGAACACTGTATTGACTGTTCTGTCATGCTAGATGGTGAAACGGATTCTCGTTTTCGTACCTTACGCAGTCATAAAAACCGTTTCGGCGCCGTTAATGAGTTAGGCGTTTTTGCGATGACAGAGCAAGGATTACGAGAAGTGAGCAATCCATCTGCTATCTTTTTAAGTCGAGGTGATGAAATCACATCAGGTAGCTCTGTTATGGTTGTGTGGGAAGGTACAAGACCTTTGCTGGTGGAGATACAAGCCTTAGTTGACCACTCAATGTTGTCCAATCCTCGCCGTGTTGCAGTGGGATTAGAGCAAAATAGATTAGCTATTCTGCTTGCTGTATTACATCGTCATGGCGGGTTACAAATGTCTGATCAAGACGTTTTTGTGAATGTGGTTGGTGGGGTAAAAGTCACAGAAACCAGTGCAGATTTAGCCTTGTTATTGTCATTAGTATCCAGTTTTCGTAATCGTCCTTTACCTCGTGATTTAGTGATATTTGGCGAAGTCGGACTTGCAGGTGAAATTCGACCAGTCCCTAGCGGACAAGAGCGTATTGCAGAAGCAGCAAAACATGGATTTAAACGAGCGATTGTACCTAGTGCAAATATGCCGAAAAAAAATCCCCCTGATATGAAAGTGTATGGTGTGAAAAAGCTGTCAGATGCGTTATCTGTCCTCGATGATTTAGAAGATTTCTAAAGGAGTGAAATATGGGACCTTTTGATTATATCAAACAGGCTATCAGAAAAAATGGTTATACTTTACAACAGGTTGCTGATGAAAGTGATATGACAAAAGGCTATCTTAGCCAATTAATTAATAATAAAATCAAAAGTCCCAGCGCTCAAAAGATGTCGGCTTTACACCAATTTTTAGGGTTAGAATATCCCGTAAAAAAGAAAACGATTGGTGTTATTTTTGGTAAGTTTTATCCGCTTCATACGGGGCATATTTATTTAATTCAACGTGCTTGCAGCCAAGTAGATGAATTACATGTCATTTTATGTCATGACGAGCCTCGTGATAAAAATCTATTTATCAACAGTGCAATGTCACAACAGCCAACGGTGAGTGATAGATTGCGTTGGTTATTACAAACCTTTAAATATCAAAAAAATATTCGTATTCATGAGTTTGACGAGCACGGTATAGAGCCACAACCCCATGGCTGGGAAATGTGGAGTGAAGGGATCAAAATGTTTTTGCGAGAAAAGCAGATAACCCCTGATTTTATCTATACCAGCGAACGAGAAGATGCGGATCAATATAATGCTTTCTTGGGGATTGAAACGGTTTTGATTGATCCTGAGCGTTCATTTATGAATATCAGTGGCAGTCAAATTCGCCAAGCACCATTTAAATATTGGGAATATATTCCAACGGAAGTAAAACCCTTCTTTGTGCGCACAGTGGCGATTTTAGGCGGTGAATCCAGTGGTAAATCCACGTTAGTCAATAAGCTCGCCAATATTTTCAATACCACCAGCGCATGGGAATATGGTCGTGATTATGTGTTTTCTCACCTTGGTGGGGATGAAATGGCCTTACAATATTCCGACTACGATAAAATTGCATTGGGACATGCTCAATATATTGATTTTGCTGTTAAATATGCAAATAAAGTGGCATTTGTTGATACGGATTTTGTCACTACACAAGCATTTTGTTTACGTTATGAAGGTAAAGAGCATCCCTTTGTTCAAGCGCTGATTGATGAATACCGTTTTGATTTAGTTATCTTACTAGAAAACAATACGCCGTGGGTAGCAGATGGCTTGCGTAGTTTAGGCAGTGATAAAGAGAGACGTTATTTCCAAACCTTACTGATGGAAATGCTCGATAAAAATAATATTGAATATATTAAAGTTAATTCCCCTGATTATGACGAACGTTTCTTAAGTTGCGTTGAATTAGTGAGAGAATTATTGATGATGCAATCAAAGCATATTGAATAATATAAAGATTAAAAACGCCATTAGTGGCGTTTTTTACATTGAATAATAAAAATAATTACTCAATTTTAAACGTCTCTCTTCCCTCTAAAGAATAGATCGTTTGTATTCTTTATCACTGATGATCTATCAGAACAAAATCACTTACCAAAAGATAAAAATATATAAAAAAATCTGTCAAATAAGCTATCTACGTAATAATGCTATTTTTTTCAATAAGGTGAAAAAGATTACTGAAAATTAATGCAGGGATCTCTATTATAGATAGCAGGTATAGATTTATCGGTGTGTATTTCTTTTGCCATTAGGTGTGGGGAGTCACACTCTCTATCTTCATTCGCTCAGGTGAAGAAGCAGACTATTTTTCGTAAAAGGACAAGATAATGGCGCAACCTTCCCGTGTTTCACTTCATATCAAGAAAACAGTCATTTCGTTAGCGATCGCTGCTTTAGGTTTTACCGTCTCATCAAATGCATTGGCTTACCAAAAAGTTCATCAACCAGATAATAGCTATCAACAGTATGTCTCTCAGCGCCAAACGGTTGATAGTTTGATCCAAGATGCATTAGATGCTTTTAAGTCACCAGCGCGTGTCTCTGATGCTGGCTTTACGGGAAAACTGCCATCCAATATGGAAATTGTGGCGCAAAAACTACAGCAAGCTTATAAGTTAGAACCTTATCGCCTCGATTTATTATTTAGTACCGCGAGTGCTTATATCTATAACAATGATGTTTCTCGCGCAATTACGATTTATAAACAGATTTTAGAAGCGGCTCCTGATGATATTGATGCGCTAATTTATGTCACTTCATGGACTCGTTTTGAAGGTAAAGATAAAGAGAGCGAAGCGTATTTCAATAAATTGAAATCATTAAATCCAGCAAAAGCAGAAGAAATTAGTCGTTTCTTTGCACAAATTGATCGCGTTAGCAAAATGCCGTTAAGCGATAAATTAACGCCTGCTGATTTAGCGAAATTGAAGAAAACCAAAGATAATAATGCGATTGTGACATTAGGTTATGCGTTAAATCCTGATGGCACTATGAATAAGATTTTAATTGAGCGCTTAAATAAAACTTTAGAAGTCGCTAAACAATTGCCTGAAGCAATGATTGTTGTGACTGGGGGCGTACCTAAAGCGCACCAAACTGAAGGTAAGTTAATGGCAGATTGGCTGGTGAAAAATGGGATTGCACCAGAACGTATTTTCCAAGAGAACTATGCGCGTACAACTGTCGAAAATGCGTTATTTAGCCGCTATGCTTTAACCAAACATCGTATTAAAACAGCAGTGATTATTAGCTCTGGTAGCCATGTTCGTCGTGCTGACGCAATTTTCACTATCGCAAGTTGGCAAAGTGGTCCAAGTGATATTACTTACTTAACGGTTGTCGCTCCTGATAAACCATTAGCTGAATTACAAAAAGCCAGTAAATCAGATATACAGGGCATTTATCGTGATGGCTTAAAAGCGCTAGGATTATGGAGTTTCCGCAGCTATCCATTAGAAGAGCGTTGATTTAGATAAATATTGAATAGTGAAAGAGCCCAAAGATGAAGTAACTCTATAACGTTGGGCTCTTTTTTGGCGAATAAAAGTAACTTTAATAACACTCGCTAGTGATTGAAAAAATCTTGAGTTGAGAGCGTTTCTGATCCTGCTGTGGCAGAAGCTTCTTTTAGCAAGGTTTGCCAATCATTTGGTGGTTTTCCTGCTTTTAGTTTTGATGAAAATACTTTATATGCATCACTTTTAGAATCGTAAGCACGCAGTGTATTAAAATCATTGACCCAACCAATAACGATGATCTTATGTTCTTCACTGCATCGAAAAAATAAACGAAACTGTTGCAAGAACTTAGCTCTAAACCAATGTTTATTATTAGGCCCTAATGTATTTCCTTGGTGAAATATAGGATCGAGCGGATTTCTGGCTATACGCTCTTCTATTACTTTTTTGATTGCTGTAAGTAGTTTAGTTGCGTTTTTTTTCTTATACCCACTTGGATCTGATGCTTTCAATTTTTTGACATTTTCGACCAATTCAATAATCTGGTCTAAAAAGCATTGGTGAAAAAAGATTTTCCAGCCGTTAATTTCTAAAGTATCCATTCCACCTCTGCTAGTCAGTAAGTGGTGCGTCTAAGTCAATTTCAACGCCATCAGTAAGCTCTTTCACCTCAGTCCATAATGTTGCAGGTACTGATTTGATATGCTGTGGATTTTTCTTCATATCTTTTTCAAGGAAAGAGAGAAATTCAGATATAACTGGATCATCTTGTTCTTTTTCTTGTCGAGATATAATGACTCTACCCCCAGGTAATAGAGAATATTCGATTAATTCTCCAGGTTTTAGGTGTAAAGCATCCCGAATGGCCACAGGAATTGTGGTTTGACTACGCTCAGTGAGTCGAGATTCAGCACGTAGAGACACATCCTCAATATTTAGGATCATCTTGTTTCTCCTTAACTTTATCCCATGATCAGATGAGTTTTTTAAACTATCGGGGATTTGCAAGTCAGAGTATTGTAATGCAAATGCATTGTGTAATGCAAATGCATTGTATGGGATTGCAACAAGATAATTTTAAACGACGGCTTAAAAGCGTTGGGCTTATGGAGTTTCCGCAGCTATCCATTAGAAGAGCGTTGATGGGAGCGTTTTAACGTTAATTAACTTAGAAAGAAAGTCTCCTCAATAACAAAAATGATTGAGGAGGTTTTCATCATTTTTTCAATATTAAACAACGATAAAGCATTCCTTCAATATCTTGTTTTGTACTTATAAAAAGTAATATATCGACCGTATTATTTTCTTCATTGAATTCATATAAACAACGAAACTGACTGTTTACATCAATACGTTCACGAATAGCGATCCCTTTATCTGCCAACATTGCATTATAACGATAACGGGTAGGATCTTGAGAAATAGCATCAATAGCTGAGTCAAAAAGTTGATCTATAAATACAGCAGCGTTTTCACTGTTATTGGTGCAACTGAGTTTAAATGATTCCGCATCTTTTAATGACCATAGAGCCGTCTCTGATACTCTAATGTTTACAGTTTTTTTCAAAAGCACCTCTAATATTAAGTTCGAGATCCACGTAGTTTTCTTTTGACATCTTCAGGAGACATAACTTGCTCATTTGCTATATCTTCTTTCGCTATCATTACCAATTTCAATAGAGCATTTGATTGACGCTCTTTTTCTCTTTCTTGTAACTCCAGTTGTCTTTCTTCGGCTGTTTGTACAAAAAGCTCCGCTTGACCATTTTTTGTAATATAAACACCACCTTGAAATAATTCTGGATTACCAAGTCCTTCTCGAGCTAGTTTTTGCGACATCGTTATAGACATAATAATTACCTTCATTTAATTGCTATTCATATGCAAGATAGACATAAATAGCGAACTCCTATAATTATTGACTTTATCTTGCTATCACATAGGGAGTGATAATGATTATTTTATTATTTTTCGCTGGGGTGTCAAATTTATTATAAATTTGTACATGCTTAATTTTTATTGAATTGATAACAATTATCATTACTATTGTTTCTCACAATAGTTTATAACGAGAATAATAAAGTGAGAATTCCTCTGATGATATGTGCATTAATGGCATCTTTCCCTAGTTTTTCCAATTGCTTAACCGTAACCGAAGGCAAAGAAATAACAGGTCAGTTTGATAACAACAACACGTTGTGTTTTACCACGCAACTAGAGAGTCAACGTTATGCCGAACTGAATGTGAAAGGGATACAAAACCTGCGATTAGAAACCCCAAATGGCACACATATCCGTAGCTTATTAAAAGATATTCCTGCGGATGGGCAACAAAAAGTGCGTTTTTTATTGCCTGAAACCGCAAGTTATCAATTAGTTGCACAGGGTGAAAAGGGAAAATCATGGCAACTCATACTGACAACACAGCCTTATCAACCTTTAGATAAAGATGCGAAAATTGCACCTATGAGTCCTCGTTTACAAACACTTGCTCAACAACTCAATCAACAAAGTATTCAGGCATTTTGGCAACAAGTACGCCATGAAGGTACACCCCTTATTGAGCCTTATGATAAGGATAAAAAGTTAGTCACTTTCTTATGGCAAGGTGCAAAGAAGAATGTCTATTTATTGGGATCACCAGAGGGTAATCATGATCCATTAACCCATTTAGCCAATAGTGATATTTGGTATCGTAGCTATATCGTACCTAACGATACATTAATGCAATATAAATTAGCGCCTGATGTGCCTATCATTGAAAATGCAGAGCCATTCGAACAACGTCGCGCTATTTTAACCACAGCACAGGCAGATCCGCTGAATTCTCAAGATTCACCAAGCAAATCTGAGGATATTTATAATCACTTTTCTTTATTATCGTTAGATAGTCAACGTGAATGCCAATTGCCTGATATTCTTGATAGAAAAATGAAAGGCAACACAGAAATTGTGCGTTTTCACAGTCAGATCTTAAATAACGATCGTGAAATAGCGCTTTACCAGCCCGCTCAAAAAATGGAAGTACCTCGACTTTTAGTGTTATTTGATGGTCAAACTTATCGTCGTCAATATGGTATTGATCAATTTTTTGATAAGCAGATCGAAGAAGAGAAATTGGCGCCGATGATGATCCTCTTTGTTGATAGCATTGATAGTGATCGTCGTAGTATTGAATTACCGCCTAATCCTGATTTTTATCGCTTTTTAGCCGACGAATTATTTGTTTGGTTGGAAAAAGAGAAAGGTATTCACGTATCAGGAGAAGAAACCATTGTGGCAGGTTCGAGTTATGGAGGATTAGCGTCTTCATGGGTGGCATTTAATCGCCCTGATCGCTTTGGTAAAGTGCTGAGTATGTCAGGCTCTTATTGGTGGGCGCCTGAAAATGAAGAGCCTGAATGGTTTATTCGACAATTTGAGCAAGCAGATAAAAAGCCATTACAGTTTTTCTTAGAGGCGGGGTTATTTGAAAACCGTGGTGATAAAGGGGGGATTTTAAATAATAATCGCCATCTTAAACGGGTTTTAGAACAAAAAGGTTACCCAGTTCAATCGCTAGAAATGGCAAGTGGGCATGATTATATCTCTTGGTGTGAAACGCTATATCTCGGTGCGAAAGCATTAACTAAAGAACATTAATATTGATAATGACAGAAGCTTATGAGTGATGATAAACGGCATAAGCTTCTGATTTGTCACCAACCTGTCATAAAGCTGTCATCAAAATCGCATTTACTCTTCATTTCTCTGTCATTTAACTGCCGTAAGCTTTTCCTGACTTAAAACATTAACCCTGTTTTTTACTTTAGAGTGCAAGGAAAAAGCTATGTCTCATCGTTACCAACGTTCTATTTTATCCGTTATTGTAACAACGCTATTAGCTGGCGCGAGTTTCTCTTCTTTTGCTGCTCCCGTTGCTGCTGATGCCATTTTAGCTCAAGATCGTGCAGCAAAAGGTAATATCACGGAATTTGGCGGTGCTCGCCGTATGACTCAAGATCAAACTGAGGCATTAAAAGCCGCTTTAAATAATAACCAAGCGAAAAATGTAATCCTCTTTATTGGTGATGGTATGGGGGATTCTGAAATCACCGTTGCACGTAACTATGCCGAAGGTGCGGGTGGTTTCTTTAAAGGTATCGATGCCTTACCTATTACGGGTCAATACACACACTACGCTTTAGACAGAAAAACCCAAAAACCTAATTATGTAACAGACTCTGCCGCTTCTGCGACAGCATGGGCTTCGGGTGTGAAAACCTATAATGGTGCATTAGGGATTGATGTGTTTGGTAAGGATCATCAAACTATTTTGGAATTAGCAAAAGCCAATGGAAAGGCGACAGGGAACGTGACAACCTCTGAAATTCAAGATGCAACACCTGCGGCTCTGTTCTCGCATGTAACAGGACGTAAATGCTATGGCCCTGTTGAAACCTTAGAGAAATGTTCAACAAACGCATTGGAAAATGGCGGTAGAGGTTCTATCTCTGAGCAATTATTAGTGACTCGCGCTGATGTCACATTAGGTGGTGGAGCAAAAAGTTTTGCTCAAACGGCTGTAGCGGGTGAATACAAAGGCAAAACGTTAGAGCAACAAGCCATTGAGCGTGGTTATCAAATCGTGAAAGATGCCAAATCACTCGATGCGATTACGCTTGCGAACCAAGATAAGCCTGTACTAGGTTTATTCCATGAAGGCAATATGGCAGTGGCATGGGAAGGCCCTAAAGCGACTTACCACGGTAATTTAAACAACCCACCTTTAGAGTGCAAACCTAACGCTAAACTTGATCCGAATGCGCCAACACTGGCACAAATGACCAAAAAAGCGATCGATTTGCTGAAAACCAATGAAAATGGCTTCTTCTTACAAGTCGAAAGTGCCTCTATCGATAAGCAAGATCATAATGCGAATCCTTGTGGACAAATTGGTGAAACTGTTGCGCTAGATGAAGCCGTACAAATCGGTTTAGATTTTGCTAAACAAAACGGCGACACTCTGATTATCGTGACTGCTGATCATGCGCATTCAAGCCAAATTATTGAAGCTGATGTGAAATCCAGCGGGTTAACACAGGCACTTATCACTAAAGATGGTGCGGTTATGGTGGTGAATTACGGTAACTCAGAAGAAGAGTCTCAAGAGCATACAGGAGCACAATTACGGGTTGCCGCTTATGGTCCACATGCGGCTAATGTGGTTGGGTTAACTGACCAAACAGATTTGTTTTTCACAATGCGTGATGCGATGGGTCTGAAGTAAGTTCAAGTTGAATTTATAGTCTGTCTGAACTTGTAGTCGAATTGCCTTACTAAATTGTTGTATTTTCGCGCGACTTAGAGAGATACCCTCTAGTCGCGTTTTTTTATTAAGAATTGAGTCTGCTAAAAATAAAATGATAATAAATCAATAGGTTATTTATAGTCTGATTTTGAAAGTGACACTTTCTCTGCTATAATTAGCAGAATTCACACATTAATCCATATAATATTCTCAACTTCTCCATTGATTATTGCACTTAAGTTGCAATATCTTTTTGTCTAATAACCCAATGTGTTATTAAGGCATTACCAGCAAATATCTTTTCTCAGAGCGTTATCTGCTCATGGTCTTTCTCTTTTTTATGAGATTGAAGGAGAACACAGTCAAACAAACAACGATAAGAATAAGGTTATTTTTTCTATGCTGACACTGCTTCATTTACTCTCATCTGTCGCGCTTCTTGTTTGGGGAACACATATTGTTCGTACAGGCATTATGCGTGTTTTTGGCTCTGATTTACGCCGAATTTTAGGTAAAAGTATTAATAAAAAATCCAACGCCTTTCTTGCGGGTGTGGGCGTAACGGCATTAGTGCAAAGCAGTAATGCGACGGCACTTTTGGTTATCTCTTTTGTGACGCAAGGACTGATTTCGATTACACCAGCACTTGTTATTATGCTAGGCGCGGATGTGGGTACTGCGTTAATGGCGCGTGTGCTGACATTTGATCTCTCTTGGTTATCGCCACTCCTTATCCTTATCGGTGTTATTACTTTTTTAAGTCGTAAAAAAGAGCGAGTAGGACAACTAGGACGTGTGGGCATTGGTCTTGGTTTGATTTTGTTGGCTTTACAACTCATTGTGGCATCGGCAGAACCTATTATGCACGCAAGTGCAGTCCAAGCTATTTTTACCTCTCTCAGTGGCGATACTATTTTAGCGCTATTGGTGGGGGCACTCTTTGCAATGGTGAGTTACTCGAGCCTTGCGGCAGTGTTGTTAACGGCAACATTAAGTGCAACAGGGTTAATGCCATTATATATCAGCCTTTCCATTGTAATTGGCTCAAATATTGGTAGTGGGTTGCTTGCATTAATAAGTAGTCGGGGACAAAGCGTTGCCTCTCGACAAGTTGTGTTGGGAAGCTTATTTTTTAAACTGATTGGCGCATTGATTGTTTTACCATAGATAACGTATCTTGCTTCTGAAATACAAAAATATGGCTTTTCACCGGCTGAAGTCGTTATCTATTTTCATGTTATTTATAATCTTGCTCGCTGTATTTTGATGATCCCTTTTGTCGGCATAATGGCGAAATTATGTCAGCGACTCATTCCTGAATTACCGACCACGGGCTCTGAAATGGCACCGCGTTATTTAGATCAATCCGCTATTGATACGCCTTCATTGGCAATTGCTAATGCGGTTAGAGAATCACTACGATTAGGTGATGTTATAGAACAAATGCTGCAACGTTTTACTGCGTTAATGGAAGGCGATCGTCAGCAAAAAAGGGAAATTAGCCAGTTAGAAGAAGAGGTAGAATTACTCCACAGCAGCATTAAATTGTATATGGCACAAATTCAACAGCATGATCTAGGAACTGAAGATTCTCGGCGTTGGGCTGAAATTATTGATACCGCGATGAATTTACAACAATCATCCGCTATTATTGCGCGTATGTCGGCTGAAGTGGTTAGCAAAGGTTTAAATCACCACTTGTTTTTATCGGAGGAAGGACGTCGTGAATTACAGACACTCCTTGAGCGTCTGCAAAGTAATCTGAATCTGGCGATGTCGGTATTTGTTTCCGGCAACATGGAACATGCTCGTAAATTACGTCGAGCAAAACATCGTTTCCGTTTACTCAACCAGCGTTACTCGTTTGCCCATGTAGAACGTCTTCATTTGCATAATATGCAAAGCATTGAAACCAGTTCACTGCATACCAGTTTGCTCGGTGATATGAAACGGTTGAATTCCTTGTTCTGTGCTGTGGCTTATCACGTACTAGAACGAAGTGAATCATCATCAGAACAGGTTTAATAATGAAATACATTATTCGTCAATTAACACGAAATGAAATTCCACAAGTATGGGCAATTGATAGAACCGAGCTTATTGAAAAGCTATATGTCTTAAAAGAAGGAATATTGCTTTTATCAGAGCAACGCTTTGATATGAAAGGTTGGCCAGAAGGTGAATCAGAACATTACACACCTGTTTTACTTGAAAGTTTTGATCGAGGAGCGCCTTTTTGGGGTGTTTTTAAACAAGATCAGTTGGTCGCGGCGGCAAGTGTTGATCCACAAAAACGGGGTCAAAATGGCACTTTACTTCAACTCTCTTTTTTACATGTTAGCCACCAGCAACGTGGGCAAGGTTTGGCACGAATATTATTTGATTATTGTGTGGAATATGCGAAGAAAAAAGGGGCTGGTGGATTATATATCTCATCAACACCTTCTGAAAATAGCGTGAATTTTTATCAGCATTTAGGGTGTCGTTTAATTGATATTCCTGATCCTGAGCTTTATGAAAGAGAGCCTGAAGATATTCATTTAGTCTTTCATTTTATCGAGCCAAATAACGCTTAATTTTGTTTATTGACTATGATAACAACATAATAAAATGAAATGCTTTATCGTGAAAATGATAAGGCATTTTTTATGCCTGAGACTAAAGAATACACATAACCATTTAAAAAATAAGGATATAAGGTAGGTTTTTTTCTTTATATAAGTTGATTTAGCATAGGTGTTATATATAATAATGAAAATCATTATCATTAATGGTGAGTTATTATGGCTAAATCAACGCGCTTATCTCCAGTTACGTCTTGGACATCTCGCATTAGTTTATGGGAAATGTTGGCGGTTTCTTCTTTACTAACAGTGATCACGCATTCTATTGCAGGAACATCCGCTTTTACGCTGGTTTTAGTGGTTTCAATGCTGTTATCAACCTTGATGCTGTTCCATAAAAAATTACAAATGTGGGTAATGATCCCCGCAGGCGTTGTATTAACCTACAGTTTGATGACACTTTTAGTCGCGTATCATGGATAGAGAAAAGAATACTCGGTGTGTAATCGAATGGGTGTTATTACAAGGAAAAAATAAAGGCTCATTGAGTGGTGCGAAGAGGGGGACTTGAACCCCCACGTCCGTAAGAACACTAACACCTGAAGCTAGCGCGTCTACCAATTCCGCCATCCTCGCAGTTTTACTCAATCATTTTTGCTCTACAAATTGTTTGGTGCGAAAGGGGGGACTTGAACCCCCACGTCCGTAAGGACACTAACACCTGAAGCTAGCGCGTCTACCAATTCCGCCACTCTCGCAATATCAACATCATCTGTGCAGATAGGTGGCGAATTTTATGCTTTTTATTTTTGGCGTCAATTATTTTTTATCAATAAATTATCTTGGTGATGAAAAATAAAACACCTTGGAGCATTACTTAAAATCAGTCCAAAAATAAAGCCCTGTTATTTATAACAGGGCTTGTGATTACTCTTTTTTAGTTGCTTGGTAAACTTTGAATTTACCTGTTGATGCAAGCACTTCATGAGAGCCAAATACATGATCCAGTATATCTGGATAAGGGATAAATGAATTCGCCACAATGCGTAATTTACCGCCTCTTTTTAGATAATTTGGTGCAAGGCGAATAATATCTTCAGCTGCTTCATAGCTTGTACCTAAACCATCATGGAAAGGTGGGTTTGAGATTATCCAATCATAAGTCTCTTCAACTGCTGAATAGACATTACTTGCAATCACTCGACCTTCTAATTCATTCACGTTTAAGGTAGCGATACTAGAAGAAATTGCCGCAGCATTCACATCACACAGTGTTAGTTTCAACATTGGGTTTTTCTTGCCAAGTACAGTAGCAAGAACACCACAACCACATGCCATATCCAGTAAATCTCCAACCATTGCATCATCAAAAGTTGATAGTAATAAACGGCTACCCTCATCTAATGCATTTTGGCTAAATACACCCGGTAATGCCATTACAGTAAGATCGTCATGGCGATAAGTTTGCCACCAGTTATTACGGTCAAACAGTGTTTGATATGTTTGAGTACCAAAAAATAAGCTACAACGGCGTGCTGAATCTATTTTTTTAAGTTTAGCGATACCGTTCATTAATTCTGTGGCACTTTTAACACCGCTACGGTTTTCACCGACGATAAAGATTTCAGTACCCACTTGTAAGTTAGAGCAAAGGCTACGCAGTTGGAAAGTGGCTTCGTTTTTATTTTTAGGCCAAAAATAGATCAAGGTATTGCAATATTTCACAAAGGATTGATCAGCAACTAAACCAAAGAGTACGTTATCACCCATTGATTTTAGTAATGGTAGCCATTGGTGATATTGGTTGGTATATGCTCTGACACTTTTCGCCTGAATTTGCGCCGCGAAAGTATCTTGAAGATCACCTGCAATAAGTACATGCCTGTCTGCGAAATGATCTAGGTGACGAAGAATAACTTCGCTAGCAGGGGACAGTGAGGACATTATGATTATTACTCCTTAAAAAACATGAGACGCATGATATCAGATATAAAGAAACCGACGCTATTTATTGGCGTAGTTTATGCCCTCTGATACTATGTACCGTTGTTCTACACTTGATAGGTAAGCATAATGAGCCGTAAAGACAGAATGTTATCCCAACTTGGAATTCGTCAGTGGGTACTTCGTAAGCCTGCTGTGTTAAAAGGCGAGCATTCTGTTCAATTTCCGGATACAACACGTTTACTTATCATTACTGATGATACCGTTGATCTAAATAACGGGCTTTTCTCTGATATTTTTAGCGCCATGGGGATAGATAAAGACGAAATCTATTGTATTACAACAGATGATGTGAGCATGCTCACAGAATCATTTGATCTTCCCTGCTGGTTATTAGGCACTGATCTCATACTTCCCTCTGAATATACTTCTCTGAGAAGCCCTTCATTACATCAGTTATATTTTGATGCTGATGCAAAACGCGATCTTTGGAAACAAATCTATCAATATGAAGACCATTTCACTCTTAAACCCTGCTGATTTACCTTTAGCATGGCAAATTGAAAAATTAAGTCACTCATTCCCTTGGAGTGAAGAAACATTTTATAGTAACCAAGGAAGTCATTATTTTAATCTGAAAATTTGCATTGATAATATTATTGTAGGTTTCGCAATTACGCAATTAATATTAGATGAGGCAACACTTTTTAATATTGCAATCCATCCTGATTATCAGGGAAAAGGTTATGGCAAAGCGCTTTTACTAGAACTAATTGAAAAACTTGAGAAAAAAAATATCACCACCTTGTGGTTAGAGGTGCGAGAATCTAATGAAAAAGCGTTCAATCTCTATGAATCTATAGGATTTAATTTCGTTTCGAAACGCAAAAACTATTACCCAACAAAGACGGGGAATGAAGATGCGATTATCATGGCTTATCCTATTTCTTTCTAATTAAATTTTTATTTAAGTTAAATTTTAAACGCCTTCTATTAGGCGTTTTTTATTTTATTTAAAGTATTAGAATTTTATTTTTTATTAATTGTATTTAAAATTTATCTTTATTTTTACTTAATGTAAATTTATAAAGTTAATTTCACTTTTGTCATCGTTTAATTTTAAAACACTAGGTGATTATCACGGTGTTAAAAAGGTGAATAGTATTTAAAATAAGTAAATTGAGTATTTATTTTTGTTTTAAATAAAGTGATTGATCTCTAAATATAGAAAAATTAAATCTAAATAAAGGTGTATTTATTTTGGTTTTTATATTCAATCCCAATTTTAACCGAAAATAAATAGGCTAATTCTTTGCTTTATTAGTAGCTCAAAAAGGTAACTTGTAAAATTTTTAGTAAACATCGGTATGCTGAGAGTTTCAATGAAAACAAGGTTACTCTATGAGGCGATAGTTAGATTGGTTCTTACAAAGCAAACAAACCAAAGCATTGCAGATGTTACTCGCAGACTGAACTAAGTAAGCCTTCTAGGTTTTAGTAGTGTGGGTTTAAAAATTGGCTATTATACGGCGATTTTCGCCGTAAAATGATAAAAAGATAAACTAGAGAAAGGATTTGGTGTTTAGAAATGATTAGTCATTCCCTGCGAGAAACGGTGAAAGAGTCTTATAAACAGTCTCTTAAAACTCTTTTACCTTATGGCATGTTAGCTACAAAGAAATGGCTTGCAGAGCAGGGCTTGAGTGCGCATTCATTAGATAACGCTGTCAAAACCGATACGTTATTGCTACTAGCTACAGGTGTTTACAGCCAGTATTCCCGATCTGTCACTTGGGAAGGCGTAGTAGCTTCTATGCAGCGTATGATGGGTAAAAGTGTAGATGAACAACTTCCGCCTGTTGTGGTAGGTGGATTGTCAGCGCTTTCCATATCTGGTTTGTCACAATATTTGTCATTAGGGAGTACACCTCATATTCATTTATATGCAGCGAGAAAGCTTCCCTCCTGGCTTGCGAGACTGTCATTACCAATTAAGTTCGAAGGGCATAGTACAAGTAAACTTTGGCCTGATAGCTTATTCAAAGATAGAGCATTTGTTAAAGAGTATAAATGGGAAGAGCAATTGCCACCTGTGTATTTTTCATGCCCGGAAAAAGCCATATTGGAGGTGTTGGTGGGTTTGCCTGAAAGTGAGTCATTTGAACATGCCGATGAGTTAATGCAGGGGTTGGTGAACTTATCTCCAAGAAAGCTTGATACGCTCTTAAAAGCATGTAAAAGCGTAAAGGCCAAACGCTTGTTCTTTTGGCTTGCAAAACGCCAAGCTTATCCTTGGTTTGATAAGTTAAATGTAGAAAATTACGATTTAGGCTCAGGTAAACGTGTTGTTGCTAAAGGTGGAAAGTTGGATACAGAGTATCTAATAACAGTACCTCAGCATATGGCATTGGCAAGTAAAGGATCAGTTTAGTGGAACTAGAAGCCGTAAGGGTGCGCCTAGTAGACCTCATTCACCAAGGACTGACCAATATTGAAAAGGCTTTTTTGCTATCCTTTAAAAATCGAAAGCCCAATTGGTCTTTACTCAGCTTGGATGGAGCCAGTGAGCTTCCTGCCATCAAATGGAAACAAATCAATTTGGCAAGAATGCCGAATGAAAAACATGCACAAGCCCTAGAAAAGCTGAAAGATGTTCTCGGTATATGATTTCTAAAAAATAGACATTTATGTCGTGTTGAACACTTCCATGCCGTGCTCCTGTTACAATATTAACTGTTACAAGATCGAGTATTGCAGTTTAAATTGTAGAAATGGTAACCAATTACGCAACCATTGATTGTTTATACTGACAAGATAGGCGAAAATAAGCGCCAATTAAGATTAACTTACGGGTTGAATGTCTTTATAGTCACTTTAATTGTTACTTATAGCAATATATCAGTGTTTTACATTCTCTCGTCTATCAACTAGAAGATCACCATTGATGTCTAATCCTATTTTTCAGCAAGAAGTTGCTCGTCGTAGAACTTTTGCCATTATTTCCCACCCCGATGCGGGTAAGACAACCATCACTGAAAAAGTGTTGTTATTCGGACAAGCAATTCAACGTGCAGGAACCGTAAAAGGCCGCGGTTCAAATCAGCATGCAAAGTCTGACTGGATGGAAATGGAAAAACAACGTGGTATTTCTATTACAACCTCAGTCATGCAGTTCCCTTATGCAGATTGCTTAGTTAACTTATTAGATACCCCGGGGCATGAAGACTTCTCTGAAGATACTTATCGTACTTTAACCGCAGTTGACTGCTGTTTAATGGTCATTGACTCCTCTAAAGGTGTCGAAGATCGTACTCGTAAGTTAATGGAAGTAACACGTTTACGTGATACCCCAATTCTGACCTTTATGAATAAACTCGACCGTGATATTCGTGATCCAATGGAAGTCATGGACGAAGTTGAAACAGAATTAAAAATTGCGTGTAGCCCAGTTACTTGGCCTATTGGTTGCGGAAAGCTCTTCAAAGGGGTTTACCACATTCTGAAAGATGAAACTTATCTTTATCAAACAGGTCAAGGTCACACTATTCAGGATTCTCGTGTCATCAAAGGGTTAGATAACCCTGAGCTTGATGAAGCTATTGGTGATGATTTAGCAAGTCAATTACGTGATGAATTAGAATTAGTATTAGGTGCTTCTCATGAATTTGATCATGAGGCATTTTTAGCTGGCGAATTAACTCCAGTGTTCTTTGGTACAGCATTAGGTAACTTTGGTGTTAACCATATGCTTGATGGCCTTGTAAAATGGGCGCCAGCACCAATGCCACGCGAAACCGATGTGCGTAAAGTTACCGCTTCTGAAGAAACGTTCACAGGTTTCGTCTTTAAGATCCAAGCAAATATGGATCCTAAACACCGCGACCGTGTTGCATTCTTACGTGTTGTATCTGGTATGTATGATAAAGGCATGAAACTGCATCAAGTTCGTCTCAAAAAAGATGTGGTAATTTCAGATGCATTAACCTTTATGGCGGGTGACCGTTCTCATGTTGAGCATGCTTATCCTGGGGATATTATTGGTCTTCACAACCACGGAACCATTCAAATTGGTGACACCTTTACTCAAGGTGAGATCCTGAAGTTTACAGGTATTCCAAACTTTGCCCCAGAATTGTTCCGCCGTATTCGTTTACGTGATCCGTTAAAACAGAAACAGTTACTTAAAGGATTGGTACAGTTATCAGAAGAGGGTGCTGTACAGGTCTTTAGACCATTGGCAAATAACGATTTAATCGTAGGTGCCGTGGGTGTGCTTCAGTTTGATGTGGTTGTTGCAAGACTGAAGAGTGAATATAACGTTGAAGCAATTTATGAATCCGTTAACGTTTCAACAGCACGCTGGGTTGAATGTAATAACGAGAAAAAACTCGAAGAGTTTAAACGTAAAAATGAACAAAACTTGGCACTTGATGGCGGCGATAATTTAACTTATATCGCACCAACGATGGTCAACTTGAATTTAACGCGTGAGCGTTATCCTGAGGTTGAGTTCCATCAGACCCGTGAACACTAAATACTCGTTCTTACTTGTCATACTTCAAGCTGCAACGTTGTTGACTGTGGCGTTCACTCGCACTAGTCACATACTGATGTATGCTCCTAGCGACTCATTCGCTTGTCGCCTAGTTGCACCTTGAATTATTTAGAGTAAGGGGGCTGTTATTTGAATATTTAACTCAATGAAAAGGCTATATTTTTAATATAGCCTTTTTTGTTTTTTTACCTCATTGCACATTATTTAACAATAACACTCTGTGAGATACTCGATTTCTCTATCAAATTCGTTTTGTATACCCTGAATATCCTGCCCAAAGCCCTTCTTCATTCGGAATTACTCTTTTTTTTTTCTGCTAAAATTATACTCGTTTTTATACTTATTTATAAATAAATGTAAAATTTTTTATAATTTTATGGGTTGTTAATAGAATAAAATCATTAGGATTAGTCTTTATTTGTTATTTTTTGCTTTATTAAATGCCAATAGATTATTAGTGTAATAGCTTAGTTTGTTAAAATTTTTTAGTACTTAATAAAAATACACATATTAAAAATACACATATTTCCTATCGCAGTTATTGTGATTAGGGGGAGAGCAATGAAACAATATAAAACGCTAAAATTAGCGTTAGTAATGTCAATGGGCTTAACTTTTTTCAGTATGGGCGCGTCAGCCGAAACATCGTGGTATAGCGAAATTAATACTGTAACGAATAACACAGGGCAGAATCTAAGCGATACTTCTATTTCTAATAAAATTAAAGATACGCTATTGGCAATGCAAGATATCGATAGTGACAATATTTCTATTCGTACTGAATTTGGGCATGTCTTTCTTTCAGGTTTTGTTGATAGTAAAGCGCAAGAAGAAAAAATATTGCAAGTTATTGAAAAAATTGCAGGTGTTAAAAGCGTAGACTCAGATGTAAATATCAAATCATAAACATGATTTTCTTTTATATTCGTCATCTTCTAAGAAGATATTGTCTAAATTATTTATATGAATACGTAAAAAGAATGACGCCAAAAAAATGTGAGGGTATCCTTTGTTAAGTTGTATAAAGGAGACATTATGGGGAAGTATATACCTGTCACATTAAATAATATTACGGCACTCGAATTTCAATCATCACTGCCACAAGGTAAAGTTGCTTTAGTTTGTGAAGGCGGGGGGCAACGCGGGATCTTTACTGCGGGTGTTCTTGATGAATTTATGCGTTCACAATTTGATCCCTTTGATATTTTACTTGGGGTATCTGCGGGAGCGCAAAATTTATCTGCTTTTGCCTGTGGTCAGCGTGGGTATGCACGTAAAATTATTAATCGCTATACAACCAATAATCAATTCTTCAATCCTATTCGCTTTGTTCGTGGCGGTAATTTACTCGATCTTGATTGGTATATAGAAACAACGGCTAAAGAAATGCCTCTTGATATGCCAACAGCATTACGCCGTTTTGATGCGGGTCGCGAATTTTATATGGTGGCAAGTCGTTCTGATAATTTTCAGGCAAATTATTTTCAGCCCGATGAACCGACTTGGCTTGAGATAATCAAAGCATCCAGTGCCATTCCTGCTTTTTATCGTAATGGTGTCTTATTTCATGATGTTGTTTATCATGACGGCGGTATCAGCGATGCTATTCCTGTGAGAGAAGCTTATCGACGTGGTTGTCGTACTATTGTCGTTGTTCGTACCGTTCCTTCTGAATATCAATATACAACAGAATGGGTTGAGCGTATGGGAAAATGGTTTGAAAATAGCCGTTTACAGCGCTTTATGGCGATGGCTCAAGTCCATATCGAAACCTATACCGACACAATTAAATTTATCCAATCTCCCCCAGAAGATATTGTTGTTATTGAAATATATCCACCAACTACATTGCAATCTAGTGCATTAGGAAGTCGTTTAAATGCATTAAATCATGATTATCATGTGGGTAGACGTTGCGGGCGTTATTTTCTGGCGACAATTGGCCAGCATTTTTCTAAGAAAAAATTCAAACAGTACGATAGAAAAGTCTTTAGTTTGTTTGAACAAGAAGCGAAGGCTGATAAAGCGGAGAATGCTTCTATTATTCAACAAGGAACTCGGAGCGTACATCCTGACGTGAGGCAAATTCAGAATGAATAAATTTATTGATACTCACTGCCATTTTGATTTTCCGGTTTTTTATGATGATATTGCCAACAGCTTGTCACTAGCACATCAAGCTCATATTGAAAAAATAATTATTCCCGCCGTTGCACGTTGGAATTTTGATGTTGTTGCAGAGTTAGCGAATAATCATCATCAATTATATTGTGCATTGGGGTTACACCCTTTATATATTGAAGAGCACACTGAACAGCATCTCTTAGAATTAAAACAGAAATTAAAAACAGCTTCTCGTTGTGTTGCCATCGGAGAGATAGGACTTGATGACTATATGGATAATCCTCAGCCTGAGAAGCAAGAGGCGTTTTTAATTGCACAGCTTAAACTAGCGATTGAATTTGATTTGCCTGTGATCCTACATTCACGTAAAACCCACGATAAGTTAAGCGCACTTTTACGCCGTTATGATGTGCCTCGCAAAGGGGTTATTCATGGTTTTGCAGGAAGTCTGCAACAGGCAGAAAAGTTTATTCAGCAAGGCTATTTTATTGGCGTTGGTGGAACTATTACTTATGAGCGAGCACAAAAAACTCGCCGCGCAATTGCCTCGTTACCACTAGAATATCTGTTATTAGAGACAGATGCTCCTGATATGCCTGTGAGTGGTTTTCAAGGTGAACCTAATCGCCCTGAGCGTATTCAGAACGTTTTTTCCCAACTCTGTGAGCTGCGTCAAGGATCACCAGAGGTGATCGCAGAGCAACTCTATCTCAATAGCCTACAATTATTCCGATTAAAAGATAACACCTCGTCTTTATCCTAAACTTATTTAATCAAAAAGATTAAAAATACGCCTTATTTTAATTGTACTT
This sequence comes from Proteus sp. PR00208, assembly GCF_016238545.1. Classification (NCBI taxonomy): domain Bacteria; kingdom Pseudomonadati; phylum Pseudomonadota; class Gammaproteobacteria; order Enterobacterales; family Morganellaceae; genus Proteus; species Proteus sp. PR00208. Next base: position 10,241 of record NZ_JAEHQE010000023.1, on the reverse strand, counting down.
ATACAAATAAAACGTTCATTTATTTCTGCTATTTAAGATTAAAGCCATCATTTGTTAATCGAATGATATTTTTTTTAAATTAGCCTATTCAATAAGTGCGTTTTTTAGGTTTATTTATGTGATCTACTTCTCATTTGTGGGTTTTGTGTTGCTTTTTTCAAGCGCTATTTGTGATGGATATAGAGGGTTCTTTTTCTGGACTAGGTATAATTATCTGGCAAAAAGAGTCAATAATCTCAGGCTAGAGCATTATTGATAATCCATTAAATTTTTATGTGAACAGGGATCCTTCAATGCAACTCATTATGAGCTTGGTCGGAATGGCAACATTAATATTGATAGCCATTCTATTTTCCAGCAATCGACGTGCAATTAGACTACGTACAGTTGGTGGCGCATTCCTTATTCAGATTGGCTTAGGTGCATTTGTTCTTTATTCCGACGGTGGTCGCGAAGTGCTTCTTGCGGTTTCTGATGGTGTTAAGAATGTTATTGATTACGGCAATAATGGGATGAGCTTCCTATTTGCAGGCCTAGTATCAGATAAAATGTTCGAGTTGTTTGGTGGTGGCGGTTTCGTATTCGCCCTACGCGTACTGCCTGTTATCGTGTTTTTCTCCTCTTTAATTGCTGTGCTGTATTACCTCGGCATTATGCAAATTGTGATTAAGATTCTTGGTGGTGGTTTACAAAAAGTCCTTGGTACATCACGTACAGAATCGATGTCTGCAACAGCCAATATCTTTGTGGGTCAGACCGAAGCTCCGCTTGTTGTTCGTCCTTATATTGCAAGAATGACAACCTCTGAGTTATTCGCTGTTATGTGTGGTGGTCTTGCTTCTGTTGCGGGTTCTGTTCTTGCTGGATATGCAAGCATGGGTGTGCCATTAGAGTATTTGATTACGGCATCATTTATGGCAGCACCAGGTGGTTTACTCTTTGCTAAGCTGTTGATCCCTGAAACAGAAACGCCAGACGATCAAAAAGATGCGCTGGATAAAATGACCGATGAAGAAAAACCAGCAAATATTATTGATGCGGCCGCAGCTGGCGCATCTTCAGGCCTACAACTGGCACTTAACGTCGGTGCTATGTTACTTGCTTTCGTTGCGTTAATTGCATTAGTCAATGGTATCTTAGGTGGCATTGGTGGCTGGTTTGGTTATGAGAATTTCTCATTAGAATTAGTATTAGGTTGGGTTTTTGCACCTATTGCTTTCTTAATCGGTGTACCTTGGAGTGAAGCGACCGTTGCTGGCTCATTTATTGGTCAAAAACTAGTTATTAATGAATTCTATGCTTACTCTGAATTTAGCAAATATCTACAAGATGAAGCTCAAGTTGCTGCATCAGGCTTAATCATCTTATCAGAGCAAACAAAGATAATTATCTCCTTTGCACTGTGCGGTTTTGCTAACCTCTCTTCCGTTGCTGTACTGCTAGGTGGTTTAGGCGGAATGGCTCCAAATCGCCGTAAAGACGTGGCTCGTTTAGGGATGAAAGCCGTACTTGCTGGTACACTCTCTAACTTAATGAGTGCGACGATTGCAGGTTTCTTCTTTGCATTAACCGCAATGGCTGTTGTTGCTGCTTAATTGATTTTGATTATAAAGAGCAGATGGGTTTTGCCTGTCTGCTCTTTTATGTTTGTTTTCTGCTGTAATGTTAACTACTTTTATTGTGAGAGATATTTCGCAATTTGTATTGAATAGGGTCAATAGCGATATCATTTCATATTGATCTCGCTTTTTTTGCGTTATAAAGACGACTTAGAGGCGTTATTCGAGTAACATTAAACCAGAAAATGACCTAATTGTGATGTTGGTCACACTTATATGTCATTGTTTGCAAGTTGCATTTGATTAGTGTGACGTAAAGCACATCTAATTGTTCCTTAGCGTGTTCAAATAAGATGTGCTGAAACTTCATGGAATGGCGAAGGCTCAATGACGGGTCGCCGAAGTGAGCATAGCGCGGTGAGAGGGAGCTCAGCTGTCGTTGTAGCACAAGTTACAACAACATCTTCAAGGAACCAAGTCCGCTCGCCAACAAATTTAATCGCTAACCTTAAGCGTACGCCCAAAAGGGCTTGAGAAACATCGTTGGAGAGTTTTATGACAGATTTAACCGCTGCAGCGCGCCTTGCGCTGTCTTTGATGGATTTAACTACATTAAATGATGACGACACTGATGCAAAAGTGACTGCATTGTGTCATCAGGCTAAAAGCCCTGAAGGGAATACTGCCGCTATTTGTATCTATCCACGTTTTATTCCGTTAGCACGTAAAGTGTTACGCGAACAGGGTACTCCAGAAGTCCGTATCGCAACCGTAACTAACTTCCCTCATGGTAATGATGATTTAGATATCGCATTAGCAGAAACCAACGCGGCATTAGCTTATGGCGCAGATGAGGTTGACGTAGTTTTCCCTTACCGTGCATTTATGGCAGGTAACGAGCAAATCGGTTTTGATATCGTTAAAGCATGTAAAGAAGCTTGTGCAGACGCGGGTGCTTTACTGAAAGTAATTATTGAAACGGGTGAGCTGAAAGATCCAGCGCTTATCCGTAAAGCATCTGAAATTTCAATCAAAGCAGGTGCTGACTTTATTAAAACTTCCACAGGTAAAGTACCTGTAAATGCAACACTGGAAAGCGCTGAGTTAATGATCCAAGTGATCCACGATATGGGTGTTGGCAAAGAAGTTGGTTTCAAACCAGCGGGTGGTGTACGTACCGCTGAAGAAGCTGCTCAATACCTTGCATTAGCTAACCGCATTATGGGTGACAACTGGGTTGATGCCCGTCACTTCCGCTTTGGTGCGTCAAGCCTGTTAGGTAATTTATTAGCCACTTTAGGTCATGGCGAACAAAAATCGTCTAGTGGTTACTAATCCATTCGTGAAATACGCCCACTTTTCGTTATTGTGGGCGTTACCAATGCTATAAAACCAGGAGGTTGCAGTGTTTCTTGCCCAAGAGATTATTCGTAAAAAGCGTGATGGTCATCCTTTAACTGAGGAAGAAATTCGTTTTTTCATTAATGGCGTCAGAGATAATACTGTTTCTGAAGGTCAAATTGCTGCCTTAGCAATGACTATTTATTTCCACGACATGACAATGCCAGAGCGTGTTGCTTTGACATTAGCTATGCGTGATTCCGGTTCAGTACTGAACTGGAAAAGCTTAAACTTAAATGGCCCAATTGTTGATAAACATTCAACCGGTGGTGTGGGTGATGTTACTTCACTGATGTTAGGGCCAATGGTTGCTGCTTGTGGTGGTTATGTTCCTATGATTTCTGGTCGTGGATTAGGCCACACAGGCGGAACATTAGATAAGCTTGAAGCAATACCGGGCTTTGATATTTTCCCTGATGATGAGAAATTCCGCGACATTATTCGCAATGTCGGCGTTGCCATCATTGGACAAACTAATTCATTAGCACCTGCTGACAAACGCTTTTATGCTACCCGTGATATTACTGCTACAGTTGATTCAATCCCGCTTATCACTGCATCTATTTTAGGTAAAAAATTAGCTGAAGGCTTAGATGCATTAGTGATGGACGTTAAAGTTGGCTCGGGTGCTTTTATGCCGACTTATCAAAAATCGGAAGAGCTGGCTGAGTCAATTGTCCAAGTAGCAAATGGCGCTGGCTGTCAAACCACTGCACTGTTAACTGATATGAACGAAGTATTAGCTTCTAGCGCAGGTAATGCGGTTGAAGTTCGTGAAGCGGTTCAATTCTTAACAGGCGAATATCGTAATCCACGTCTATTTGAAGTCACTATGGCGCTGTGTGTTGAAATGTTAGTATCAGGTCGTTTAGCGGATGATCGTCAACAAGCTCGCCAAAAACTGCAAGATGTGTTGGATAACGGTAAAGCAGCAGAAGTCTTTGGTCGTATGGTTACAGCACAGAAAGGCCCAACTGATTTTGTTGAAAACTACAATAAATACCTGCCAACTGCGGTATTAAGTAAACCTGTATTCGCTGAGAAAACAGGATTCATCACAGAAATGGATACACGTGCATTAGGTATGTCTGTTGTGACATTAGGTGGCGGTCGCCGTAAAGCGACTGATGCTATTGATTACAGTGTTGGCTTAAGCGACATCGCAGCACTTGGTGCTGAGATCAATACAGATACACCTTTAGCAATGATCCATGCTAACAGTGAAAAATCATGGCAAGAAGCTGCGGCTGAAGTCCGTAAAGCGATGGTAATTGGTGACAGCAAACGCGAAGCTTCACCAATGGTGTACCGCCAAATCAGCGAATAAGAACTCAATTACGATTTATAAGTGACATATCCGTAGCCTACGGAGAATGACACAGGAGAGAGAATTATGAAACGTGTACATATCATGGTATTAGATTCCTTCGGTATCGGTGCTGCCGGTGATGCGGAGAAATTCGGTGACCAAGGTTCAGACACTTTAGGGCATATCGCACAAGCGTTTGCTGACGGTAAAGCAGATAGAGACGGCCGTAAAGGTCCTCTTCATTTACCTAATCTTTGCCGTTTAGGTTTAGGTAAAGCTGCGGAAGAATCAACAGGTAAATTCCCTATCGGTTTAGACAAAAACGCAGATATTATCGGTGCTTATGGCTACGCGAGTGAAATCTCTTCTGGTAAAGATACTCCGTCAGGCCACTGGGAAATCGCAGGTGTTCCTGTTCTATTTGATTGGGGATACTTCAAAGAACTGAAAAATTCATTCCCACAAGAGCTGTTAGAAAACATCGTTAAACGTGCCAAATTACCTGGATACTTAGGTAACTGCCACGCATCTGGTACAGTGATTCTGGATGAACTGGGTGAAGAGCATATGAAAACTGGTAAGCCGATTTTCTATACCTCTGCTGACTCTGTATTCCAAATTGCATGTCATGAAGAAACTTACGGTTTAGATGAATTATATGAGCTGTGTGAAATTGCTCGTGATGAACTAAACAAAGGCGATTACAACATTGGTCGTGTTATTGCGCGTCCATTTATCGGTGACAAACCAGGTAACTTCGCTCGTACAGGTAACCGTCATGATTTAGCGGTTGAGCCACCAGCACCAACTATGTTGAAAAAACTGGTTGATGAAAAACAAGGCCACGTTGTTTCTATCGGTAAAATTGCTGACATCTACGCAAACGTAGGTATCACTAAGAAAGTGAAAGCAACGGGTATTGATGCTCTGTTTGATGCGACACTTGAAGAAATGAAACTTGCGGGTGATAACACTATCGTCTTTACCAACTTTGTTGATTTTGACTCCTCTTACGGTCACCGTCGTGATGCTGTAGGTTATGGTGAAGCACTTGAGTTATTCGATCGTCGCTTACCAGAACTGATGGAACTGGTAAAAGAAGATGACATTCTTATTTTAACAGCAGACCACGGTTGCGACCCAACTTGGCCAGGTTCTGATCATACTCGTGAGCACATTCCTGTTCTGGTTTATGGTCCTAAAGTTAAACCAGGTTCATTAGGTCATCGTGAAACCTTCGCGGATATCGGTCAAACTGTTGTGAAATACTTCGGTTTATCACCAGTCGATTACGGTAAAGCGATGTTCTAATTTTATTTCGGTAGGTATAGCAATATACCTACCGAATAATATTTAAATAGTAAAAAGATCAATTAAAAGGAAGAGTTATGGCTACCCCTCATATTAACGCAGAAATGGGCGATTTTGCTGATGTCGTTTTAATGCCGGGCGACCCGCTTCGTGCTAAATACATCGCTGAAACTTTTTTACAAGATGTCCGTCAAGTAAATAACGTTCGTGGTATGTTAGGTTTTACAGGTACGTATAAAGGCCGTAAGATTTCTGTTATGGGTCACGGTATGGGTATTCCTTCTTGCTCAATTTACGCAAAAGAATTAATTACTGATTTCGGCGTAAAAGTGATCATCCGTGTGGGCTCATGTGGTGCGGTATTACCAGACGTTGAACTACGTGACGTTGTTATCGGTATGGGTGCATGTACAGACTCTAAAGTTAACCGTCTACGTTTCAAAGACCAAGACTTTGCTGCTATTGCAGATTTTGAATTAGTTCAAAATGCAGTATCTGCAGCTAAAGCAAAAGATATTAAAGTTCGTGTTGGTAATATCTTCTCTGCTGATCTGTTCTACTCTCCAGATCCAGAAATGTTTGATGTTATGGAAAAATACGGCATCCTTGGTGTTGAAATGGAAGCTGCTGGTATCTATGGTGTTGCTGCTGAATATGGTGCAAGAGCACTGACTATCTGTACTGTCTCTGATCACATCAAAAAAGGGACACAAACTACAGCAGAAGAGCGTCAAACGACTTTTAACGAAATGATTGAAATTGCATTAGAATCTGTTCTGTTATTAGAAGACTAATCAATACATCTCGTTGCTTAATAATAGTAAAAACCCAATTCTTTGAATTGGGTTTTTTTATGTCTAATCAATAATATGGCAAATTAAGGTGCATAAATATAGGTTTCTAAATAAGGATCCATTTTAATTGAGTAATTTTTTAAATTATCCAGGCTTGGTGTTAATGGCCCTTTGCACTCTTTTTTACTGATAATATTATTGTCTTTATAAACAATAACACCATTAAATTGCCATCCTCTACCTTCACCGTCGTAAACAACGTAGCTGTAGTTCCCATTCTTAAATCGAACATAAGTCGATGCCCCTGCAACAAACATCTGATGCCCGTAAAAGACATTATTATTGGGTTGTTGAGGTACTGGTAGTGTTATCTCTGTTTTAGCAAGTGTGCCATAACGATACACAGGGGGTTTTCCCTGTTCAGCGGATACACTGACATACTTACCATTTTCAAGTTGGCAGGTAAATTCTTCAGCATGGACACTTGCGGATAATAATACGAATACAGCAACAATAGCCATATGTGCTTTCATATTGTGTTCTCCGTTAATTACCTACTCTATTACTTTAAGTATCGGCAAAGAAAACAAAATATGTAGAGTGAATATTCTGATTATTTAGCCAAGTTACTAATTTTCATTTTAACCAATATTTGTTTTATTTCCAGAATAATCAACTGTGATAATTTCTTTGTTTATTTTTTCATTGAATGTTATCTGCCAAACCAGCCTTATCCAATATTTTATATCTAATAATAGTTAAAATTAGAATTAATTTGCTAATTATGAAAAATATCATAGTGATTTCTTTTGATTTTGTTCTTTTTAATTAAATTAAATGTAATTTTCACTGTGCCAATTGTAGAAATAACAGATTAATTCAATTAATTAAATTAAGAATTCAGTAATATCAGTTGGTTAGCATTCTATTGTTATATTTTGATTATATTTCAAATAGTTAATAGTATTGCAGGTGATTATTTTTGTTTTTATCTTTATTTTCATTGTGATGTCAGTCACATAAGCATATAAATGAAATAATCACATCTGTAAATTTAACTTTCCGAAAATTTCTATTGTATTGATATTAAATAAAATATTTTGTTTTATGTGGTTGCCAGCAGAACCTATGCGATCGCATGAAGCACTAACTAATTTAATTAGAAAATGTATAGTATTGCTATGCAATCAATTTAAAATTTTGTCGGTTTCTATTTGGAGAATATAGTGAAAAATCAAGATTTATTAGGTCTATCTTCTGCTAACATTCTAAATGCGGAATTTGAGAAGAAATACCACGACGTTATTGCTCACTTTTTCAGCCGAGATCCGAAGTATTGGCCGATATTTCAGGATAAAACCATCCAATCGATTACACAGTTTAGAAAAACAACGACTAATGATAATGACCAATTACAGCGTTATTCTAATGGGCCACAATTACTTGAACGTTTAATGGCAGATACACAAATCCAACAAAACATTAATTACCCAGAAAACGATCCTAATGAATTACTGATGTTAGTTTCGACACTGTGTAAAAACTGGGAAAACCCACTAGCTGTTGAAAACGTTATTGCGATGCCAAGTGATCCAGGTGTTTATGGATCAATCTTAGGATTAATGGGCAATCCTAATATGGTGTATTGCGAATATTCAGGTGTTGCTGATGCGTTAGAAAAAGTGACGATCAAAAAAGTCGCAAAATTAGTGGGATACGATCCTGAAGTTGCCTCTGGTGTATTCACTCAAGGTGGCACCATGTGTAACTTATATGGTTATCTTTTTGGCTTACGCAAATCTATGCCAAATTCTAAACATTTAGGTATGGCAGCAGATCAAGACTATCGCATTATTAACTCTCAAGGTGGTCACTATTCAAACATGACCAACCTTGCACTATTAGGTGTTGATGTCGATAACAAAACGATCCGTATTAAAGTATCTGAAGATAATACGATTAATCTAGAACACTTAGAGCGTGAATTAAGAGCCTGCTTTACTGTTAAGTGTAAAGTGCCAACTATCATGTTAACCACAGGCACAACAGATACCTTTGGTGTCGATGATGTGAAAGGTGTTTGTGAATTACGTGACCGCTTATGTGAAGAATTTGAGATCCCTGTTAAGCCACATGTCCACGTTGATGCTGCCGTTGGTTGGCCGATTATTTTCTTCTTAGAATATGACTTTAGCGGTAACCCTCTAGCAATTAATGATGTCACTTTAGAAGGCTTACGCCAGAACGTTGAGAAATTCAAACATCTGAAATATGCCGACTCTATCACTATCGACTTCCACAAATGGGGATATGTACCTTACACCTCAAGCTTAGTACTAGTGAAAAATGGTAATGACTTCGTTGCACTGGAAAACGATCCTGAAAACTTCACCTATTTTGAGCACGAATTAGAAGGTCAAACCCACTTACAATCAACTATTGAATGTACACGTAGTGGTGTGGGTATTTTTGGTGCTTATTCTGCGATGCACTATATGGGCATTGAAGGTTACCAAACTATTATTGCCCACTGTTTGCAAAACGCGAACTATATGCGCCATCAGTTATTAGAGATGGGCAATGCAAAAGTGATCGTGCCACAAAACCAAGGGCCAAGTGTTGGCTTTAAATTGTATGATCCAAACTTAGTGAAAGATCCTAATGTTGCTTTTGATCTAGAGTTAACGTGCGCTACAGACAAAGAAGCGTATGATTTTATGGTTCACAATACTCAGTGGCATAGAAAACTTTTCTTACAGCGCGGTAGAGAAGGCTTATTTACTAACTGGGTTGATTCTATTGCTTGTTCTAAATATGCAAAAAATAACCGTTATATTTATCTTCCAGGTGAAAAAGCGGTATTTATGAACCCAAATACTGAACGCGCACATATTGATAATTTCATGAAGATTTTAACTGAAATGAGTCAAAATATGAGCTGGAAAAAGGCTGCAAAAATCTAATTAAATCCTTGTCTGATTAAATAAAACAAACTGTACTTTAGTAGAGGAAACTCATATTAAGGTACAGTTTTTGTTTTATATGATAATAGTTGCAGATTATCTGAGTTGGCTATCTTTACTACCACGGCGATTATATCCACTAAAGGCATTATTCTTTTTATCAATTACCTCTTGGCAATTTAAACAATAACGTACGCCAGGAACGGCTTTTTGCCGAGCCACAGAGATTGGCTCACCGCACTCATCACAAAACGCAGCGCTTTCGCCGTGTGTCATTTGATTGCGAGCTCTTGCAATTGCATCATCAATGGTGGCATCGATTTGCTCTTGAACAGCACTATCATTAGCCCATCCACTTGCCATCATATTCTCCTACTTTAACAGTGAATATAAACATTATTATTGGGGCTTTGGTGAAAAAATCAACAGAGAGAAAGGGGAAATGCGTCTTAGGATATTGCAAGAGAAATAAAAAACCCCTCATGCAGAGGGGTAAATTTTAGAGGCATAATACGTCGTTGTTATTGTTTTTGTTCTCTAATAAACAGAGAAATAATAAAGAAGAGGGCGACGAATACGATAATTAGGTTAAAGCCAACAGAAACATTATAGCTTTCTGAAACCTGACCGATTAATGAACCAGCTAAGGCTCCGCCCAATCCTGAAGCAACATAAATCAATCCCATCACAGAGCCACTTTTGCTGGTTAATTTTGTAGCAACCGCTGCGGCTGTTGGAAATAGAACAGATAATGCAAAACCAAACACCATAAATAGATAAACAACATCTTGCACAAAAATACGGCTGACAATAATGGCTATCAGAGAGAACAGAATAAGCGTTTTGCGATCACCTAATGCAAGGTTAATAAAGCCACCAATAAAGCGACCGATGGTAAATAAGA
>NZ_JAEHQE010000022.1:0-83626 GCF_016238545.1 Proteus sp. PR00208 | reverse complement strand
CGACTATATTCCTTAATATCGCTCCCTCAAATAGAGGGAGCGTAAACTAAATTGAACTCGAAAGGATCTTATTTCGCTTTACGAGCTTCGATAATAGCCTGAGCGACGTTGCTAGGCGCTTCGTTGTACTTCAAGAACTCCATAGAGTAAGAAGCACGACCCTGAGTTTGTGAACGCAGGTCAGTTGCATAACCGAACATCTCAGCCAGTGGTACTTGAGCACGGATGATCTTACCGGTAGGCAGATCGTCCATACCTTCAACCATACCACGACGACGGTTTAAGTCACCGATAACGTCGCCCATGTAATCTTCTGGCGTTTCAATCTCAACTTTCATGACTGGCTCAAGCAGAATTGGCTTAGCTTTCATGAAGCCGTCTTTAAATGCCATTGATGCGGCAATTTTAAACGCGATTTCTGAGGAGTCAACATCATGGTAAGAACCATAATGTAAACGAGCCTGAATATCCACAACAGGGTAACCTGCTAATGGACCAGATTTCAGCTGTTCTTGAATACCTTTATCAACAGCTGGGATGAATTCTTTAGGAATTACACCACCAACGATATCGTTGATAAATACGTAGTTCTCTTCACCACCTGCTGGTAATGGAGACAGGTCGATAACAACATGACCATACTGACCACGACCACCAGATTGTTTCGCGTGCTTACCTTCGATATCAGTTACTGTATCACGAATAGTTTCACGGTAAGCAACCTGTGGTTTACCTACGTTCGCTTCAACTTTAAATTCACGACGCATACGGTCAACTAACACGTCTAAGTGCAGTTCACCCATACCAGCAATGATAGTTTGACCAGTTTCTTCGTCGCTTGATACGCGGAAAGATGGATCTTCTTGAGCCAGACGGTTCAGAGCGATACCCATTTTTTCTTGGTCAACTTTAGTCTTAGGTTCGATAGCAACAGAGATTACTGGCTCTGGGAATTCCATACGTTCTAAGATGATTGGTGCATCAATCGCACACAGAGTATCACCAGTAGTTACGTCTTTCAGACCGATAGCAGCAGCGATGTCGCCCGCACGAACTTCTTTAATTTCTTCACGCTTATTAGCATGCATCTGAACAATACGGCCAAAACGTTCTTTTTTGTCTTTAACCGGGTTCAGAACTGTGTCACCTGAGTTAATCACACCAGAGTACACACGGAAGAATGTTAAGTTACCAACAAATGGGTCAGTTGCGATTTTGAATGCCAGAGATGAGAATGGCTCTTCGTCGCTTGAATGACGTTCTGCTGGAGTATCTTTACCGTCTGGTAAGATACCCTTGATTGCAGGTACATCTGTTGGTGCTGGCAGGTATTCAATTACCGCATCCAGCATTGCCTGAACACCTTTGTTCTTAAATGCAGAACCACAGGTAACCAGGATAATTTCGTTATCTAGAACGCGTTTACGCAGAGCAGCTTTAATTTCTGCTTCTGTCAGTTCTTCACCGCCCAGATATTTGTCCATCAGTTCTTCTGATGCTTCAGCAGCAGATTCAACCAGGTTGTTGTGCCATTCTTCAGCTAAATCTTGCAGATTTGCAGGAATGTCTTCGTATTCGAAAGTAACACCTTGGTCTTCTTCATTCCAACGGATTGCTTTCATTTTAATTAAGTCAACAACACCGGTGAAATCTTCTTCAGCGCCTACTGGGATTTGCAGTGGAACTGGGTTTGCTGCCAGACGTGTTTTGATTTGTTCAACAACACGCAGGAAGTTTGCACCCATACGGTCCATTTTGTTAACGAACGCGATACGTGGTACATGATATTTGTTAGCCTGGCGCCATACTGTTTCTGACTGAGGCTGAACACCACCAACTGCACAGTAAACCATAACCGCGCCATCAAGAACACGCATAGAACGTTCTACTTCGATTGTGAAGTCAACGTGACCTGGGGTGTCGATGATGTTTACACGGTGAGGCTCGAACTGTTTAGCCATACCAGACCAGAATGCAGTAGTTGCTGCGGATGTGATAGTAATACCACGTTCCTGCTCCTGCTCCATCCAGTCCATTGTTGCTGAACCTTCGTGAGTTTCACCAATTTTATGGTTTACACCGGTATAAAACAGAATACGTTCACTTGTAGTGGTTTTACCGGCATCGATGTGCGCACTGATACCGATATTACGGTAGCGTGCTATGGGGGTTTGACGAGCCATTTTTTCCTCTCTCGTGGGCGTTCAATTCAGGTAAAGGACAGCAGAGCTGTCCTGAAAAGAGTTGCAATACTCCGTGGATTACCAACGGTAGTGTGCGAACGCCTTGTTTGCATCTGCCATACGGTGAACGTCTTCACGTTTCTTAACAGCAGCGCCTTTGTTTTCAGCCGCATCAGATAATTCATTTGCCAGGCGAAGAGCCATGGATTTATCACCGCGTTTACGAGCAGCTTCAACAATCCAACGCATTGCTAATGCATTACGACGAACTGGGCGTACTTCAACTGGAACTTGGTAAGTTGAACCACCAACACGGCGGGATTTAACTTCCACAGTAGGACGTACGTTATCTAATGCGATTTCGAACGCTTCCAGTTCAGTTTTGCCTGAACGCTGAGCCAGGGTCTCAAGCGCATTATATACGATAGATTCTGCAGTAGATTTTTTACCGTCTACCATCAGAATGTTTACAAATTTAGCCAGCAGTTCTGATCCGAACTTAGGATCTGGCAGAATTTTACGTTGACCAATTACACGACGACGTGGCATGGAAATACTCCGTTTAAAATTCAGGGTTGTCCAAAACTCAATGAGTTTATTTTGACATTATTTGTGAAAAAATGTTTGGCCTTACTTAACGGAGAACCATTAAGCCTTTGGCTTCTTCACACCGTACTTAGAACGAGCTTGTTTACGGTCTTTAACACCAGAACAGTCCAGCGCGCCGCGAACAGTGTGGTAACGCACACCTGGTAAGTCTTTAACACGACCACCACGGATTAAGATTACGGAGTGCTCCTGCAAGTTGTGGCCTTCACCACCGATGTAGGAAGAAACTTCGAAACCGTTAGTCAAACGCACACGGCATACTTTACGCAGTGCTGAGTTTGGTTTTTTTGGAGTGGTAGTATATACACGAGTACATACGCCACGTTTTTGCGGGCAAGCTTCCAGAGCTGGAACGTTGCTTTTAACAACTTTCGAGCTACGAGATTTGCGTACCAGCTGATTAATAGTTGCCATTTAAAAAAAGCTCCTGGTTTTTGCTTCGTAAACACGGATTTGAACTCTGTCTTGTCAACAAGACAAAACATGAGGACGCAGAATTTTATTGCTGACGGGCTCATGTGTCAAGAATTATACAGCAATTCTACGCTCCCCAATGAATTTGTTGGGGGTGTTTTACCGTTAAATCGACAAAATCACTATAATTGATGAGTTTAATATGATGAGATACTTGATCTTTTAAGCCTCTTGCCAAAACATCATCAATTAATGCGTAAACTGAAATTTGCTGTTGAAGACAATGTTTTAATAAGGGATTGTCTTCAAGGACTGCCAGTACACCATCTTGTATTAACAAAACATCATCTTCTTTTGTCAATAAAGATAAAAAAGCCTCTAAATCACTTTGATAAATAGAGACAGAATAAGTATACAACATAACCGTTCAACCTTCCTGACTAACTTCTGTATTAAAAGCGCAATACCACATCATATTCACTCAATTTTTGAGTAATATCTTGTTGGGATATCACCTGTGCATCCAACACAAAAGAAGTTTGAGAGGATAATCCACGATGAGCCATGTCTTTCTGTGATATATAGACGTTTGTCACATCATACAAGGGTAGCACTTTAAATGTTGCAGCATGATGACGTGACAAAATCCCTTCAGGCTGTTGATTTTCAACGAGTTGAAACACACCATCAGAGATAAAAAAAACACCAATATCTTCTGTTAATGCAGAGGTTGCGAGTAATGCATCTAAACCTTCTCGCCCTGCACTATTACCATGAGGTGCTTGAGTAAAAAGGAATGCGATCGAATTCATTTTCTTCATTAAAATTGCACCACTCGGGAACAGGTCAACATCGCTTGAGCCAGTGAACCCAAACCACTTAACTCAAATTCGGGCGCCATGTTATAGCTATCCATTTCCTGCTCTTTGGCCTGCTGCTCATCGATAATTCCTCTACGTAATGCAGCAGCAACACAAACATGCAAGGGGATTTGATGTTTTTTCGCCAAGGTAACCCACGCTTTAGGAAGATCAAATTCATCATTTGCAGGCGATACCAATTTATTGGCGTTCACAACACCTTCCCGATAGAAGAAGATTTGTGCAATCTGATGCCCTTTTTCAATAAGGGCATTGGCGAATAAATAGGCACTTGAAGCTTGTTCAGTTCCGTAATGAGGCCCTGTAACCACTAAACAATATGTCAAGGAACTCATAATGTTGCCTTATTCTCCATTTTTAAACTGGCGAATATAGAGATACACAGTATGTTTTGAGATATTTAAGCGGTCTGCAACCTGATTAATGGCATCTTTAATATCAAAAATACCTTTCTCATAAAGGCTTAACACGACTTGTTTATTCTTGGCATTATTCGCGACTTCACGATCATTATTTACTTCTTCAATCGTGAACTCTAATGTTTGAGCCACTAAATCATCAACAGATGAGGCAAAGTTAACATCCGATGCAACTTCATGTGTTTCTTCAGGAATAAAGGTTTTGATTATTTCAGAGAATGGAACATCAAGGTTCATATTAATACACAATAAACCAATGACACGACGTTCACGATTACGAATGGCAATCGTGATTGACTTCATCAATGCACCACTTTTTGCCCTAGTAAAATAAGCCTTTGAAAAACTTGAATCTTCATCTGTGATGTCATGTAACATTTGTAATGCCAAATCGGTAATTGGAGAACCAATCTTACGACCAGTATGTTCTCCATTCGCGATTTTAACCGCTGAACATTTCAAATCTTCCAGAGAGTGCAATACGATTTCGCAATGATTGCCGATGAGCATTGCCAAACCATCCACGGCAGCTTCATAGGACTTTAGTACTTCGTGATCAGTTTGAGTAAAAGGTCGGCTATCTAGTTTTTCAAACTCGCTGCTGTCACCATTAAATAACGGGCTAGACATTTGATTATATAATCCTTAAAGGCTTTAATTATGATAATGACTTGAGGTTCTATTTTTTATAACGATTCGTCATTGCGGATCAATTCAATATTAAAAAAATTTAAATATAAAAACAGAATTAAGAACAATTCTGACGTTAGATCGCCAGAAGATCTACGTCAAGTGACTTAGAATAAGAGCTTTGTGATAGGTCACAGCTTTTTTCATTTTTCTTTATATTTTGTACTCATTCCCACCTTTTATTTTTGCAAACTTCCCTTCTTAGGTGTGGTTAGGATAAAAATTGACACTATTGAATAGATTACCTATATTCCAAATCATTATTATTTTAACGAGTGATTAATCCCATGAATATACTGATGATATGCCAATCTCAGCAAACTTCATCAATAATAGGATTAATTTCTGTTGCTTCTATACCTATTGAGATCCTCGCTTCACCACCTCCGCCTGTGAAAGTGGTTGTAGTCAATACAACGGTTGTTGTTGCAACTCACATCGCTTGATTAACTTGCTTAGCTTAAGAACCTACTTAACCAACATCTATATAATGATATGTTATTTACGTTTATTCATTGATACTTTATCAATTCGCTAATAATCATTAAAAATAATCAAGCTCTCTTATTGCTTGTTTTACAGGTATATCATCATGTACTTAGGTCAATATTGGGCAAAATTCGGCCCGACGACATTATTCGTTTTATTATGGAGCAGTGGTGCTATTTTTTCTCGCTGGGGATTAGATAATGGTAGCTCATTTGCTATTTTAACTTGGCGCTTTATTATCGCTTTAGCATTTCTCTCTTTTTTGTGTATTCAACGCCATCGCTTTTTGCCACCAAAAGGAAGTCGTTTAAAAACGGCATGGGTCGGCTTATTGATTATTGGTGGTTATTCCATCTGTTATCTTTTAGCACTCGCTAATAGCATTACACCAGGAATGTTAGCCACAATTATGGGCGTTCAGCCGATTATTACACTATGGATAATAGAACGTAATTTTACCGCGACACGGCTATTAGGGCTTTTAATCGCCCTGGCAGGATTAGTGTTAGTGGTTGCCCAAAGTCTATTTAATACAGCCCTTTCATTAAAGGGAATGATTTACGCGTTAGTTGCACTACTTTGTATGAGCTTCGGTGCAATCTCACAGAAAAAACTGCAATTAGCACCAATGGATGCCCTACCGCTACAATATGTTGTTAGCCTTGTATTGTGCTTGTTATTTGTGCCATTCCAGCCTTTTCACGCCTCATTCGACATTGGCTTTATCATTCCTGTGCTTTGGCTTGCCGTGATTATTTCTGTTGTTGCTCAACTACTACTATACCGCTTACTCACAACAGGTAATTTAGTTAACGTCACGAGCTTATTTTATTTAGTCCCTGGCGTGACAGCATTGATGGATTACATCTTCTTAGGTAATAAAATGTCTTGGCTGAGTTTAGCGGGAATGGGTGCAATCATTGTGGGCTTACTGTTTGTTTTTAAAAAGCCCAAAACCATTATTATAGAAGAGACAGTAGACTAACTCTATGTTCACTATG
Organism: Proteus sp. PR00208; assembly: GCF_016238545.1. Classification (NCBI taxonomy): domain Bacteria; kingdom Pseudomonadati; phylum Pseudomonadota; class Gammaproteobacteria; order Enterobacterales; family Morganellaceae; genus Proteus; species Proteus sp. PR00208. Next base: position 76,940 of record NZ_JAEHQE010000022.1, on the reverse strand, counting down.
CGCACTATGCATTAATAAGTGGTGAGCTATACATTAGAAATAAAAATGCTGACATCAATGTCAGCATTTTTTTAGTGATATTTAGAGATAAGTAAATTACTTATCGCTTTCAACACTCAGTAATTCAACTTCAAAGACTAATGTTGAGTTAGCTGGAATACCACTTGTTGCACGTTGTCCGTAGCCTAATTCTGGTGGAATAACTAACTTGATTTTACCGCCTTCTTTGATGTACTTCATACCTTCAGTCCAGCCAGGAATAACGCTTTTCAGGCTAATTGTCAGAGGTTCGTTACGATCATAAGAGCTATCAAATTGTTTACCATCAATCAGCATGCCTTTGTAGTTTACAGTAACGCGATCAGCATCTGTTGGTGTCTTACCTTTACCAGGATTTTCAACTAAATACAGTAAACCTGATTTGGTTTTTACCACACCTTTTTCCGCAGCAAACTCTGTACGGAATTTATCACCCGCAGTTTTATTCTCAGTCGCTTCTTTTTCCATTTTTGCTGTTGCAGCAGTACGGACTTGATCTTCAAAAGCAGCTAACGTTAATTCAATTTCAGAGTCTGATAATTTTGATTTACTATTAAATGCATCCTGAACACCTGCTAACAGTTGTTTAGAATCTAAAGTAATACCAATATTTTTTTGTTCTTGTAATGCAGCTTCCATATAGCGACCCATCGACGCGCCTAACGCATAGGCATTTTGCTCATTTTGAGTTTTAAATGCGCTATTTAGTGTTGGCACTTTAGCTGCTGCTTCTTCAGCGAATGCATGAGGTGCACTGAATGCGAAAGCTAAACTGGTTGCCAGCAACGTCGTTTTTAATAAAGATTTCATCCCATTCTCCAGTATATGTTAGTGAGTCGCTACGTTTTGCAAACGATCATCATAGATCTTCGCCAAAACATTTTGCATCACTTCTTGCTGTCGTTGCGGTATATACTCATCCGCGGGTAGCAATTTTATATGAATTTAAAAAATTTGCCGACACTCTTAACAGTTAATGTTAGGATTTTTGTCAGCACAGAGTGTTATCACATTAGCAAAATAGTCTTTTATCTCAAACCAGATTTATGTCTTCCTGTGTATATATCAGTAAATAAGATTAAATTTTACGAGTTTGTTAATCATATTCGTCGTAATAAGACATTTTAAAGGAGGAAAAACACAATGGATATTAAGGAAGTAGAGCGATTGCTCATTCAATTAGAAAGCAAAGTTGCTTTCCAAGACGCGACTATTGAAGAATTAAATCAGGTGGTCACACAGCAGCAAATTGAAATCAGCCGCTTTAAAGAAGCCTTAAAAATTGTTTCTGAGCGCCTAAAAAATTCTCAAACCTCAATACTTGCTAGACCCGAGGATGAAACGCCCCCACCTCACTATTAAGTCGCCATTCGCTGTTAATATCAAAAATGAAAACAAAAAAGGAGCGCTTAAACGCTCCTTTTGATCTTTTCAAAAAAAGATTAGTGCTGGCAACCACAACCGCCATTGCCGTGACCGTGACCACCGTGACCATGACCGCCACCACCGCAGCATCCACCTTCTTCACCGTGTGAATGACCATGACCGTGACCACCGCCACAGCATCCGCCTTCTTCACCGTGACCGTGGCCACCACAACATTCGTGCTCTTCTTCTTCACCGTGTACGTGACCGTGAGCTAATTCTTCTTCAGTCGCTTCACGAATTGCAACGATTTCAACATGAAACTTCAGGTTTTGACCTGCTAACATGTGGTTACCATCAACGATAACTTCGTCACCTTCAATACCTGTGATTTCTACTGGTACTGGACCTTGATCGGTATCAGCAAGAAAACGCATGCCAACTTCTAACTCATCAACACCCACAAAAACATCTTTCGGTACGCGTTGAACTAAGTTTTCGTCGTATTGACCATATGCATCATCAGAAGCAACTTCTACGTCGAATTTTTCACCGACTTCGCGACCTGTTAATGCATTTTCTAAACCACTGATTAAAGAACCACGGCCATGCAGATAGTCTAACGGTGCGCTCACCGTGGACTCATCAACTAAAACACCGTCTTCTGATCTTACTTGATAAGCCAGACTAACTACCAAGTCGTTTGCTACTTTCATGACATCTCCTACATACCCGTGGGCAAAATTTTCCCGATTGTAACGAAAAATAAATCTTCTGTATCGGGTTATATCAAAAAACCTACAATTATTGTGGTGTAAAGATCCCAATGACTTGTTCATTTTCACGAACAAGTGAGTTAACTTCACCCTCTGTTTGCCGTTGCTGGTGGCCACATTTTGCACATTCCACAATATCCACTTTATCTTCACGCCATATTTTGAGTGTATCTTGAGCTTTACAGTGTGGACACACGGCTCCTGCGATAAAGCGTTTACGGGTTGCAGACATGGGGTCAATTCTCCTATTTATCAATAGATTTTTTTTCTTTATGCATTTGAGGAATATCTTCGGTTAAAGATTCATCCCAAATATCAGGCTGATGGTGCTCTTGACGAATTTCTTCACTAAAGAGCTCCTCAAGTTCTCGTCTCGCTTCTTTCACTCGTGAAACGTTAGAGACTTCTTCAGGAGATTCATCCACCAGCTTTCTCAATAAGTTAATATCCAGACGACGGAAATGCTGTTGTGCCCGATAAGCTTGATGAGGATGCATGCCTAATTCAATTAACGTTTTACGTCCTAATTCTAAGGCGCTAGAAAATGTTTCACGACTAAAATCTGTCACACCCGCTTTGAGCAACTCATGAGCTTCAACACGCCCTCTTGCCCTTGCAATAATATGCAAATTAGGAAAATGGTGTTGGCAAAGATGAACGATTTCCATCGTAGCTTCGGGCTCATTGCAGGTGATAACAATAGTTTTAGCATGCTCAGCACCAGCAGCGCGCAATAGATTGAGATCAGTTGCATCACCGTAATAAACTTTATAGCCATATTTACGCATGGTGCTTATGCTTCCGACATCATGCTCTAATACCGTGACATTAATCTTATTCGCCATTAATAAACGCCCTACAACCTGCCCCATTCGACCAAATCCAACAAGAATGACCTCTGGGTGGTTATTTTCAACAAAGGGCTGTTCGTCCGTTTTAGCTTCATTATAACGACGAGCAAACACAGCGTCTGTCATTTGCATCACAAGAGGTGTTGTCATCATAGAAAGTGTGACAACAACCAACAATAACGCCATTTGCTGACTATCTAATACGCCCATTGCCATAGATGTTGAGAAAACAACAAACGCAAATTCCCCACCTTGGCTTAACACCGCTGAGAATTGTAAACGCGTGGAAAAGCGCAATCTAGCTAACCAAGCAATACTATAAAGTATCAACGCTTTCACAATAACCAGAACTAAGACGCCCAATAATACTTGTGGAAGATAACGCCATAAGATGCCGATATCTAAAGACATACCAACAGAGATAAAAAAGAGTCCTAAAAGTAGACCTTTAAAAGGTTCAATGGAGATCTCTAATTCATGTCGATATTCTGAATCTGCCAATAACACTCCCGCAATAAAGGTTCCCATAGCCATTGAAAAGCCTAGGGTTTCCATAAAAATAGCAGCACCCAATACCACAAGTAACGCAGCAGCTGTAAAAACTTCTCTTACGCCTGATTTCACAACTAAGCGTAAGAATGGGCGTAATAAATAACGACCACAAATCAGTAACCCAGCAAAAGCAGCCACCTTCACGCCAATACGATACCAATCACTGCTTGCCGTTTCTCCAGCTAACAAAGGAATAACGGCAAGGATAGGAATAACCGCCATATCTTGGAAAAGTAAAACAGCAAAACCTAATTGCCCACCTTCATTATGGTTCATTCCTTTCTCGTTCATAAGTTGCAATGCCATCGCAGTAGAAGACATCGCAATACCTAATCCACCAATAACGGCTGCCTGCCACGAGAAAGAAGTGAAAACGAGAATGAGTCCTGAAAAAATAGAGGCGGTTAATACCACCTGCATTGAACCAACACCAAAAATGGCACGCCTCAATTCCCATAATTTGGCTGGATTTAATTCCAAACCAATAAGGAACATTAAAAAGACCACACCTAATTCAGCAAAATGTAAGATGTTATCGACATCTTTAAACAGCCCTAAACCCCAAGGACCAATGGCAATACCAGCAATTAAATAACCGAGTACCGCACCAATTTTAAGGCGCTGTGCAATAGGCACCATAACCACGGCCGCACACAGGAAAAAGAGCACAGCTTTAATCATCCAATTATCTTCCATTAAGCTTGCTCCCCTTCAAGTGGCGCACTTAACCAATGGCGATAAGCTTCACTGATATGAGTCAGTGTTGTTTTAGATTGTTGTCTTGCTGAATACACAATCATTGGTGATAACCAGCGCATACCACACATTTCTGCCATTAATTCAAAGGGGCGTAATAATTCTGTGAGTGTGTAGTGATTTTTCCCATCATGTTGATAAGCCTGCTCAGGCTCTCCCGTTGTAATAACACAACGAAATGACTTACCCTTTAATTGTGCTCTACCTGCTTTGTTAGCAAATGGGCGAGTTAACACTCTATCTTGCCACTCTTTTAATAACGCAGGGCAACTATATGTTTGCAATGGAAATTGAAAAACGATCACTTGATGTTTACACAGCAAAGATTGTTCATGGTGTATATCAATAAAAAAATCAGGATAAATAGCATATAAATCATGGATAGTTATATTCTCTAAATCCCTCACCGCATTTAATAACGCTTTATTGGCGATTGATTGGCGCGGTTCGGGATGAACATACACCAGTAATACATTTGATGCGTTTGACATCATTCCTCCTTACAAAACGTGTCAGAAACCATTTTTTCCGTTACCATGCACGCATTGTGACCAACAGTTACGAACAACTTACTCTATATATTAATTTACATACTCTTAATAGACGATATTTATGATTGTTTTTTCTTCTTTGCAAATTCGCCGTGGTGTCAGAGTGTTACTGGACAATGCCAGTGCAACCATTAATCCAGGGCAAAAAATTGGTCTAGTTGGTAAAAATGGCTGTGGCAAAACCACATTACTTTCTTTATTAAAAGGTGAACTTCAAGCTGAAGCAGGCAATGTCACCTATCCTAGTACATGGTCAATGGCATGGGTTAACCAAGAAACACCTGCACTTGATGTACCAGCTATTGATTATGTTATTGATGGTGATAGAGAATACCGTCAGTTAGAACAACGATTACAAAAAGCTAACGAAATAAACGATGGTCACGCTATTGCACTGATACACGGGCAATTAGATGCAATTAATGCATGGACAATACAATCTCGTGCAGCGACCTTACTGAATGGTTTAGGTTTTAGCCAACAGCAACTTAATGAACCTGTAAAATCATTTTCAGGTGGCTGGAGGATGCGTTTAAACTTAGCACAAGCGCTGATTTGTCGATCTGATTTACTGCTACTCGATGAACCCACCAACCACTTAGATTTAGATGCTGTAATTTGGCTAGAAAAATGGCTAAAAAGCTACACAGGCACACTTATTTTAATTTCCCATGACCGTGATTTTCTTGATCCGATCGTGGATAAAATCTTGCATATTGAGCAAGAAAGAATCTTTGAATATTCAGGTAACTACTCTTCATTTGAAATGCAGCGTGCAACCAAACTCGCGCAACAACAAGCTTTGTTTGAGAATCAACAAGCCAAAATTGCACACTTACAGAGTTTTATAGATAGATTTAAAGCGAAAGCGACAAAAGCAAAACAAGCTCAAAGCCGTGTAAAAATGCTTGAACGAATGGAACGCGTTGCTCCTGCACATTCAGATAACCCATTCCAATTTAGTTTCCGCCAACCTGAAAGCTTACCTAATCCTCTTTTATCAATGGAGAAAGTCAGCGCGGGTTATGGTGAAAAAGTTATTCTTAATGACATCAAACTCAATTTAGTTCCCGGCTCACGTATTGGATTATTAGGGCGCAATGGTGCAGGTAAATCGACACTGATAAAATTACTTGCAGGCGAAATTCAACCGTTACGGGGGAAATTGGCTCTTTCTAAAGGCATTAAACTTGGTTATTTTGCCCAGCATCAATTGGAGTTTTTACGCTCTGATGAATCGGCACTACAGCATTTAGCTCGTTTGGCGCCCAAAGAAACTGAACAAAAACTACGTGATTACTTGGGCGGTTTCGGTTTTCATGGCGATAAAGTCACGGATGCTTGTGGTCAATTTTCTGGCGGTGAAAAGGCACGTTTAGTCTTATCACTCTTAGTTTGGCAACGTCCTAACTTGCTATTAATGGATGAACCAACAAACCACCTTGATTTAGATATGCGCCAAGCACTAACCCAAGCTCTAATTAGCTTTGAAGGGGCAATTGTTGTTGTATCGCATGATAGGCATTTATTACGCTCTACCACTGACGATCTCTATCTTGTACACGATGGTCAAGTTGAACCATTTGATGGCGATCTTGATGATTACCAACAATGGTTAGTTGATCAAAATCGTCAAGAGACACAGGCAAATAAAAGCCAACAAGATAACGACAATACTACGACAACCACCAATTTAAGTGCTCAAGATAAAAAAGAGCAAAAACGTAAAGAAGCTGAGTTTAGACAACAAACCCAGCCTTTACGCAAGAAACTCACAACATTAGAAAGCAAGATGGATAAATTAAGCCAAGAACTTAGTGATATCGAAACTGCTCTTTCTGATAGTGGTATTTATGATACTAGCCGTAAAAATGAGCTTTCTGATTGCTTAAGCCGACAAGGTGTTGCGAAATCTGCACTAGAAGAAGTGGAAATGGAGTGGATGGAGTTACAAGAAACACTGGAAGAAATGACAAACACATTTGAAGCCCAGTAATACAACCCGATTCATTAAAAAAGGAACTATTTTAAGCGAAATAGTTCCTTTCTTTTTGCTCTTCAATTCATTCTGAAAATTTATACAATTCATTTCACTTACAGTATTTATATCATTTTACAATAGCACGATTTACACAAAACATAATCTCACTCTATCTAAAAATAACCCAATCAAAATAATCATCTAACGTTTATTTTCTACCTATTTATATTAAGTAAGGGAAATAAATTCTTTCACGCTAAAGTTTTTAACATTCCAGCCGAATTAATCATTCTGCTAAGTGGACCTCCCACTTACCAACGAAAAGGCAAAGCTAATAGGTAGGGTTATGTTAAAACGAATTAAAATCTCTCAAGGTTTAATGTGTGTCCTGACTCTGTTTTGTATTATTCAGATCATTTCTGGAGTACAAAGCATTCACGATGCCTACCAGACTCAAAATACTCTTAAAAGAATTTCATACAGTTTCGATCAACTACGTACCATGGATAATACCTATGCGGAGTTGAATACATTACGTACTGATATTATTGCACAAGCATTTAGTTATATTTCAAACCCTCAAGCCGAGGATGCGAATATCACTGCATTTATGCAAACTATGCCTGCACGTAAAGCGCAAGTTGATGCATTGATGAATGAATATGTTGAGCTATCTGCGCAAACAGGTTTCGATCAGCAACGTATGGCGCAAATCAAACAGCTCTATCAAAAAAGCCGAGCTGATCTTGATTTACTGGCGCAGTATTTAAGTGAACGTAACACTAACGCGGTTCGTTTAATTTTAAAAAGCCCAGCAAACACTAACTTCACGAATTCCCTGTATGAAGCCACAGACTTTATTACCGATGAAGTTGTTAACCCTTCAGTCATTGAAGCAGAAGATAATTACCACAGCATGTTGTGGGTAGCATCACTCTTTATGGGTATCTTCCTCATCTTTACCACCTTAGTTCTTATTTGGATCCGCAAATACATTATTGTGCGCATTAACCAAATGATCACCTATCAAGAAACGATTGCTAAAGGTGATTTAGTCAGTCGCATTGATAGCGATATTTCAGGTAAGACTGAAATCGATCAGCTCATGCTTGGCTTACAGCAAATGCGTGCTCAATTAAAAGAGATGGTAAGCTCTATTCGCAATACTAGTGCAACTATTTACACTGGCGTACAAGAGATTGCTGCGGGTAATAATGACTTATCAAGCCGAACTGAAGAGCAAGCCAGCGCATTAGAAGAAACGGCATCCAGCATGGAGCAAATGACCGCAACTATTCGTAATAACACGGAAAGCGCTCGTGAAGTAACAGAGCTCGTTATGAGCACTGCTGATATTGCCGTACAAGGCGGTGAACATAGTAATAAGATGGTTATGACAATGACCGACATTGCCGATCGCTCACAAAAAATTGGTGAAATCACTGCGGTTATTGATGATATTGCTTTCCAAACCAATATATTAGCCCTTAACGCTGCTGTTGAAGCGGCAAGAGCGGGCGAACAAGGTCGTGGTTTCTCTGTTGTTGCCAGTGAAGTTCGCAACTTAGCACAGCGCAGTGCAGAAGCGGCGAAAGAGATCAAAGAGCTTATTGAATCGACAATATTACGTGTTAGACAAGGTAATGATCTCGTCGAACAAGTTAGTTTATCAATGGGTGAGATTGTTACATCTGTTAATCATGTTTCAGGTTCGATGAAGGAAATTTTATCTGCATCAGAAGAGCAAACGCGGGGTATTGCACAAATCAGCCTTGCTGTTAATGAGATGGATAAAGCAACCCAGCAAAATGCGGCGATGGTTGAACAATCAACGGCTGCTTCCGCCACATTAAGTGAACAAGCAAGTATGTTGGATACGATTGTGAATACATTTAAAGTGGAACACGAAAAAGTCGCACCCGCTAAAGCTAAATTGCCCGCATTTTCAGCTAAATCGCAAGACACTGAAACACTTAAAACCCCCACAATCAAAACCAATAATCACGAAACAGACGATAATTGGGAAAGCTTTTAATTATCTTTCTCACCCAACATCGAGAGAGATAGCGGTGTAAAAAATAGTCCAGAACATATAACAAAACCTCACCCTCCCCTACTCCCAGTCATTTTTCTGGGAGTATTTCTGATCTCACCGCACATAAACACAAAAAAACAGATCGTTTTTCATACGAAATAAAAGCATTTTTTAAGAAATATTAAGAGTATTTATGAAAGCGATAATTTTATTGTGCTTATCATAAGACAAAAAGATAAATAAAAATAAAATACTGCTTATTATCATTTTAATGCTTAATAAATCATTATTAATATTTATATTTTAACAATTAACACAAAAAATAAGTAAGTTAATATACTTATAGTCTTTTCTATTAATCATTAGAAAATTTTAGCCATTAGCTGACAATTAAAGCTAAAAAAAGAAATATAAGTCGTTTTTACTATCAAACAGAGTAGAAAAGGTAAAGTTTTTAAACATTGAGCCGAATAAGTTTAATTGATAAATAGTTATCGCTCCTTGCTGTGTGTCCTACAAACCAATTAAATAGGTAAGGCTATGCTGAAACGAATAAAAATATCTAATGGTTTAATGTTTATCTTAATACTGTTTTGCGCCATTCAACTTTTTTCTGGTGCAATGAGTATCCGTGACGCGAGTTTAACAAATAAGCGGATCTCACAATTAGCAAATGGCTTTGAACAGATAAAAACGATGGATTATGGTTATGCTGAGTTAAATAAATTACGTGAAGATATGCTAAATGTTATGTTTGACGCTCATCTCACACCCGATATTGCAGAAAATAAGATCTCTGACTTTCTTACCTCTTATCCAAAAAGAAAACAAGAAGTTATACGTATTATTACCGAGTACTTCACTGCTACTGAAGAAGCTAATTTTGATCCCGAAAAAATAGAGGGTATGAAAAAGCTCTTTAATCGTGTGCTTTACGATCTTGACCAACTTGCATCATGTCTAGAGATACGCGATTACTACGGTTTTCAATCTCTTTATGCACATAATACCAATGAACGCTTCACTCAATCCCTTTATGAAGCAACAGATTACCTCAGTGATAACGTTGTTACTCACGCAATAAAAGCAGCTCAAGGTAATTATGAACGTACCTTGGTGTTAGCTTTTGTCTTTATGTTTGTTTTTATTCTTTTCACTGTCCTTGTTGTACTTTGGATACGTCGAAATATTGTTTTACGTATCAATCAAATTGTCGATTATATGTCGGAAATTTCACAAGGAAATTTATTAGAAAATAAAGATGTCACAGCAAAAGGAAATAATGAAATCGACCAATTAATTACAGGTATTCAATATATGCGTACCGAACTGTCATTAATTGTGAATGCGATCCGAGGAACAAGTCATCATATTTATACTGGTGTTCAAGAGTTATCCGCAGGGAATACCGATCTTTCTTGTCGTACCGAAGAGCAAGCGAGCGCATTAGAAGAAACAGCATCAAGTATGGAACAACTCACAGCAACAGTGAGAAATAATACAGAAAGTGCTCGTGAAGTTTCACACCTTATCAGCCAAACTTCCAATATTGCCAGTAAAGGGGGCGATGTCACCAATAGAATGGTGAAAACGATGACTGACATTGCTGATAGCTCACAAAAAATTGGTGAGATCACTGCTGTTATCAATAGCATCGCTTTTCAAACCAATATTTTATCATTAAATGCTGCGGTTGAAGCCGCCAGAGCAGGTGAACAAGGTCGGGGTTTCTCCGTAGTGGCAACAGAAGTAAGAGAATTAGCACAACGCAGTGCCGAAGCTGCAAAGGAAATTAAAGAGTTAATTGATGCCTCTATTAGCCGTGTTCGCCATGGTAATGATCTTGTTGAGCAAGTCAGTATTTCTATGTGCGAAATACTGACATCCGTAAAACATGTTGAAGATTCAATGACTGAAATTTTATCTGCATCAGAAGAACAAACTCGAGGCATTACTCAAGTCTCTCTTGCAGTCACTGAAATGGATAAGGCAACACAGCAAAATGCGGCGATGGTTGAGCAATCTTCCTCTGTTGCCAGCTTATTGACTGAAGAAGCAGGTAATCTTGAACAAATCGTTGAACAGTTTAAAACGGCTGAAAGTGAACAGTTCAATAAAAAGGCACAACACAAAGTCATAGAAAAACCGTTCTCATCTGAAACATCACTACATACAAAAAATGAGAAGATAAAAAATACAGTCAAAGATGAAGTGAAAGAGAAAAAATCGGCAAAAGGAACCGCAACTGTAAATAACGATGAAGATGATGATTGGACAAGCTTTTAATCCATTGATTTGATCATGATAAAAACGTGATTTAGATAAACACAAAGACACCTATTTTTAGTAGGTGTCTTTTTCTTTTACTTCTTAAATAATGACAAATTAATGGAATACATTGATTGCACTAACTAAGTAGTTAGTTTGTACTTTCATTTCACCTGAAATCATTGAAGCTTTCGAAACATAATTCGCATTTTCATGCGTTATCGATTCCAATTTTTCAACAGCGCGACCAAGCTCTTTTAAACCTGCACTTTGCTCTGTGGATGCGAGACTGATTTCACCAATTAAATCGGTCACATTTTTAACATGTACCACAATATCTTCCATTGTTCCGACAGTTTCATTGACCTGCTTTGAACCAACTTTGATATTGCTACTTGAGGCATTGATCAATGCTTTGATCTCTTTCGCTGCTTCGGCACTACGCTGTGCCAATTCTCTTACTTCTGTTGCCACTACCGAGAAACCTCGACCTTGCTCACCCGCTCTTGCCGCTTCTACAGATGCATTAAGTGCAAGGATATTCGTTTGGAAGGCAATGCTATCAATAACACCAATGATATTACTAATACGATCAGAGCTTTTCGCAATATCATTCATTGTAGTAACGATATTATCCATTGCACTACCTCCTTTTATCGCTGCCTCACAAGTGATATTAGAAAGATTGTTTGCCTGCCCTGCCGTTTCACTATTACTGCTTACCGCCGTGGTTAATTCATTCATTGTTGAAGCGGTTGCTTCAACATTGCTGGCGGTTTGCTCTGTTCTCACATACAGATCGCGATTACCTGCGGCTAATTGATCACAAGAGATATCGACTTGATGAATTTGATGACTCACATCACTAACCAGCCAACGGAACATACGTCCTAATTGATTAACTGAACGCTGTGTCATGCCGACTTCATCGATGCGATTTATATATGTAACATTATGTTCATCGCCAGTTGCAACTCGATTCGCTTGCTCATTAAGTAGTCTAATTGGCTTAACAATTTGAAAATAGAGAACGCGTTCATTAACCATCAGTAATATCAGCAAAATCGCGATATGAATAAAAAGCGCATTACCTGATAAGCCTGCAAACCATGCACTTAACAACATAAAAGGTAAGGGTAAGAGGATAAAAAGACGGAGTCGTTTTTTTAATGAAATTGTTTGATTCCATGAGCGCCAACGTTGCCATCCTTTATAAACAAAAGCGCCTTTTAAAAACGTGTGTGAAGGATATTTACCTTGATTAAATGCGGCATAAAGTGCTGAGGCTTGTGCTATTTCCTCTTTTTTTGCCGCCGTCCTTACTGACATAAAACTTTGAATTTTACCCTGACGTATAATGGGAGTGACGTTTGCCCTTACCCAATAGTGATCCCCATTTTTACGCCGATTTTTAACGATCCCAGTCCAAACCTCGCCTTGCTTTAAAGTTCTCCACATATCCTTAAAGACTTCTGAAGGTATATCTGGATGCCGGACAATATTATGGGGTTTCCCCACCAACTCTTCGACTGAAAACCCACTGGCTTCGACGAAATCCTCGTTGGCATAAATAATATTGCCATCAAGATCTGTCGTCGACATCAGTGTTGCGTTTTCAGATACCGGGTATTCTCGCTGTGTCACCGGTTGATTGTTACGCATTAGTTACTCTCCTCGACATTGAAATTAAAATATCTCAACAAAAAAAGACTGCCTAAATAACTATCGTTTCGGCCGTTAGGAGAATAACTTTAGTAATAAGTGTAAATACCTACATTTAAATATTAGTTTTTTGAATCAGTTCAAAATTTTTAATTATCAAGGCTATTAATTAATGCCTGTGAACTTAGCACTAATGTCTTCGCACACTCATCACGTTTCTTTAATAACGCCATAAAAATAAGGTCAGTGATCGTATTTTGTGCTGTACGTGAAGAGATTGAAGCGCTTCGCCACTCACCTTCATCCGCAATTGTTTCTAATATATAATCAGAAATTCTTCCTAATGGAGAGTGTTTTTCTCCTGTAATAGCAATGATTTTTGCTCCCTGTTTTTTAGCCACAGAGGCCGCAACTAACATATCTTTTCTTTTGCCACTATAAGAAATAACTATCTGTAAATCCTTTGAACTTAACATTTGAGCAACAGATATCTGAACATGATGATCTGTTTCAATCAGAGTGGTTATTCCTATTTTCTGTAATTTATAACTTAAGTCTCTTGCGACTAACCCTGAACCACCAATACCAATAATCTGAACTCGCTGAGCTTCATCAATAAGCTGGATCACCTTTTCAAAATGAAGGTAATTAATTTGGCGAGTGGTATCACTGATAGAATTATTCTTCTCTTGAGCAAGTTTTTGAGCTATTACAACTAAGCTATCTTCAGAGCCAATCTGATTATGTAATATGCTAGGATCCTGCCCAGTATTTGCATTTTTTCGCCCAAGATCTTCGCTAATTGCAAGCTTCAAAGAAGGAAAACCTTTGAATCCAATTTTTTGGCTAAATTTAACAATAGCTGATTGACTCACACCCATTGTTTCAGCAAGTTGCTGTGATGAAAGAGTGACCGTTTTTTCTGGGTTCTCTAAAATATAATCCGCTATTTTACGTTGATTTGTCGCCATACCAGGCTTGATCCACGCAATTTTCGTTAATGTTGGCATAATGACAATATCCACTTCGAGTACAATATAGTTATATATGGAATAATTTTGATAAAACGTTTAATACCTAAAGTAATTAAGTTTTTAGAATAAAATCAATTAGAAACAAAATATGAGATACAATAAATCATAAAAAAAGTAATATTATTATCGAAATACTTGTTCTTATAATAACGTTATATTGACTCTTTTTATTCAATCTCTCACACATTAACCTCTATATTTTATAATACTTAATTTAATTTTTTCCAATTTTAAATAATAATTTATTCTTCTTAGTCAACAACACGATATAAACTGAATATACTTATATTCAGCAAAATTGCGTTTTTAAACATAATAATTAACTAAATGACAATATAAAACACATTTTAAAAACATTAACACAATAAAAAACCTTTAATTACAAACAGTAATAAGGAATAAATAATTCCTTCATGGCGGAATTATTTTTATTTTTAATGATATAAAAATAGGTTAAACGACATATTTAAATAAAAAGACGGATATTAAAAAGAGTAAAACCCCAAAACCAATAAGCCTTTTATATGATTGACACTGTAACATACATAATAAAGATGACAGATGATCGCAGATCTCTCTTTTGATAGATTAATGCTCTTTTTTTGATACACATTCAGAAAGATCATTTCAACCAAACTTAAAAAAACATCACTTTAATCAAGAAAGTTAATTTATCTATTGATTTATAAATGTTTTTTAATTTACCCTATCCAAATCAAAGGTACACAAAGTGCCGTTAATAATCCCATCAAGATATTAAAAATAAACCAAGACTGTCTGCTTTGTAAAAATAGACTAATTAATGTTCCGCCTAATATCCAAACAATACCGGCAACGAAATTAACAATAACCATAACAATACTAATAGCAATAACAGAGCTAAAATAAGCATCGCCCGATAAACTGAAGCTTCCTACTGCACCTAATCCCATCATCCACGCTTTTGGATTTAGAAATTGCAATAATCCGCCTTGAAACCAGCTTACTGCTTGGGGCGTTTTTGCTGGAATATCTAAACGCTGATAAGATGATGTTGCTGTTTTCCAAGCAAGCCAAAGCAGATACGCACTCCCGACTACCTTCAATCCAATATGCAGTGCAGGATAAATTATTAATAATGCGGCAACACCAAATGCAGAACTCAGCAAAACACATTGCATACCTAGCATAATGCCAGCCATCAGCTTTAATGAGCTTTTAAAACCTACATTAGCACCTGATGAAGTAAGCAATAAGTTGTTGGGTCCAGGCGTGATAGCAGCAATAAATAGGAAAATAGCTAACGATGAAATCAGACTAATTGTCATTATAAGTGCTCAAAGATGTGACAGATGTTTTATTTTCACCGAAAATAGCAGTATGTTATTTAGCAAACAAGTGTTAATTCATTTTGATAGACGGAAAATATGTCTCAATACTTTAATCCAATGCGTTGGGCTAAAAATCCACATTTACAAACGCTCTTACCAAGAATTGTACGTAGGACGCCACAACTTACGCCACATTGGCAACGACTCAATCTCCCAGACAACGATTTTGTCGATTTAGCGTGGAGTGAAGATCCGACAACTGCACTCAATAAACCGCGCTTAGTCATTTTTCATGGCTTAGAAGGTGGATTTAGTAGCCCTTATGCTCACGGCATGTTGGCCGCAGCAAAAGAGAGAGGCTGGCTAAGCGTTGTGATGCACTTTAGAGGATGTAGTGGTGAACCCAATAGACAAAAGCGCATTTATCACTCAGGTGAAACGGAAGATGCTCGCTACTTCTTAAATTGGTTGAAAAAGGAATTTGGTGAGCAACCAACAGCCGCCGTTGGCTACTCTCTTGGTGGAAATATGCTTGCCTATTATCTCGCAGAAAGCGGTGAAAATGCGGTTGTAGATGCTGCCGTTATTGTCTCTGCACCATTAATGCTAGAACCATGCTCAACAAAAATTGAACATGGCTTTTCTCGTTTTTATCAATGGTATCTGTTAAAAGAGCTGAAAAATAACGCGACACGCAAGCTTATTCGCTATCCTGAATCATTACCAATCAGCTTATTGACGATAAAATCCATTAAAAAACTACGTCAATTTGACGATCTTATCACGTCTAAAATTCACGGGTTTAAAGATGCGTTAGATTATTATCGCCAATGCAGTGCATTACCTTTATTAAATAAAATAAAGAAAACAACACTGATTATTCACGCGAAAGATGATCCTTTTATGTCTGCGGATGTTATTCCTGATATCACAACCTTACCAAATAACATTGAATATCAACTCACCGAGTTTGGTGGGCATGTCGGTTTTGTAAGTGGAAAACTTTCTAAACCCGTGATGTGGCTTGAAAGCCGAATACCTGACTGGTTATCCGCTTATTTGGAGAAAACCAAATGATAATTCCTTGGAATGAGCTTTCTACAGAGACACTTGATAATCTTATTGAAAGTTTTGTTTTACGAGAAGGCACTGATTATGGTATCCAAGAGAAAACGCTTGAACAAAAAGTCGCCGACGTAAAAAAACAACTTAAATCCGGTGAAGCCGTATTGGTTTGGTCAGAACTTCATGAGAGCGTCAATATTATGCCGGCATCGCAGTTTCGCTCTGGTTAGTTATTCAAAGCAAGCGATGTATCGCCGTCAATAAGGGCCAACCTTATTTAGCAAAAGGATAACCTATGTCAATCAAGCATCCTATCATCGCAGTGACTGGCTCAAGTGGTGCAGGAACTACCACAACAAGCCAAGCTTTTCGTAAGATATTCCAACAACTCAATGCAAATGCTGCATTGATTGATGGAGATAGTTTCCATCGCTATACCCGTCCTGAAATGGATATGGCGATAAGAAAAGCCAGAGAACAAGGTAGACATATCAGTTATTTTGGCCCTGAAGCAAATGATTTTAGCTTACTGAGTAAGACCTTAAGTCAGTATAGTGATACAGGACAAGGTCAATCTCGCAAGTATCTACACTCTTATGATGAAGCCACTCCCTACAACCAATTACCGGGTACATTTACACCTTGGGAGCCTTTGCCAAATAATACCGATGTTCTCTTTTATGAAGGGTTACACGGGGGCGTTGTCACCAATGAGCACAATGTCGCACAACATGTTGATTTACTAGTGGGTGTTGTCCCTATCGTAAACCTAGAGTGGATACAAAAGCTTATTCGAGACACCACAGAAAGAGGACACTCACAAGAGGCGGTAAGAGATTCGGTTGTACGTTCAATGGATGATTATATTAGCTATATTATTCCTCAATTCTCACGCACTCACATTAACTTCCAACGAGTTCCAACGGTTGATACTTCAAACCCTTTTTCTGCCAAAGCAATCCCCACTCTCGATGAAAGCTTTATTGTTATTCGTTTTCGAGGCTTAACCGATATTGATTTTCCCTATTTGCTTGCGATGTTGCATGGCTCATTTATGTCAACAATAAATACTATTGTTGTACCGGGAGGGAAATTAGGATTAGCGATGGAATTAATTATGGCGCCATTAGTCAAAAAATTATTAAATGGCGAAAAGATAAGTTAACCAAAATAAAATTTATCTCTATAAAAATAATATCCCATTAATTAAGGGATATTATTTTTCGAATTAAACTTTATTTTAAAATATCAAAATTAGTCAGCATCTTTTATTTCAAATGAATGCGTAATATTGGCTGCTTTTCCTAGCATTAAAGAAACAGAACAATATTTTTCTGCGGATAATTGAACAGCTCGTTCTACGATTTTATCCGTTAATTCTTTACCTGAAACAATAAAATGCAAATTAATATCAGTAAATAGACGAGGGGCTTCTTCGCGTCTTTCTGATGTTAATTTCACTTCACAATCAGTCACTTGGTGACGACCTTTACGTAAAATGCTCACAACATCAATAGCGCTACACCCACCCGCAGCAATTAATACCATTTCCATTGGGCTTGGTGCTTTATCACCTGAATTTCCATCCATCATGATTTGATGGCCAGAAGAAGACTCACCGACAAAAGATAAATCTTCTACCCACTTAACTCTCGCTTCCATTTATTTTCCCCTAAAGATGACAGAAACTAAAAGAGTACATTCTCATAATTCAACTAGCAATTAGCAAATAGGTTTATTATGCTGACTGCGTAAAACGAGACTTAATGCACTAATTGTGTTAAAAACAATATCTGCTTGATGATAGTGGTTAAGATCAATGCATTATTTTCTCATTTATTATAATCTACTCCATATTAACTTACCGTGTTCTCAGGAAGTTAATAGGTAAAGATAGGATTTTTAAGCACGCTGTATCAAAAGGGAACCTATCCGTTTTGAAAGGCTGCATTTAACGTACAGAGGATAACGCGAATGGTTCTCGGCAAGCCGCAAACAGACCCGACTCTTGAATGGTTTTTGTCACACTGCCATATTCACAAATATCCATCCAAGAGCACGCTGATCCACCAAGGTGAGAAAGCGGAAACACTTTATTATATTGTTAAAGGTTCCGTGGCTGTTCTTATTAAAGATGAAGAAGGAAAAGAAATGATCCTCTCCTACCTAAATCAGGGGGATTTCATCGGTGAACTTGGATTATTTGAAGAAGATCAAGAACGTAGTGCATGGGTTAGAGCAAAAACAGCCTGTGAAGTAGCAGAAATTTCCTATAAAAAATTCCGTCAATTAATTCAGGTTAACCCTGATATTCTGATGCGCCTTTCTGCTCAAATGGCGAACAGATTACAAACAACATCAGAAAAAGTAGGTAACCTTGCTTTCCTTGATGTTACAGGCCGTATTGCACAAACCTTACTAAACTTAGCAAAACAACCCGATGCCATGACGCATCCTGATGGCATGCAAATTAAAATTACACGTCAGGAAATTGGTCAAATCGTTGGTTGTTCACGCGAAACTGTAGGCCGTATTCTCAAAATGCTAGAAGATCAAAACCTGATCTCAGCACACGGTAAAACTATCGTCGTTTACGGGACTCGCTAAGTTTCCCTACCCCGAACAAACAATAGCCCAATAAAAGGGCTATTGATGATACAATCTGTATAAACCCCATCCTTATAGATGGGGTTTATAGTCCGCACTACCCTTTTACAAATTCCGCAATAGCCGCTTTTAATGCCACCATTCCTTCTTGTAATTCTTCTTGGGTAATAATTAACGATGGTGTAAAACGCATCACATCTGCTCCTGCGTTTAACATCATTAAGCCATGTTTGGCCGCAAGACCGAGTAACTCTTTGGCTTTACCTTTATATTGTGGTGCCAATTGCGCACCGATCAATAAACCTTGTCCACGGATTTGCGAAAAGACATCGTACGTTTGATTAATTGCCACCAGTTCATCCACAATCCATTGATAGCGCTTTTCTACACCCTCAAGTACCTCAGGTGTATTAATTAAATCAAATGCGACATTACCCACTGCACAAGCTAATGGATTGCCACCATAAGTTGTACCATGAGTCCCTACGCCCATTACAGAAGCTATTTCATGTGTTGTTAACATCGCACTGAGTGGAAAACCACCTCCTAGCGCTTTTGCAGTGGTAATAATGTCTGGTGTCACATCATAGTTCATATAGGCGAAAAGCTTGCCTGTACGTCCCATACCTGTTTGTACTTCATCAAAGACAAGCAGAGCTTGATGCTTATCGCACAATTCACGTAACCCTCTCATAAACTCAGGTGTTGCTGCCGTGACACCACCTTCACCTTGCACAGGTTCCAATACGACAGCACAAGTATGGTCGTCAATAACCGCTTTAACCGCCTCTAAATCATTGAAAGGAATATGCACGATATCTGCTGGCTTAGGGCCAAAACCATCTGCATATTTAGGTTGCCCACCAACAGATACTGTAAACAGTGTTCTGCCGTGGAATGCATGGTGAAAAGCAATAATTTTAGTTTTATAAGGACTATGGCGAGTGATGGCATAATGGCGAGCCAACTTAAATGCTGCCTCATTCGCTTCTGCGCCTGAATTGGCAAAAAAGACACGTTCTGCAAATGTGTTATCTATTAATTTTTGTGCTAAACGCAATGCTGGTTCATTAGTAAAAATATTACTAACATGCCAAAGTTGTTCGCTTTGTTCTTTCAAGGCTTGATTAAGAGCAGGATGAGCATGCCCCAGTGCTAAAACAGCAATACCACCAGCAAAATCAATATACGATTTTCCCTGCTGATCCCAAACACGGCTACCCATCCCTTTGACAGGAATAAATTCTGCGGGTGAATAAATTGGCAACATTACTTGATCGTAAGTTGCCCGGTTGATGCTTTGCTTTGTCATTACCCCACCTGATCGTTATTCATATTCAATATGAAAATATAATCACTAAATATGAATAAAAAATCAAATGTGGTTTTGTATAAAAAGGCTTTATTTCGCTATTTAAATGCTATCCATTTAATATTTAAGGAAATTATTTAATAGCTCATGTCCTTGTTCACTTAAAATACTTTCTGGGTGAAATTGAACCCCTTCAATTGGCAGAGTACGATGGCGAATTCCCATAATTTCATCAACATTTCCATCATGTTGGCTCCATGCCGTCACTTCAAAGGGAACTGGTAATGTCGTCGCATCAATCACTAAAGAGTGGTAACGCGTCACATTTAAAGGCCGATTAAGTCCCTTAAAAACACCTTGTTGATTATGATGTATTAATGAATTTTTACCATGCATCACTTCTCGTGCTCTGATAACTGATGCACCAAAAGCTTGTCCTATCGCTTGATGTCCGAGACAAACGCCAAGAATAGGAATTTCACCGGCAAACCGCTGTATAGCCTCAAGAGAGATCCCAGCTTCATCAGGAGTACAAGGTCCTGGCGAGATAACAAGATGTGCTGGCATCATCTTTTCTATCTCTTTAAGTCCGATCTCATCGTTACGCTTAACAACAACCTCAGCACCCAATTCACAGAAATACTGATAGAGGTTGTAGGTAAACGAGTCGTAATTATCAATAAGTAACAGCATATTAGCCTATCCGACTGATTTTCTTATCATTATCTATTTTATTACTATTTTAAAGCGAGTGTAGATTTGCCAAAATAGCTCGTTGTTTAACCGACTTGGGTACAACAAAGCCGATTATCATAGCACAGGTGTAAAATATGAATAGTAAGCAAGAAAACCTGCTGATTTATTGCGCAATAACAAGAATGACGGTAATTGATGATGAATAGAGTGATTAATAGCGTAGTGAATACTTATTGCAGGAGATCACACGAAAAAAGGAAGGATAAAAAAGATTTTTTTGTACTAAAAATCCCGGAATGAAAATATTCATTCCGGTTTATATGCATTTTATCTTATTAGAATAAGTAAATATCCTATCCTAATAATGCGTTTATTGTTTTACGACTTCCGCAGATAAAATAGTGACCGTTTTTACTGGCACATTTTGGTAAGGTCCAATATTACGAGTTGGAGCTTGTGAAATTTTATCAACTACATCCATTCCTTTCACAACTTTACCAAATACGGCATAGCCAAAATCACGTTGACCGTGATCTAAAAATGCATTGTCAGCCACATTAATAAAGAATTGGCTGGTTGCGCTGTCTTTATCTGATGTGCGAGCCATGGCAATAGAACCTTTTACATTGCGTAATCCATTGTCGGCTTCATTTTTAATTGGCGCTCTGGTTTGTTTTTGCTGTAAATCAGCAGTAAAACCACCACCTTGAACCATAAAGCCAGGAATAACACGATGAAAAGTGGTGCCGTTATAGTACCCATCTTCGACATACTGAATAAAATTTTTCGTTGTAATTGGGGCTTTTTTATTATCCAGTGATATTTCAATATTGCCTTCAGAGGTGACTAATTTAACGAAGGTTTCTCCCGTTGCCATTGCAAAAGTCGCTGTTGTTAAAGTGCAAGCGGTAACGAAGGTGACAAGAAAACGTTTTAACATGCAGGGATCCTTTACTTTAATAGTCTACAACTTACTTAATATGCAGCGATTCTAATTCGCTGAGGTAAATAGTGCCAATCATTTACCTTTATTTACGCTCAATAAGTCTAATTACGTTATAACAGGGTAAATTTTAATTTTTAAGCACTGTTATAAGTCATTAAATTGCGCCAAAATAGAGCAAATAAATATTTTAGATATTCATTTTCATGCAAAATTGAAATGAGTATGCATGAAAAGCCGCATTATTTCAGAGAGGTTTATACCATAATGACCCAATTTAATTACCAAAAAGCACATTTCATCATCAGTGCACCTGATATCCGTCATTTACCACCAGATACAGGAATTGAAATTGCCTTTGCGGGTCGCTCTAATGCCGGTAAATCCAGTGCTTTAAATGCGTTAACCCAACAAAATGGATTAGCCAGAACCAGTAAAACCCCAGGCCGTACGCAATTAATCAACCTTTTTCAAATTGAAGAAGGCTTACGCTTAGTCGATTTACCAGGCTACGGCTATGCCCAAGTTCCTGAAGAAATGAAGCGTAAATGGCAACGCTCTTTAGGTGAATACCTACAAAAAAGAGAGTGCTTAAAAGGTGTGGTTATTTTAATGGATATTCGTCATCCATTAAAAGATCTCGATATGCAAATGATTGACTGGGCTGTGGGCTCAGAGCTTCCTACTCTCGTTTTACTGACTAAAGCGGATAAACTCGCATCAGGCGCGCGTAAAAAGCAGTTAATGAGCGTACGTGAAGAGCTGGCAAATAAAGTAGGCGATATCCGCGTAGAATACTTTTCATCATTGAAAAAAATTGGCATTGATAAGCTACGTAACACACTTAATGAATGGTTTTCAGGCTCAGAAGAACAGCCTACAAATGATGACAACGCTTAATTATCTTCTTTTTTCTCAACGATAGCGTTCTGATCTTCTATTGATAAAAGGGAAATCACTTTTCCCTTTCACTTCTCGCACAAACCACTTCAGTGAATTTTAGATAAAAAAATGCCCCAGTCGAAATAAAGTCGACTGGGGCAGCTAATATTCAGCTAAATCCGATTACGTGAAGTAAAAGGTCTGAAAGATAGAACATCTTACCTCTGTACCCTACGAGAGATAATGTACTCTATTTTATTGGTTAATAAAAGCCCTTTTGTAATTTTTTTTCACATGCAGACACGATTCAGCTATGTGTTTATGTATTCAAACCATAAATAAATGTAGTTTAATTACATAATTATGAGACTTTAATCACTTACGTGAATATGATTAAAAATAGAACAAATCACACAAAAGGTGCGGTTTATCCTTAATGATTTTGTGATACGCTTATTGCGAGACCGTAGTAAATATGTAATTAGCGATAAAATGAGGTATCCATGGCTGTATTAACGCTCCTGCGTTTTCCAGATGAGCGTCTGCGCAGAGTCGCAGTACCAGTGGAAAAAGTAGATGACGAAATACGCACATTAATCGATGACATGATCGAAACCATGTACGCAGAACGAGGTATTGGCTTAGCAGCACCTCAGATTAATGTATCTAAACGCATTGTTGTAATTGATGTTTCTGAAAACCGAGATCAACCGATTGCACTTATCAATCCTGAAATTATCAGCACTGAAGATGAAGTGATGGATATGATGGATGGGTGTCTATCTATTCCAGATTCTTTTGCCCCAACAGAGCGTTACCGCTTCTTAAAGGTTAAGGCATTGGATAGAAATGGTGATGAAATTGAATTTGAAGCCGCTGATTTGTTTGCAGGCTGCATTCAGCATGAGTTAGACCATCTTGATGGCAAACTTTTTATTGACCATTTATCTCCGTTAAAACGCCAACGGATTGAGAAAAAACAGAAGAAATTAAGCAAGCTGATAGACTCGCAAGTTGCTTAATTATTCACTTATCTCTTTTTCACATATTGATAAGTTTTGACATAAAAAATAAAGGGCACAATGTATTTCATTGTGCCCTTTTAATATTTAAAAACGATACTTAAAAACTAGTGTGCTTCATCCCAGTTATTACCAATACCTACTTCCACTTTCAACGGAATAGCTAATTCCATACTGCTTTCCATCAATTTATGGATCATAATATTTGCGTTCTCTAGGTAAGACTCTCGCACTTCAAACACTAATTCATCGTGTACTTGCATAATCATATGCACATCAGCAGGACATTCATTGCAAATCCAATTATCCACAGCAATCATAGCTTTTTTGATAATATCCGCAGCGGTACCCTGCATTGGCGCATTAATCGCCTCACGCTCTGAAGCTTTACGACGAATTGCATTCTTTGAATTAATTTCTGGTAAATAGAGGCGACGACCATCTAACGTTTCAACATAGCCTTGTTCAGAAGCTTGTTTACGTGTGCGCTCCATATAGTCCAAGACACCTGGATAACGTTCAAAATAGAGATCCATATAACGCTGAGCTTCTCTTCTCTCAACACCAATCTGTTGCGATAAGCCAAATGCGCTCATGCCATAAATAAGACCAAAGTTGATCGCTTTCGCACTACGACGTTGCTCAGAGGTGACGTCTTCTAAAGGTATACCAAACACTTCAGATGCAGTTGCACGGTGAATATCTTTACCTTGAGCAAAGGCATCTAACAAACCTTTATCTTGCGATAAATGTGCCATGATCCGTAATTCAATTTGTGAATAGTCGGCAGCAACAATTTTAAAACCTTCACGCGCAATAAATGCTTGGCGAATTCGACGCCCTTCTTCATTTCTCACTGGAATATTTTGAAGATTCGGATCACGAGAAGATAAACGCCCCGTTGCCGTCACTGCTTGATGATATGAAGTATGTACACGCTTCGTCTTACTATTTACCATCAATGGTAATTTATCAGTATAGGTAGATTTCAGTTTCGCAAGACCACGATGCTCTAAGATTAAGCGAGGCAATTCATGGCTATGTGCTAATTCTTCTAATACTTCTTCATTGGTAGATGGCGCCCCTTTCGGGGTTTTCTTGATAACTGGCAATTGCAATTTATCAAATAAAATTTCTTGTAACTGCTTAGGTGAAGAGAGATTAAACTCTTGTCCAGCTAACGCAAACGTCTCTTTTTCAATTTCAGCCAAACGTTGTGTAATTTCTTGAGATTGAACAGCTAACACTTGAGCATCAATTAATACTCCCTTGCGTTCCATTCTAGAAAGCACAGGAACTAATGGCATTTCGATATCGCGGTAAACATGCTTAAGAGGCTCAATAGCGTCTATTTGAGGATATAGCGCTTGATGGAGTAATAAAGTGATATCGGCATCTTCAGCCGCATATAACGTCGCTTGCTCAACCTCAATTTGGTTAAAGGTGAGTTGACCTTTACCTTTACCCGCGATCTCTTCAAATGTCGTGGTTTTATGGTTTAAATGTTTTTCAGCCAAAGTATCCATATCATGTCGATTACTCACGCTATTTAATACGTAAGACTCCAACATCGTATCAAAATGAATACCGTTTAATTCGATACCTTCATTTTCCATAATGCCACGATCAAACTTCAAGTTTTGCCCAATTTTTAAAATATTTTTATCTTCTAAAATGGGTTTTAATGCCTCTAGCACTTCATTAACAGGAAGTTGGTCTGGCGCATCTAAATACTCATGACGTAGTGGAATATAAGCGGCTTTACCCGGCTCAATAGCAAATGATAATCCCACTAAACGAGCATCAATATTATTTAAGCTATCCGTTTCTGTATCGAATGCAAATGCAGGTGCTTTTTTGAGAAGCTCAACCCATCGCGCCAGACTTTCATGCGTTAAGACAGCTTCATAATTCTCTTGTGTAATAACAGGAAAATTAGCTGATACAGGTGCTTCTTTGGGTTTAACAGCTTCTGAGGTGTAAGGCACTGCAACTTTGTGTGTACTGCGTTGTGCTAACCAGCCACCATTTTGAAGATCACTTATCCAGCGTTTAAATTCATAACGCGTGAACATCTCTAATAATTGATCTAAATTTGGCTCATTAACCACTAAATCATCAAACGTTTTATCGAGTTCAACATCAGTTTTAATCGTTGCCAGCTTATAAGAAAGTTTTGCCACTTTCTCATGCTCTGCCATTTTAGCGCCAAGTGTTTTAGCGCCACGGAAACTCAATGTTGCAATATTATCAAGCTGTTGATAGATATCATCTAAACTACCAAGCCCTTGTAGAAGACCTAGTGCGGTTTTTTCACCAACACCGGGGACACCAGGGATGTTATCCGATGAATCGCCCATCAATGCGAGGAAATCAATAATCAGTTCAGGAGGAACGCCATATTTTTCTTTAACTTCATCAGGACCCAAAATAACGTTGGTCATGGTGTTAATCAGCGTGATCTTTGGCGTCACTAATTGCGCCATATCTTTATCGCCGGTGCTTATTAGGACATCACGCCCATCAGCCGCCGCTTTTAGTGCCAATGTTCCAATAACATCATCCGCTTCCACACCTGAAATAGATAACAAGGGTAAACCCATTGCTTGCACCATCTCATGTAAAGGCGCTATTTGTTCACGCAGATCATCTGGCATTGGAGGACGATTAGATTTGTATTCCTCATACAACTCATCACGGAATGTTTTACCTTTAGCGTCAAACACAACCGCAACATGGCTTGGCTTATACTGTATTATCAAGCTACGCAGCATGTTCAACACACCATACATCGCACCCGTTGGCTCACCTTGGCTATTGGTTAGCGGTGGAAAGGCATGATAGGCACGATAAAGGTATGAAGAGCCATCTACAAGGATAAAGGGGTTTTCTGCTATCTGGACCATAATCTGTTCATCATTGTTCTGAGGTTCGTTGATATGACTAGAATGCCACATCACAGCCCAATAGACGAATTTTACCTGTTCTTAAATGCAGAAATTCGGCTTAAATACTCAATTATTTATTATTAACCGAACTTAACAGAAAGAATAAGTATGAATGATAACTTAATATTAATTAAAGTACTTTTTTATCAGAAGCCATATCCATTAATCTGATTTCAATTAAAAACAAAGACTAAAAAGTAAACTTACTGTGTAAATTAGAAAGTATTTAAGATAGAGCTATTTATTCATCATAAATATTAACGTTCATATTAGTATCATCTTTTTTTATTAAGGATTTATTTTTTAGACAACACCAGAACAACCTGTGGATAACTCTGTGAGTAGTTTTGTAACTCTCTCTATATTAATAAGTTAGCTTCCTTTTAAATTTATTAACACAATTAAAAAATCAATCACTTAGCGAAATCATTAAGATATTATAAATTAATCTCAATATTTTTTATTAATGTGGATAGTTATATTATGACAAAAATATGAAAGTAAAAAAAATAGCACTCCTATGTCTTGAGTGCTATTTTTCATATAAGAATCTATATACTTTTACTTAGTCTATATAGGAAAAAATTAAGCCTATATTATTTTTTCAGCAATAATTGATTCACAATATCAGAATATGTTTTTGCATACTCTTCTGGTGATTTTGCGCTGATACCATCATTTTTCATTTTATATTTACCACCAATGATCATGGCAGGAACACCATTGATTTGGAAATCAGCGACAGCATTTTGTTGTTGGCTAACTAAAGAATTCACCACAAAGCTATTCATTGCAGCATCATAATCTTCGCCTTTAACGCCAGCCTTAATAAAGGCATTACGGATATCGTCAACAGAGCGAATAGATTGCGTTTCTTGAATACCTTTAAATAAAACTGGAGAAACTTGATCTTCAACACCTAAGGCCATTGCTACAGCCCAAGAACGTGTTAAGTCTTTACCTAAAGGTCCTAAGAAATCAACGTGGTAGCGGACAATATTAGTATTTTCTGGTACATTCTTTTCAACAGTACTATTGACTTTATACACTTCAGAAAATTGATAACAATGTGGGCAATAAAAAGAGAAAAACTCAACAACATCAGGCGCTGATGCAACAGGTTTAGAAAGGTTCGTATACTGTTTTCCTTCAGAAAAATCAGCAGCAGAAACACTGAATGCTAACACCATACTTGCTAACGCCAGCCAAATCTTTTTCATTTCTCATCGTCTCCTAAGAATTAATACATTGGACTAAGTTGTAAAGGAGGCTCATTTAACTGCTCCACTTGTCCCTTGAATAAGGCTAATTGCTTAAACCAAAAATCTTGCTCTTGAAACCAAATAAAAGCACGAGGGAAAGCAGGATCATTCCAGCGTTTTAATACCCACGCGAGATAATGCACCATTCTCATTGCTCTTAGTGGTTCAATTAATGACAATTCACGTAAATCAAAATCTTGGTATTCATAATAAGACTCAAGGATCGTATCTAACTGTATAACCTGCTCTTGCCGTGAGCCATTTAATAACATCCAAAAGTCTTGTACCGCAGGTCCCATTCGGGAATCATCAAAGTCAACCATTACAACTTCATCACGCCACAATATATTACCGGGATGGCAATCACCATGTAGCCGTAATATTTGCCATGCAGAGTCCTCTATTCTAGGACGCACATCATGAATAAGTTTATCTATAACCTCTATAAATTGAGGTTTGAGGTTATTAGGAATTAACGCACTACTTTCAAATTCTAATTTTGGCGCTATCAGATATTCTGCAATAGAAACTGTCGGTCGGTACTCATAACTCTTTTTTCTGCCTATTTGATGAATGCGCCCTAATGTGCGTCCTACTTCTTCTAGCTGAAATAAATTATCAGTTTCATATGCTCTCCCCCCTATGCTAGGGAATATTGCAAAATAAAAGCCATTATCAGAAAAATGAACTGTCTCACTATTAATCATTAAAGGGGCAGCAACGGATACCTCTGCCTCCTTTAATGCTAAAACGAATTCATGTTCTTCTTTTATTTGTTCATACGACCAGCGTTGAGGGCGATAAAATTTCACCACATAACGTTGTCGATGCTCATCCATAAATTGAAAAACACGATTTTCATAGCTATTTAATTCCGTTAACCCTGACTCAGGATAAAAACCGATTTTAACTAACGCGTCCCAAATGTTATCAGGTGAAAGTCCCTGAAAATTAAATGAGGCAGACATTTCCATTTTCTATCCTGAATTTAATCTTTAATCACGCCACGAGCACGTAAAATGGCGGTTTTAAAATCTTCTTCGTAATCTTTTTTCAGTCCTGGTATCACATCTGTTGGCGCTGAACCGCGCATTTTCAGATGGTAAATCAAAATATCATCAGTCAGATCAGATAATTGACCTTTAAAACCCGCTTCATCAGCCAGTTTCTGCAATAATTGAATTAAGTTTAAATCAGAATTTTCTTCCCAAACTGGGTGCAATAATTCCATAACTTCATTAAGACGGTGACATTTCATACAAAAAATCCTTATTATTAATTACAACAACAAAGTACCAATTATTATCCGATAGAAAAAGGAAACCTCTGTCAATATGCGTAAAGATTACGCTTTTTTGATAAAAATTGCTGTCGCTTTACATGAAATCTCATTAAGTCGATATTTTTTATTAGTATATCGTCTTTCCTTGATAAAAATCGTTCGGAAAATTTAGCCAATTTATTCACAAATATTGAATATGAAAATGAAGAATATTACAGGCGGTATACTTGCGGGTGGCCAAGCAACACGAATGGGAGGGGCTGATAAAGGGCTTCAAATTCTACATGGACAGCCTTTATACCGCCATATTGCCCAAAAACTAGCACCGCAAGTTGATAGCATACTGATTAGTGCTAACCGAAATTTAGAACAATATCGCCAAAGCCAATATCCTGTTATTACAGATGAAATAGAAGGATTTTCAGGGCCTTTAGCTGGCATGCTCACGTTATTAAAGCAAGCTTCAACACCTTGGGTTGCTTTTGTACCTTGCGATGTCCCCTATTTCCCTCTTAATTTAGTTGAAAAACTCTATGAGCAAAGAGGCGATGCATTAGCCGTTTATGTTGATGATGGTGAAAGAGAACATCCTACCTTAGCACTGCTAAATCGTCGTATTATTCCTATGCTAGAAACTTATTTAGCACAAGGTGATCGAAAATTAATGTTGTTTATGAAACAGATAAATGCGCATTCTGTTTTATTTGCGGATCAAGCAAGTGCTTTTATTAATTTAAATACCCCTGACGATATTGAAAAAGCCAACAAATTAAAAAAATAGGAATGAAAAATATGGCACAAGTAGATTTACCCCTTTTAGGGATCACGGCGTGGAGTGGAACGGGTAAAACGACACTACTAAAACAACTTATTCCAGAATTACGCAAAAGAGAAATTCGTGTAGGCATGATCAAGCACACTCATCATGATATGGATGTGGATAAGCCCGGAAAAGACAGTTACGAACTCAGAAAAGCAGGAGCAGATCAGACATTAGTCGCAAGCCAACAACGTTGGGCATTAATGACAGAGACGCCAGAACTACCAGAATTAGATTTGTATTACCTCGCATCTCGTTTTGATACGAGTAAGCTAGATTTAATCTTAGTCGAAGGCTTTAAAGGCGAAGCTATTCCTAAAATTGCGCTCTATCGCCATATCAACGAACGTGATTTTAATGACTTACTTGATGAGCACGTTATTGCCGTCGCCAGTGATTGTGATTTAAACGTAGATTTCCCACTACTAGATATCAATGCACCCGAGGCTATTGCAGAATTTATTGCAGATTGGCTTAAAAACAATAAATGATCGTTGTGGGCTATTTTTATAGCCCACATAAATGACAGTCTCTTAAATACTATTCTAATAATTCTAAATCAAATTCGTCACTGATTGTTTTAATAATAGTCACCACAGTTTCTGCAAAACTGTCTTCGCCAAAATCTCTCAACATTAGCCAAATATTATCATCAGCATTCCAATTCTGTGGCATATTGAGGCTTTCTTCTGAATATGCATACCAAGGATAATTTTCAGCATTTAGTTGACACTCAACATAATAGTCAGGAAATATTCGTTCAATTTCACTTTGAATTTCAGTGTAGTTCTTTAATTTATTTCTTTTGGGTGCTTCATTTTTTCTTTCAAAGCCCCAATAAAAATCTCTTAAATTTGAACTCTCAAATTTAAACACCAAATAATAAAGGCTATCATCGTTAAAATCGACATAAAATCCAGACTCTTTTTTCCCTTTTCTAAAGTCTTCTTCATCAAAATAAAAATCTATAGAGAGCTCATCTGTTTTATTTATAATATGAGTTATAAACTCATTCATTATTGACAACTTAATATTTTCTATGCTTTTAGAAATTAAAAGAGCAGAGCTAATTGCATCATTATCTTCTAATATTTTTTCTACTATTTCGTCTTGCAATTCCATATTTAACTCGTAATTAATTTCTGAATTAATAAATTTTATAATAGATTCAATAAACATTTTTACCTGAATTGACTCTATTTTATAGGAGCATTCTTCTAACCATTTAATAATTTCATAATAAGTAATATGGTGAATATTATCTTTTATCTCTTTATCTGTATCTTTAGATAAAGAATACTCGCTATATTCGGAATTACTTAAATAAAATAAGATCCATTTTTTTCGACTTCTTCCTGCTCTTTTTTTCAACCAGCAGCCATAATCATATAACTGATTTTCTTCATCTTCAGCCCATGGTTTATTCTCAATACCTATCAATAAATCAGATGTTTCAACAAAAATATCTAAACGGCGATAACTATCGTCTCGCTCAACTGCCTGTTCAAGGCAGACTGATTTTACAGACTGATATTTATTATTTTTAATAAAATGTTTATAGAAATTTTGAGTAAATAATTTACCCTGAGCATGCGTTTCTGTTGGATCAAGTAGAAATGCTAAGCATTTTGAAATTGTGTTTTCATTTATCTTGAATAGAGATAAAGGTGAAAAATCTGGACTTAGCTTTTTATAGTAGCGCTTTTTCGCTTTGTCATAAGATTTTCGTTCTGTCGTAATACGTTGGATTACTTTATGAACAATAGCTGGGGAAATATCCATGTTTTTTCTAGTAATAAAAATAAGGTAATTTAGTTTATGTCTAATGTTGATTTCTAATTTAAACAATATCACCAATAAAATATAGCTAACAGATAGATTAATAAAAATAGGTTCCAATGAAGATCAGAACCTATCCATTAAAGTAATTATTTTCATTCAAAAATAATTGCTTGATAAGGTTGAAGAATAAGACCACCTTGCGCATCTTCCACTATTGGGCTGTTATGCAAATAAATATCTTTAGCTTTAATGGTAAGTGCTTTTTCTTCACCACTAAAATTACAGTAAATATTGACTGAGTTACCATCATAAGTACGCTTAAAAGCAATCACATTTTCTGGTGAAACCAATGGCGAGAATTCACCATAGACCAAAATATCACTGATCTTTGAATGTCGTCTTAATGCAATTAATTGTTGATAATAAGCGAAAAGAGAATGTTTATCTTGTGTCTCTTGCTCTGCATTAATATCCACATAATTAGGGTTAACTTTTAGCCATGGCTTTCCAGTACTAAAACCACCATTTATTTCACGATCCCATTGAAAAGGTGTTCTTGAATTATCACGGCTACGGTCATTAAAGTATTCAATTATTTGCTTGTCGCTATAACCTAATTTTTTACCCCATTCATATAATTTAAAAACATGCAAATCATCATGTTCTTCTAATGTCATTGGGCAATTAGTCATGCCAATTTCTTGCCCTTGATAAATAAAAGGAGTTCCTCGTTGAGTTAATAAAAATGTCGCTAACATTTTGGCACTAGTTACATTAATCGCACCTTTAGGAAGAAATTTATTTAATGAACGAGGCTGATCATGATTTTCTAAATAAGGTGCTCCCCAACCTACGCGTTGAGTATCTAGCTGACTTTTAATAAATACAGGTTTTAATCTTTCACCTGTGATTGGATTAATGGTAAATGGTTTCTCATTACGAATATCTAAATCAGCGATACTAAAATCAAATACCATGGAAAAATAACCATTCTCGCCAACATAAGCGCGTAAATCTTTTTCAGGTACATCAATTTCTGCAACCGTCATACTATTTGCAGGCTTAAAAGTATTCTCGACTAATTCAGTTAAAAACTTATCAATACCAGATTGATTTAATACCCAAGGCACTAAAGACGCTGAACCATCATCTTTATCAGGTTCAAATTGATATTCAGATAAGGCTTCAGGTGATTTTTTTAAATTACCAATCGCATCAATACGAAATCCTGCAACACCTTTTTTGATCCAGACATTTATCATGTTGATAATATCTTTACGTAATTGTGGGTTTTCCCAGTTTAAATCCGGTTGTTCAGGGCCAAAGGAATTGAAATACCAACGATTAGTTTCTCCAACGCGACTCCAAACAGAGCAATCAAAATAAGTGCGTAAATTATTAGGAGGAGTCGGTTTATCCCATTGTTTAAAAATATAATAATCGCTATATGGGCTATTAGGATCTTCAATTGCCGCTTTAAACCAAGGATGCTCATCAGAAGAGTGATTTAATACTAAATCTAATAGAATTTTAATATCACGTTTTTTAGCTTCGCTAATAAGTTTATCTAACGCGTTATTATCGCCAAAGATAGGATCGACAACAGAATAATCAGCAATATCATAACCATTGTCTTTCATTGGTGATTTAAAAATCGGACATAACCAAATAACGTTTGTACCAAGTGACTGAATATAATCTAATTTCTCCGTGATCCCAGCTAAATCACCGACACCATCCCCGTTACTATCATAATAACTCTTGGGATAAATTTGATAGACCACGGCATCTTTCCACCAAGTATTAGACATATTCACCTCACTAAGGTAATTAGCATATATGGAACTGTTCCATGATTAATATAAGATACTATAGGCACTAAAAGAGAGGGTAAGGTAATTAACATACTAAAATGTGAAATAGCTCATACTAAAAAAACACAATTACCTCAATAAAGATGGGTTTGTCATAATCATATTAAGATATATTAGGTCATCAACTAATTGAAAGGAGCAACAGCATATTCAATGGCCGGGATCCGTGATGTCGCAAAAAAAGCCAATGTCGCAGCAAGCACTGTTTCCAGAGCATTAAATAACAGTGGCTATGTGTCTCAAGCTGCACGAGAAAAAATAAAAAAAGCGGTTGAGGAATTAGATTATATTCCAGATACTTGGCTAAGAAATTTATATCAACAAAAGAGTGCTGTTGTTGGTGTCATTATTAATAGCCTTGAATACCCTTATTTTGCGACAGTGACACGTTTTATTGAAAATAAGCTCGCTGAAAATGGCTATAGCATGATGTTATGTGCAACACAAAATAGCAAAGTACGTGAACGTATATTTTTTGATATGCTTAAACGCGGTCAGATCGACGGTATTATTGCAGAATATCTGTTATTGGATGATAGTGAATATCAGCATATTCAAAGACCGGTGGTAACGCTAGATCGTCATCTTCGTGATATTCCATTAGTGTGTTCCGATCACCATACTGGTGGTCGATTAGCAGCAGAACACCTTATTCAAAAAGGTTGCCAAAAAATCCTCTATATTGAAGATAATTCAAGTTATTTATCATCAACCCCTTCATATCAAAGCTGTTTAGCTTTTAAAGAAACGCTTATTCAGGCAGGTATTAAACCTATTCCTTGTAAAGTAAATTGGAAAGAAGAAGAGAAAGACTATTTTCACTCTTTTGCAACAAAAATACTTTCTTTGCATTCAGAGATCGATGCTATTTTTGCTGCTGATATTCCCGCCATGGCATTATTTAATGAAGCAACAAGACGAAATATTGCCATTCCAGAACAATTAAAAATAGTTGCTTACGATGGCAGTCCTTGGTTAAACCAAACACTGCGCCAATTAACCTGTATTGAACAACCCTTTGAAAAACTGGCTGAAAAAAGCGTAGAAGTGATTAGCGCATTAATTGAGAATAAAACAATCACAGATAACATCTCTGTTATTCCAGTGAAGTTTATTCAAGGTGAAAGTAGCTAATTATTGATTCAATTCTTATGACAGTTTTGTGTTGAGATATCGCCATAACATGTCGATACCATAAACATGTCACGCTGTTATGTTTATAAAAGCTAGTTTTATCGACATATCGCCATAACATGTCGATACCATAAACATGTCTCGCTATTATGTTTATAAAAACGCATTTTATCGACATATCGCCATAATATGTCGATACTATAAAAAAACGCCAAAGAAAGTTACCCTTCTCTAGCGTTTTATTTGATTATGTTTTACTTCAAAATTGAGTAAAAGCTATCGTTCTTATTTTGCAGGACGAACTGCGATAACTTCAATTTCTACACGCCATGCTGGATTAGCCAGTTTTGCGATTTGGAAAGTTGAACGAGCTGGCAGTTGGTCAGTTTTAGAAGCATCAAAGTACTTAGAATAACCGTTCATAAAGCCTTTAAAGTCCATCTCACCTTTAGTTTCTTCGCCACCAACTAGGAAGACTTGCATTTTCACAACGTCTTTCATATCTAGGCCAAGTTCATTTAAGTGAGTTTTGATTTGTTCTAATACACTGATAGTTTGTTCTTCAGTATTACCATAAGACGCTAATACGCCTTCTGGTGCATCTGCTGATTTCTTAGCCGGTACTTTACCGCTTAAGAAAACAAGGTTGTTACCTGCACTTACTTCAACAGACTCAGAAATAGGCATACCGTTTAATTTATGGTGTACAACACCTTCCGCATTCGCGCTTGCTACACCAAAAATAAAAGGCAGAGCAACAAGTAAACTTTTATAACGCATGAAAACTCCTTAACATGTTTAATTTACAGTAAAACAAGGGGTTATTTACTTCTTAAAGCGATCCATACTAAATGGTGTTGGATCAATAACTGGTTTCTTACCTGTAACGATATCAGCAGTCACTTCACCAGCAGCAGGGCCTTCGGTCATACCCCATACGGTTGCAGTATTGATAACTAGGCCTGGGTATTCTTTGACTTCAGAAATAATAGGTAATTCATCAAATGTTGGACTAACTACTGCGCCCCAACGTTCAACAACTTGTGATTTTTCAAATACTGGGAATTCAGCTTTCATTCTTTGGAATACAGCATCCAAGTGCTCAGTATTTTGCGTTGCTGTTGCAACACGATATTGTTCAAACGGTGTTTTTTCATCTAATTTCCAAGATGTTGCCATCTTGAATGAGTTGAATAAATCTTCACCGATAGAGAATTCTAATGGTAGCTCACCACCACCTAATAGGTGCATGAACTTAGGCCCTAACAAGAAGCTATCTTTCACGATAGAGCTTGTGAAAATACGAGGTGCGACAGCATAAGTACCATCGGCTTGCTCACGGAAATGGATACCGTTTGGTAAATGCACGTTACCACGAGGTGCACCCGGAACACCTGATACACGTTGCTGTGATAAGTAAACATTCAGCGTTGGAATATCAATGCCCATGTTACCCATAAATAAACGTGACCAAATACCACCAGCAAGAACAACGTGAGATGTTCTAATTGCACCTTTTTCTGTTACAACATCAGAAATTTTACCACCAGCAGTTTCGATGCCTCTTACCGCGCAGTTGGTATAGATTTTTACGCCAATTTGTTTAGCGTAGCGTGCTAATGCAGGTGTGCCTGTTTCTGGATCAACAGAACCTGAGTCTTCTTCAAAAGCGGCCACAGTCCATGGTGTTTGAGCACCAACAAGACGGTTTGATAACTCTTCACCTTTAATAATGCGCGTATTTAATGGTGTATCAAATCCAGCCGTTTCTTTTGCTGTTTTGATCCACGCTTGCGCTTTATCAAATGCTTTTTCATCTGCAAGGGCTTCTACTCGACCTTGTGTACGATAACTAGTATCAGCACCAATCTTTTCGTTCATTCCACGCCATAAGATTTTCCCGTAATGGTGTAATGGGAAAATTTCTGGTGATGTTTGATAACTAATAATTTGGCTGTATGCTCGGCCTGATTGTTCACCGCCAATCTCGCCTTTTTCTAAAATAGTGACACTCATGCCACGTTCTGCAAGGTTGATAGCAGTCATGATACCTTGGATACCACCACCAATAATCACTGCATCAGACTCTTTAGGCAGCGCACCCTCTGTACCTTCAACAAATGATGCTCTAGATTTAGCTTCAACGAATTTGCCATCACGGCGAACCATTGGAACTAACGCAGCACCACCGGCTAAAATACCCGCAGCACCAACACCTAAAAGCAGCTTTCTCCTTGAAATTTTCATCTTCTACCTCAGTAATGGATTTACTATTTATATTTATAATGTTGTTCATTTATTTCTTTAAAACTGAATAATACCATAGTTCATTATATTGTTAATAATTATAATTATTTGTTAACCATTTCTTAGAACAACAATATCCATAGATACAATATGGTTACTTTAACCATTTTTTTTCATAGAAATTCATCATTTAATGAGCTAGAGATGAAAACCTTGCGTTTATTATCAATTGATAAATAAGAAGATATTTAGAATTGGATAAATTTTTAATAGAAAAAGCAATTGTTTAAATAATTAACATTTTGATACAAATGACGAGGATGGCTGTAAAATATTGTTTACAAAACAAGCAAAATCTATCGCACAATTGCATAAAATAAAAAGATGATCTGACTATCTAATAGCCTTATTTTTACAAAATAAGTAATTTTACTTAGTAACTGGTTTATGGGTCAGTTAGTAGACGAATATACTTTTTGGAAAATACGTAGAAAAGAGGATATTCGAGTTCGAAATAAAACTGGGGTAAGTACAAATTCTCAATAAAAAAAGCCAGAGGGTTAACTCTAGCTTTTTACATAATAATAAAAATAAGCTTAAGCGATAAAATGAAAATAGCTTATCTCATCGTAACAAATTCTTCTGCTGCAGTTGGGTGGATTGCCACAGTATCATCAAAGTCTTTTTTCGTTGCGCCCATTTTCAGAGCCACAGCAAAACCTTGTAGCATTTCATCCATACCAAACCCAATACCATGAATACCAACAATTTTTTCGTCTGCGCCAACACAAACTAACTTCATACGACACGGTTGGCGATGACGAGTCACAGCACTATACATTGCTGTGAAAGACGATTTGTACACTTTAACTTGATCAGCACCGTACTGCTCAACCGCTTGAGGCTCTGTTAAACCAACAGTACCAATAGCTGGATGACTAAATACCACTGTTGGGATATTTGAATAGTCTAAATGTTCGTTAGGTTTGTTGTTAAATAAACGCTCTGACAAACGACGCCCTGCGGCAACAGCAACAGGCGTTAATTCAACTGCACCTGTATTATCGCCAACAGCATAAATTCCTTTTACATTGGTATTTTGGAATTTATCGACTTTGATATAGCCTTTTTCATTTAACTCGACACCCGTTACCGCCAGATTCAGGTTATCCGTTGCTGGCTCACGACCAATTGCCCAGATTAATGTATCAACTGTCTGCTCTGTGCCGTTTTCCAGTTGTAACGTTAAACTTCCATCCGCATTCTTAATTACAGCTTTAGGAATAGCGTGTGTATGTAATTTAGGCCCTTCGGTTTCCATCACTTCTAACAGTGTTTCAACGATTAATGGGTCAAAATTACGCAGTGGCGCATGTTTACGCACAAATAGGTGCGTTTCACTACCCAAAGCATTTAACACACCAGCAAGTTCAACAGCGATATAACCAGCACCAACAACAGCAACACGTTTTGGTAAGGCTTTTAATTCAAAAAAGCCATCAGAATTAATACCATACTCAGCACCTGGAATATTAGGTTGAACAGGACGACCGCCTGTTGCAATCAGAATATTATCAGCCGTGATCTTTTCGCCATTAACTTCAATCGTATTGGCATCAACAAAACGAGCAAACCCTTGGATAACATCAACTTTGTTATTACCTAAGACACGGTCATAAGATTGATGAATACGGTCAATATAAGCAGAACGGCTACTAATTAGCGTATCCCAATCAAAACGGTTCACTGTGGTATCAAAACCATAATCAGGACCGTATTGATGAATAGCTTCAGCAATTTGCGCTGCATGCCACATCACTTTTTTAGGTACACAACCCACGTTAACACAAGTGCCACCTAACGCTTTCGCTTCAATTAATGCACATTTTTGGCCATACATTGCCGCTCTATTAATTGATGCAATACCGCCACTACCGCCACCGATGGCGATGTAATCGTAATGTTTGCTCGTCATTTCTCTGATCCATTTATCTGTAGAAAAATAGGTAACTCACAGGCTAAGTCTTTCATATCATGATGTCTATTATGACAAAATTTAAAACATAGCACGTCAGATTTTAGCTTTTACAGTAATAGGCAAAAACAATAATAAAGATGCTTATTCTGGTACAACCCACTCAACTAATGTATGTCCAATACCCTCAGGAACTAAGGTTTTATGTAACCAAGGGAGTATTGATTTCATTTGTGATTCTAATTTCCAAGGTGGATTAATCACAATCATGCCTGATGCAGTCATCCCTAGTTGATCACTATCGGGTTTTACTGCTAATTCAATTTGTAAAATCTTACGGATCCCTGTTGCTTCAAGCTCTTTTAACATGCGTTTGATTTGCTGACGGTGAACAACGGGATACCAAATCGCATAAGTTCCTGTCGCAAAGCGCTTATGGCCTTCAACAACACCTTTAACAACAGCAGAATAGTCTTGTTTGAGTTCATAAGGTGGATCAATTAATGCGAATCCACGACGACTTGGCGGAGGTAACTTAGATTTTAATTGGCCAAAACCATCTTCACGAGAAACTCTAACTCGCTCGTCACGAGAGAATTCGGTACGTAATAAAGGAAAATCCGTTGGATGTAATTCTGTTAGCGCTAAGGAATCTTGTTCTCTTAGTAATTTGCTCGCTAATAGAGGTGATCCCGGATAATAACGCAGTTCCCCACTTGCGTTTAATTCTCCAACCGCTTCAAGGTAAGGCAAAATAAGCTCAGGCACTTCTTCTTGCTGCCATAAGCGTGCGATCCCTTCTAAATATTCGCCAGTGCGAGTCGCATGAGCATTGGTTAATTGATAACGTCCAGCGCCAGCATGAGTATCAAGATAAAGAAAAGGTTTCTCTTTCTCTTTTAAAGACTCAATGATGAGTGTTTGAACAATATGTTTTAAAACATCGGCGTGGTTGCCAGCATGGAAACTATGGCGATAGCTCAGCATTCTTTATCTTCCGTTAGAAATAAGTATAGCTTAGTAATTAATTTACTCAGAAATAGTGATTAAACTCAGTGTATCAGAAAAAGCCGAACTTCTTCATTGAAAGCGAAAGAAACGTTGTGTCTTAGTATTCAGCCGTTATGATAAGCCCATATTTCACTTAAGTTTAAATAGGATAGAAAGATGAAAAAATTACTTTTTACTGCCATAACCT
Organism: Proteus sp. PR00208; assembly: GCF_016238545.1. Classification (NCBI taxonomy): domain Bacteria; kingdom Pseudomonadati; phylum Pseudomonadota; class Gammaproteobacteria; order Enterobacterales; family Morganellaceae; genus Proteus; species Proteus sp. PR00208. The sequence goes on along the minus strand of NZ_JAEHQE010000022.1, from coordinate 36,711 downwards.
TAAGCTTACTCGCAAGTAATGCTTATGCCGATAGATCAACCAATGGTTGTGAAATAAAAAAACAGAATATCCAAAAGCAGATGGAATATGCAAAAGCACATGGTAATCAATATCGTATCCAAGGCTTGGAGCGAGCATTACAAAATGTTGAACGCTATTGCACACCTGAAAAAGTGGTTGAAAACACACGCCTTGAATTACGTGAAAAACAACTTGACGTTAAAGAGCGTGAGCTCGAATTAAAAGAAGCACAACTTAAAGGTGATGCAGATAAAATTGCTAAACAAGAAAGAAAGCTAGCTGAAGAAAAAGCTGATTTAAAAGCAATTGAAGAAGAATTAAATCTACTGACAAAGTAGTTATCATCAATAATTAATGCCTACTCCTTATTTGACTGTGAAATACAGACTAAAACAATAAGTGAGTAGCCATTCTCTTATTAAACTAAACTTAATTTCAGAATTGCTGTATTGGTTTTTTATCCTTTATTAAGTACAAGATTATCTACACCTTTTAATAGAGCATCATCTACACTTAAGCCAGAACAAACAAATACATCTCCTAAATCAGTGGCTAATTACAATAAGCATAAGGTGTGTAATAGAAATTAAGCTATGATATTTTTGAGTGAAAACTATAGTAGTAACATTAATTTATTGAAAATGGACTGATCTAATTAAAGAGGATATATGTCAGAAGAGCAGCAACAAAAAACAGTAAGTGAAAAAACTCAACTGACTCAGCCACTAAAAAAAGGGCTGGAAAAAGGGCTTCATGGTGGGAAAAAAGCCATTGGAATTGGGATAAAAATCAGTAACTTCATCACCAATATCCCTTTTATTGCACACCTTATTCGTGCAGCAGAACGTTTCACTGACAGAATGGGAAATCAGTTCGGCGCAGCTATTACTTACTTTTCATTTTTATCATTAATCCCAGTATTAATGCTTTCTTTTGCCTGTGCGGGTTTTGTTTTGGCCTCAAATCCAGATTTACTCGCTAAATTAATTACAGGTGTCGCAAATAGCATTGACGATCCAACGCTTGCATCCACAGTTCAACAAAGTATTGATACCGCAGTTCGCCAGCGTACAACCGTTGGTTTAACTGGTTTAGCAATTGCACTTTATTCTGGTGTTAATTGGGTGGGTAATTTACGCCAAGCCATTTTGGCTCAATCACGCCCCGTTTGGGAAAGAAATAAAGAAGAGCAAGAGAAAATCTATTTCCGCTACTTTCGCGACTTTTTAGCGCTAATTGGCTTACTTTTTGCGTTAATTGTCACTATTACGCTAACTTCTGTGGCAGGTTCAGCCCAAAGAATGATTGTTCACACATTGGGATTAGACGGTATTGAATGGCTAACGCCAGCATGGACAACCATCGGATTAACTATTTCCATTACTGCAAACTATTTACTCTTTTTATGGATATTGTGGATCTTACCTCGCCATCAACCAAAACGAATTTCGCTTATTAAAGGCACACTTATCGCTGCCATTGGTTTTGAAATATTGAAATCCGTTATGACATGGATGCTACCCAAAATCGCAAGCTCACCTTCAGGTGCCGCATTTGGTTCAGTGATAGGTTTAATGGCTTTCTTCTACTTTTTTGCCCGATTAACACTCTTTTGTGCCGCGTGGATCGCCACTGATGGCCCAAATATGCGCAAAGAACAGTTGTCTGAAACGCAATCAACATCTTAACTTTATGATAAAACTATATGGTTAATTCCCTGCATTAACCGCCTATAAATAACGTAATAAGGAAAAACAATGCCATACGTTAATATTAAAATTACACGCGAAGGTGCAACCGCAGAGCAAAAAGAGCAGCTCATTGCGGGAGCAACACAACTTTTGGTTGATGTATTAGGCAAAAATCCAGCAACCACGGTTGTGGTAATTGATGAAGTTGAAACAGATAACTGGGGAATAGGTGGTAAAACAGTAACAGAATTACGAGCAGCAACAAAAAGTAAATAAAAAATTTCTGCAATATAATAAAGGGTGCAAAGTACACCCTTTTTGCTGATTTATTTTCCTGACAGATAAGGAAGTAACTATGGTTCAATCAATGACTGATGCTTTTCATGCCTTACCTTCAGCAAGTGCTATCTATATTACAGGTGCAGGCATTCAGTACCCTTTTGGTATGGCGCACGGATTTGCCGATGAAAGTACCCAGAAAAAATTAACTGTAGATACACCTTTTCGAATCGCTAGTAATACAAAAACCTTTCTCGCAGCCGCTTTTTTACGTTTATGGGAACAAGATGCTCTATCCCTTGATGATGATATAACTAAATATTTAAGTGCTCATTATCAACAGACATTATTAGAGCTAGGGTATGATCTTAAAGCCATTACACTACGCCATTTATTAAGCCATAGCAGTGGTTTATTCGATCATGCAAATGAAGCTTATCTTGAAGATGTGATTAAAGATCCCTCTCATAAATGGACACGAGAAGAACAAATAGCGCGCTATGCTCAACAAGGCTTTCCCATTATTCCAGCTGGAAAACGCTTCATTTATTCAGATACAGGATACATCTTGTTAGGTGATATCCTCTCTCAGTTTATGAGAAAAAATATGGCCACCAGCGTTCGTGAATTATTGCATTTCCAAGACTTAGATTTACCACAAACGTGGTGGGAAGATTTAGAACTACAACCTAAGCATCCTAAAGCGCGTGCTAGACAGTTTACAGGTGAGCACGAAGGTACTCATATTGATGCTTCAATGGATGCTTTTGGCGGTGGCGGGCTTGTGATGACAACCCTTGAGTTAGCTAAATTTACAGCTGACCTCTTCGAAGATAGAGTTTACTTGCATCCATCAACCTTAAAAGAGATGAAATGGCAAGGATCACATACAGGTGCTGCAAATTATCGTTTAGGTTTAATGGCCGAAGAAACTGACCTAGGCACACTTTACTATCATCTTGGTTATTGGGGGTCAGTAGCTTATTACTTACCTGAAAAACAAATTGCTATTGCCGGTTTTACAACCCAAAAAAATAACCGTGAAGATCTGATAACCATTGTTAAAGAAGCATTTAAACGCCTTTAAAATCAAAAATCAAAAATCAAAAAGCCAAAAATGTATCAATAACACTTTTGGCTTTTTGTTTATTTTATGACTGATAAATTTCTAATATCAGTCTATCTCTGTTTTATTACGGTTTCTTCGTCGGTGTTGTGGCTACCGCTGGAGTTGTTACAGCCGGAGTTTCAACTGCTTTATTTGGTGTAGTATTAGTTGCAACAGGCGCAGGTGTATTTGCCGTTTCTGGATGAACTTGCTTTTCAAATTGAATACGCAATTCACCTAAATTCACCGTTGGTGTTTCACCACTTTGCGTTAATACAAAAGTAATATCTTCAGATAAAACTCTTGAAAGCTCCTGGTTTAATGTCTCTTTTGTTAAACCAGCTAAAAATGCTTGGCGTAAACGCTGATATTGTTCAGGTGGAATATCAATAATATTGCTTTGTTGTGATAACAGACGCTGATTAATTAAAATTGCCGTACTGGTTTTTGCATAACGGGCAAACAACTGAGTTAATTGAAGTTGTTTTTCTTGTTGAAGCTCTTGGTATAGTTCATCACTAATACCTTGATTACGTAAACGACCTAACTCTTCTCCCACCCATGATGCTAATGCAGGAATATGAGCCGTTGCGGTATCAATATTTAAAGAACAACTTGCACGCTGATATTGTACCCGGCAATCAATGTTAATTTGAGTACTGTCGTTTTCCTTACGTTGTTCAAGGCTACGACCCAAATGCACAAAAATGACTTCACGAGCTAAATCACTTAACCAATATTTATTTAATGTGTCAGAGTCTTTTACTGGCGACCAGTCTAAATCCCAAATTAAAGCAATTTGGTCTTTTGCACGCATAGGCTCTTGCACATATAACGTTTCAGGTTTCATATCGGCAAGAACAGGCACTGGAACAGGTGTTACACGCTTTCCTGATAGAGTTGAAAATGCCTGATTAATACTTTCAGTCAATACTCGATTATCAACATTACCTGCAACATAAAGTGTCATCATATCTGGGGTATACCAACGTTGTTGGTAATCTGACAGCTCTTTAGTATTTACAGATTGATTAACCGGTTTTCCTGGATTGTGGCCTTTTAGATTTGAGCCTTCAAGGCGTGAGCGCCAAATAGGATCTTCAATATTGAGAGGAAATGTTGCAATAGGAAGCGGTGATTGAACCGCATTACGAACCGCATCTTCGGTATATTCAGCAGGTTTAGCAATACCTGCTAATAATGCAAAAGCATCCTTTAATAGCTCAGGCTGGTTGTTCGGTAAACTTAGATTATAAACAGTAAAATCGTATGAAACGATCATTGGAGGTAACGGATAGTCAGGATCTAACGCATTTTTCCATAGATTATCGCGTTTCTCTGGCGTTAAGCCTGTATTTTCCAAAACGTTGAGTTTGGACACTAAGGATGAAAAACCCGTTTCACTACTTTTTTCTGATAAAGAACCTGTATTGACTAATAAACGGATCTGTATTCTATCATTTGGGCGTTGCGGTGTTTGTAAGATTTGCCACTGAAAACCATTTGCTAGTCGCCCTTCTTGCCAAGCCGGATCAGGCTGCAAAGCTTCCGCTTGAACTTGGCAAATAACAGCGCCGAACATAACGCTTCCCAATAAAATTCGTGTCATTACACCCTGCATGTGAACCTCTGTTGTATTAATCCTTGGTATTAAACCACTTATGAGGTTTAACAATAAGTGCCAAAAGACATGTTAGATGTTGGATGTCTATTTTTTGTATTATCATCTTTATCACCACAGAAACATGAAATGAAATCACTATAGTGATTAGACTCATTATGGCGTAAGAAGGTTCAGACCTTCGGCAATTTTTGATCAGATTTTTGATGATTATATCCTTTAACCAGCAAACCAATCTCATCATCACAATGTGATTTTGGACAAGATAACGCTGAAACTTGGCTATCTTTATTGAGGGTGACGGCGATTTGGCGTAAAGGTTTTACAACAATACGATTAATACACCAGCTAATAGCAACCGTCAGAATAAGCCCCATCAACAGATATGTTGTTAGCATCAAGGCAACAGTATTACTGGCAAAACGATAAAAACGATTTGTGTCAGCCTGTAAAATGAGATGACCACTATAGGACTTATCATCTGTTGAAGTAATACCTAATGGCTGTAAAGGAATAACAGCTTCAACGGGAATACCAAAAAGCCAACTTGAGAATTCAGAGACTTCTTTCTTAGGTGCGAAATCTAAACTCATCACTTGTACATTTTCGGGTTGCATGACAATCGCTTTACCTAAAATACCCGTCGCTTTTAGTGTAACAATCTGTTGTTTAGCATCGTTCAAATCTGATCGTAACAATGCATCAGCGAGTGGTTGCTGGATACTTACACCAGCATTAAAAAGCTGATTTTGATAATCTTCACGGCGTTGATCTATCAAATAAACAAGTTGAATACTGATAAAAATAGCAATAGTCACCAACGTAACGCCCGCAACAGCGGCCATCTGTTTTATTGTTAATGAATGTTTAAGATGAGGTTTCATCGTTGCTATTTCCAATATACATGTCTGATCAGAGCGATTATACTGTATTTTTGTGATTATGTATCACTCTCAATAAAGAAAATAGCGTTATAAAAAGCGCTTATCCATTAAAATGAAAGTAGATAAATATATAACTATTATTATTTGAGTATAGTTATAAGATAAAAATAGTAAAATAAAAATTAAATATTATTTTTTCTTGGTTATCTACAATAAATCTACTTTATTTTAATAAAAATATACAATTCACTAAAAAATATAAAATTAAATGCCATTAAAACCTTAACTTCAAGTTAAAGTGCAATGCTAACCGCAGTATATTTCTTAGTAAAAAATATTATTTTCCTTTAATATCATTGAAGTTTATATTTTAAAAAACTCATATAAATATAATATTTGATATCTATAAAATCATTATTAGATTATTTAGTTAAGATTAATTAAATATTATTAATAAAAAAAATAAGAACAATATAAATCAGTATATTGTTCTTATTTTATGAGATAAATTTATTTTATTTAAACTATCGCGTTATCTTGCTCCACCGCAAAACAAGCAATAAGCTGACCATTATACTCTTTTAATGTTGGCTGTAATTGACTACATGGCCCAAATGCACGACGGCAACGAGCAGCGAAAGCACAACCCGGTGGCGGATTTAATGGGCTCGGTAATTCTCCCGTTAATTTAATACGCTCTCGTCTTAATTCAGGCGTCAATCTTGGTGTGGCTGATAATAATGCCTGTGTATAAGGATGTTGTGGATTTTCAAAAATTTGAGCTTTTGTTCCTTTTTCTACACAACGCCCTAAATACATTACAATAACTTCATCTGCAATATGCTCAACAACCGAGAGATCATGAGAAATAAAAACATAAGAGAGCCCCATATCTTGTTGTAGATCCATCATCAAATTCAGTACTTGGGCACGAACGGATACATCCAGCGCAGAAACAGGCTCATCGGCTACCACAATGTCTGGATCAAGCATCAAACCACGCGCAATAGCAATACGCTGACGTTGACCACCAGAAAACATATGAGGATATCGGCTATAGTGCTCTGTTTTTAATCCCACTTTTGCCATCATTGATAATACTTTTTCTTTACGCTCAGAAGCATTCAGTGTTGTATTAATCAATAAAGGCTCTTCTAAAATTTGCCCTACTTTTTTACGCGGATTCAATGATCCATAAGGATTTTGAAACACAATTTGGATCTTTTGGCGACGTAGCTTCTCAGCCGATTTATCTTTAATTAACAGATTTTGCCCACGATAAGCAAGCTCGCCTGAAGTAGGAACCTCAATCATCGTGAGTAATCGACCTAATGTGGATTTACCACATCCTGATTCACCAACAACAGCCAAAGTCTTACCACGTTCTAATTCAAAAGAGACACCATCAAGGGCTTTAACTGTTCTCTCTTTTGAAAAAAGCCCACCTTTTACGCTGTAATACTTCGCTAAATTAACCGCTTTTAATAAAGGAGTTGATACATTTGGATTAACTTCAGCCATGGGTAGGTTCCCCTGCATTATCTAACGGTGTATGACACTTCACACGATGCGTTCCTAATTCTTTTAATTCAGGCTCAACCTTATAACATTCATCATGAGCATATGGGCAACGAGGATTGAGTAAGCAACCTGTTGGTCGATCATAGCGCCCTGGTACAACGCCCGGTAGCGATGCTAGTCGCGCTTTATTACTCGCGAACTCAGGGAGTGCTCTTAATAATGCTTGAGTATAAGGATGACGAGGCGCTTTAAAAATTTCTGATGATTTTCCAGATTCCACCACTTGCCCCGCATACATCACAATAATGGTGTCTGCGGCTTCTGCCACCAATGCAAGATCATGGGTAATCAACACTAGCGCCATATTTTCTTGTTTTTGTAAATCGAGCAAAAGCTCTATGATTTGAGCCTGAATAGTCACATCCAGTGCTGTGGTAGGTTCATCTGCAATCAATAATTTAGGGCGACAAGCGATCGCCATTGCGATCATCACACGCTGGCTCATTCCCCCTGAAAGCTGGTGTGGATAGACATCTAAACGAGAAGCGGGATCAGGAATACCCACCAGCGTTAAGAGATCGATAGCACGTTGTTTACGTGTTTTACGACTTCCTCCCTGATGGACTTTTAATGCTTCCATGATTTGATAGCCAACCGTAAAACAAGGATTCAAGCTTGTCATCGGATCTTGGAAAATCATTGCAACCTCTGCACCCACCAAATTTCGTCGCTCTGATTCAGAGATTTTCATCAGATCTCTGCCATCAAAATAAAGCTCTTGTGCTGTCACTCGTCCTGGAAAATCAATAAGTCCCATAATTGCCAATGAACTGACTGATTTACCAGAGCCAGACTCACCGACAATACCCACAACTTGCCCTTCTTCAACCTGATAGCTTATTCGGTCTACCGCTTTAAACGGAGTATCTTCATCACCAAAGTGAACAGATAATTGATTAATATTTAGTAATGCCATGTTCTTACTCCGTTACTGCTTTAATTTCGGATCAAGTGCATCTCGTAAACCATCACCCATTAAGTTAAAGGCTAATACGGTAAACAAAATAGCAAGACCAGGAAACGTCACAACCCACCACGCACTCTGTGTAAACTGCAATACATCAGATAACATGGTTCCCCATTCAGGTGTCGGTGGCTGCGCGCCCATTCCTAAAAAGCCTAATGCTGCCATATCTAAGATGGCATTAGAAAAACCTAAAGAGGCTTGAACAATTAAAGGGGCAAGACAGTTAGGTAAGATATTGATAAACATTTGACGCATTGAGCCCGCCCCCGCAACACGAGAAGCAATAACGTAATCGCGGTTAACTTCAATTAAAACAGCGGCTCGCGTTAATCGAACATAGTGAGGTAAAGCAACAAAGGTCAGTGCGATAGAAGCATTAACAATAGAAGGACCAAAAATAGCTACCAACACTAATGCCAATAATAAACTTGGTAATGCCAACATGATATCGACGACACGCATAATGCCGATATCTACAAGACCACCGAAATAACCCGCGGCCAATCCTAGAATAATTCCTAAGATAAGTGATAGCACGACAACAATACAGCCCACCAATAATGAAAGTCGAGCACCAAACATTAAGCGAGAAAGAATATCGCGACCAACATCATCAGTACCGAGAATAAATTGCCAGCTTCCCCCTTCTTGCCAAACAGGAGGCACTAATAAGAAATCACGAAATTGCTCATTAGGGGCATGAGGTGCAAGAAAGCCCGCCAGTAATGCAATAAGCAACATAATTACAATATAGATTAACCCAACAACAGCACCTTTATTTTGTTTAAAGTAGTGCCAAAATTCTTGGAAGGGCGTCATGGGAGCCGGTGCACTGATGACCGGTGTTACTTTATTTTCAGTCATTATGCATTCCTTATTTTTTATGGCGAATACGAGGATTCACAATGCCATAAAGAACATCAACCAACAGATTGACAAAGATAATCATCGTTGCAATTAAAAGCACACCACCTTGAACAACTGGGTAATCGCGTCGCTGTAAGGCATCAATCAACCAGCGTCCTAATCCCGGCCATGAGAAAATAGTTTCTGTTAAAATTGCACCAGCCAGCATTGTTCCAACTTGTAATCCAATAACGGTGACAACAGGCAACATCGCATTGCGTAATGCGTGGATAAGAATGACGCGAGCACGGCTCAAACCTTTTGCTCTAGCAGTACGAATATAATCTTCGCCTAATACTTCAAGCATCGAAGAACGCGTCATACGCACGATAACAGCTAAAGGAATGGTTCCTAATACAATAGCAGGTAAAATGATGTGGTGAACTGCATCTAAGAAATCCCCTTCCTCCCCCCAAATAAAGGTATCAATCAGCATAAATCCAGTGAGTGGGTTGCTGTCATCTAAAAAGACACTATCAGCCAAGCGCCCAGAGACTGGGGTTAGGTCTAATTTTACAGACACTAGCATGATTAACATGATCCCCCACCAGAAAATTGGCATGGAGTAACCCGCTAATGACACACTAATCGCGGTGTGATCAAAAATAGAACCACGTTTTACCGCAGCCAAAACACCAACAGGGATCCCAACTGAAACCGCAAAAATCATGGCGCAAACGCCAAGTTCTAAAGTAGCTTTAAAGCGAGGTAAAAATTCATCCCATACAGGAATGCGGCTTTTTAATGAGATACCTAAATCACCGTGGAGAATACCATTTAGATAATTGAGATATTGTTGCCATAAAGGCTTATCCAGTCCCAATTCAGCCATTAAATAAGCATGTCGTTCTGGAGAAAGTCCACGCTCACCCGCCATAATCATTACCGGATCACCGGGAATAAGATGAACGAAAATAAACGTCAGTAATGTAATTCCGATAAACGTAGGGATCACAAGTCCCAAACGTTGAAGGATAAATTGCAGCATATCCTAATTCTCTTTTCAAACATCAGCTAAAAGATAGCGCTGATAAATCAGGGGAAAGTCCCCTGCGCCCACAGTGTACTGAATGTATTCGTTATTATTGAATAGCGGTGCCTTTCATAAAGAAAGACACCGTACTTAAGACAACCCAACGATTAGGTATTGCTATTATTTAAGAGAGACATTCTCGAAGTGATGTTTACCTAATGGGTCAACCACGTAGTTTTCTACTTTTTTACTCACAGGCTCATAAACAGTCGAGTGAGCAATAATCAGAGCAGGCGCTTGATCATGCATAACAACTTGAGCTTGTTTGTAGAGTTCAACACGTTTTTCGTGATCGGCGGCTACTCGTGCAGGCTGGATCAGATCTTCAAATGGCTTATAGCACCATTTTGAATAGTTCGATCCTTGCTCTTTTGCCGCACAACTAAATAGCGTAGCGAAGAAGTTATCAGGGTCCCCGTTATCACCAGTCCAACCCATCATGACTGCTTGGTGTTCGCCAGATTTAGCGCGCTTGAGATATTCGCCCCACTCGTAACTTACAATTTTGGTTTTAACGCCAATTTTTTCCCAATCCGCTTGTACCATTTCAGCCATACGGCGGGCATTTGGGTTATAAGGACGCTGTACTGGCATTGCCCATAAATCGATAGTAAAACCATCTGCAAGACCAGCTTCTTTTAGCAATGCTTTCGCTTTTTCAGGGTTATATTCGTAATCAACGATGTCATCGTTATAACCCCACATTGTAGGAGGGATGAGGTTTTTCGCCTTCTGACCTGCACCTTGATAAACCGCTTCAATAATGGCGTCTTTATTCACCGCCATACTTAATGCTTGGCGAACTTTTTGGTTATCCAATGGTTTTTTCTCAACGTTAAAAGAGATATAACCCACGTTTAAGCCTGGTTGTTCTAATAGATTGATATCGCTATTTTGTTTCATCTTCGCAATATCAGCAGGATTTGGGAAAGGCATTGCCTGACACTCACCTTTTTGCAGTTTTGCATATCGTACAGAGGCATCAGGTGTGATAGAGAAGACTAAACGGTCAATATCTGGTTTTTTACCCCAATATTGGTCATTGGCTTTATAAAGAATACGAGAATCTTTTTGATATTGCTGTAATTGAAAAGGCCCTGTACCGATAGGATCTAGATCCACTTTCTCAGGTGTACCTGCTTTCATCATATTATCCGCATATTCAGCAGATAATATGGATGCAAAGTCCATTGCCATATCAGCAATAAAAGGTGCTTCTGAACGAGTTAAAACAAAACGAACGGTATGATCATCAACTTTCTCGATTTTCTCGATCATGTTGTTCATATCCATGCCGGAGAAGTATTCATAACTTCCGCCAGAGACTTTATGGTAAGGATGTTTTGGATCCATTTGACGCATAAACGTGTACATCACGTCATCCGCATTAAATTCACGCGTTGGCTTAAAGGTTTTACTACTATGCCAATTCACGCCTTTACGTAAATGAAAGGTATACACTTTGCCATCATCGCTTACATCCCAGCTTTCAGCTAAGCCCGGAATAATTTCTGTTGTACCCAGTTTAAATTCAACTAAACGGTCATAGATAGGTACTGAACTTGCGTCATAGGTTGTTCCAGAGGTAAATAACTGAGGGTTAAATCCTTCAGGCGAACCTTCAGAGCAATACACCAATGTTTTGGCCTGCACACCCGCAGAAACAGCTAATGCGAGCAATCCAATTGTAGCGGTCAAAATTCCTGTCTGTTTTTTGGAGCTTTTCATCATTACTCTCCGAAATTGTTCTGTTGTGTTTTGGTTTCCTGTTTAAAAACGGAATACCTTTTTATTTTGTCATTGTTCAATTAACCAACTGTATTCCCTTACGTCAATAAGGTGTTAGAAGGTAAAAAGAACCTGTTATAAACACAAATGAAACAAATATCGAACAAACTCAGAATAAAAAAATAAGTCTCTGACTAATATCTAGTCAATAAAACCACACATTAAGAAATCCTTAAGTGAAATGACTATTTTAAAAAAAGCCATAATTTGTGATTAACCGCTTAAATATTGAACGAATATTTTGAAATGAAACAAAGAACTTGGTGCTTTATTCTGTTATGGAAGAAAAATAATCACCTTGCTAGACGATCCTGATTTTAGTTTTAATCAGGCAAATAGAGTGAAAAGTATCAATTTTTGGCTCTTAACAAACCACTTAACTAGATAAGCCGATTAGATTTAGTCTGTTATTAATGATTTTCATGCTTTTATAGTGAAAAATTTATGTTCGTTCAACATTCTCAGACGTTCCATCCTCAATAAAAAGAGAGTTGAACGAAAAACTGAGAGGTTTCTTTAGATTATTAATAGGGCTTTTATAAAATCATTTAAGGATAAAACAACTTTATTGAGCTGGATAAATCCAAAGCTATTTCTAGCCAATATTTCTCTTAATTTGGAAAATATTTCCACGGTTCTCTGCTTCTGAGCAGAATGCGTGTTTGGAATGCAAGATAGAGATGAGATAGAAGTGAGATGATCGAGAGAAAACACCATTTATGGCGAAATCAAAAATAAGAGCAAGGTATTTTGGTAAGACTAAAACGACAAAACCCCGCTTTAAAAGCGGGGTTTCTTAATATGGTCGGCGAGAGAGGATTCGAACCTCCGACCCACTGGTCCCAAACCAGTTGCGCTACCAGGCTGCGCTACTCGCCGAAAACGAGGTGCATCTTACTGCCAGAAACCCACTCCGTCAATACTTTTTTAGTATCTCCTGACTGTTCGTATGGTTTTCAACCAAAACGGTTGATTTTTAACTTTTTTATCATAAAAACGAGGTGAGTTTTAGCTTTATTGTAACAAGCTCACCTTTCTTTCCTCGTTTTACTATGGCTTTCTTTACGTTGTCCATAAAACATGAAAAAAAATAACAAATTTATTCTTAATTATTGTCGTCTAATTAGTGTGCTTTTTATATAATTACCTTATGTCAAATAAGGTAGGTAGTTTAGAGAATGAAACAATGTTGGTGGGGTGTCGCACTACTTTTATTGTCAACCACACTTCCAGCTCAAGCATCTACAGCTCATGCTTGCCGAGTGTACTTTAAAGAAGCGGATAAATTTATTCAGTACATTTCTCAAAGAGAAGATCTAAAACATAATATACCGGAGATTAAGGCTAACTTCGAGCAAAGCAAAAAGCAGATAATGACAGCGCCTTTGGCAAACCAAAAAGTAATATGTGACAAGGAAATGCAAGAGCTTAATAGTTTGAATAAGATGTTTGGCCCTAAAGAAGAAACAGTGCTAAATAAATAATTAAATAAACAGATAATGACTAAATATAACTACTTATTTATTATTTAGTCATTAACTTGATATTAATTCTTATTTTCATGACTATTATTCACAGTTGTGCTTTCCAATCTTTTTATGCGCTCTTTAGGTGAATTATCACTTTTATCATCACCCTGAGTATAATAATCATAAGGTAATAATAAAGTATCTAATACGGCACTAAAAGGGAGATCGAGAATAACCAATGGTTTCATTGCCCATCCAGTTTCATCATCTTTTAGCATTGTCATGTTATTTTTTGTCCCTGAATAAAGTTCTTTATTCGGGCCTGCATGAGTCATAACACTTGAGCAACCTGTCAGTAATGTCGTCAAAAATGTGACTAATGTTAAATTTTTACTTGTCATTCTGAATATCATAGGGCACCTATAAAACGAGATCTGTAGTCAACGCTTTTTATCATATAGTTAAACCTGTTTTCTCTTATAGGACAAGAGAAAGATGATATAAAAAAGCTTAATTTTTCAGTCATTAAATAAATAATTCTAGTATAAGAAAGTTTCACTTTATCCAATAAAAAAAAGCATAATAATATTATTAATTATTATGTTTCGATGATATTAAAATTCAACCTTCATTATTTTAAATAAATACTTTCACTCTATATTTATCTTTCTTGTTTTTTTGATCTCTATATATGTTGAATCTGTGCGATAAGACACAGCGACTTTCATCGTTTTTTGCCAAAATAGGTTTATCGTTTTAGCTCAAATTTTCTCATTTTTGTTTTTGGGTACAGGATCTTTTTTATGAGTGATATTGCATTAACAATGGTGATGTTGTCATTAGCAGGCGCTCTAGGTCTTTGGATTGGCAATATCAAAATTTATCGGGTCAGCCTAGGGATAGGTGGTGTTCTTTTCGGTGGAATTATTATTGGCCACTTTGCTCAACACTATAACTTATCTCTTAATGCACAGACCCTTCATTTTATTCAAGAATTTGGGCTTATTCTTTTCGTTTATACTATTGGTATCCAAGTCGGCCCTGGTTTTTTTTCCTCACTACGTGTTTCGGGCTTAAAACTAAACGCCTTTGCCATATTAATTATTCTTCTTGGCTCAATCATAACCGCGTCTATTTATCGTCTATTTGACGTTCCTTTGCCTATTATTTTGGGTATTTTCTCGGGCGCTGTTACCAACACCCCTTCTTTAGGTGCAGGACAACAAATACTGACAGATCTACATGTTGACCCAACATCTGTGGGGCAAATGGGGATGGGCTATGCCATGGCTTATCCTATGGGGATCTGTGGCATTCTGCTAGTAATGTGGCTTATTCGTGTGTTCTTTAAAATCAACATTGATGAAGAAGCAAAAGCTTTTAGCAACCAACAACACAGCACTAAAGATGCACTACATACCATTAATATTGCGATTAAAAACCCCAATTTAGATGGCTTATTAATGCAAGATATTCCTCTGCTCAATGAGGACGCCATCGTCTGCTCCCGTTTAAAGCGTGGAGATAACATTATGGTACCTATGCCATCAACGATTATTCAGTTGGGAGATTTACTGCATATTGTGGGTTCAAAAGAAGATCTCAATAAAGTACGCCTAGTACTTGGTGAAGAGGTCGATGCTTCACTTTCAACATCAACAAATTTACTGCAATCAGTGCGGGTCGTTGTAACGAATGATTCTGTACTCAGTAAGCGTTTAAAAGATCTGGATCTGAAAAGAAAATACGATGTTGTAGTGACTCGATTGAACCGCGCAGGTATCGAACTTATTCCAAGCAATAATAGTATGTTGCAATTCGGGGATATTCTTAATGTCGTTGGACGTCCTGAATCTATTGAAGCTATTACAGTCCTGTTAGGTAACGCTCGTCAGAAATTAGAACAAGTTCAAATGCTCCCTGTCTTTATTGGTATCGGCTTAGGGGTTTTACTTGGCTCTATTCCTATTTTTATTCCCGGCATTCCTGTGGCACTTAAACTGGGATTAGCCGGTGGTCCCCTTGTTGTTGCCTTAATTTTAGGGCGTATTGGTACATTTGGTAAGCTCTATTGGTTTATGCCTCCAAGTGCAAACTTGGCATTGCGAGAACTGGGTATTGTCATGTTTCTTGCGGTGGTAGGGCTAAACTCTGGCGGTGAATTTGTTGAAACGTTAATTAATGGTCAAGGCTTGAGTTGGATTGGCTACGGTATTTTGATTACATTATTACCGTTATTAATTGTTGGTGTGCTCGCCAGAGTCTTCTTTAAGCTTAATTATTTAAGTCTCTGCGGAATGTTAGCAGGCTCAATGACCGATCCCCCTGCATTAGCCTTCGCAAACTCAATTCATAGCTCAAGTGGAGCTGCCGCGCTTTCCTATGCCACAGTTTACCCTTTAGCCATGTTTTTACGCATCATAACACCACAATTGATGGCACTTATCATATGGACTTTGTAGTAAAAATAATAAATATATTAAATAGTTGAGCCAAGTTTGTTATCAAAATCCACATTTAGCTTAGCAGAGGGATAATTAAGGCAATGAATGGCTCTTATTTAAGCCATAGATTTTATAAATATCTGTTTTAATAGTTCTCGTGCTAAGAAATTTAGATTGAGACGGATTGCTAAATTTTTAGTAATCAATTTCTTTCCGTCAAACTTATGCTCAAAAGTCCTCGTTATTGTCTTTGCCCCTTCTTCTCGCTGAAGGGGCATTTTTATTAGATATTCACTGGCTGATAGATATTCTCGATTTCTTCAGCCAGAATTTTTATTCCTTCCTCAATCAATTCAGGCTCAGGTACGTAATTCATTCGCATACATTGATGAGCGTGATCCCATGAATCTTCTAATCCTGGAAAGAAGTAATGTCCCGGCACCATTAATACGCCACGTTTTTTCAAACGACGATAAAGCTCTTCACAAGAAACGGGTAAGTCTTTAAACCAAAGCCATAAAAAGATTGCACCTTCAGGCTTATGAATAAGACAACGTTCTTCAGGTAAATAGCGGCGAATAATATGAATAGTTTCAAGTACTCGTTGATGATAGAAAGGCCCTATCACGTCTTGGGATAACCGCATTAAATCATCGCGTTTTAGCATTTCTAATGCCATTGCAGGCCCAATTCCACCGGGTGCGAGGCTAATAATGCCGTTAACATTTGTAATGGCTGAAATCAGCTCTTCACTGGCAATAATAATGCCACAACGCGCTCCTGGTAAGCCTAACTTAGATAGACTCATGCAAAGGATAGTGTTGTCATTCCAACGAGGTGTTGCTTGAGTAAAAATAATACCTGGAAAAGGAACACCATAAGCATTATCTATAATCAGAGGGATATTGTGCCGTTTAGCTAAAGCCTCTAGCTTTTCAACTTCGTCATCTGTAATAACATTACCCGTTGGGTTTGTTGGTCTCGAAACACAAATAGCCGCAATATCATCACTGATTTCAAGATGAGCAAAATCAACATGATATTTAAATTGCCCATTCGGCAACATTTCTATTGTTGGCTTATTCGCAACAAACAGATCTTCTTCTAATCCAGAATCAGTATAACCAATGTATTCAGGGGCGATTGGGAAAAGAATTTTACGTTTTTTCCCATCCTTGGTTGTGCCACCTAATAAATTAAACAGATAGAAAAAAGCACTTTGGCTGCCATTAGTTAGTGCAATATTTTTCGCCGAAATATTCCAGCCTAGCTTCTCTTTTAAACATGCCGCCAGCGCTTGTAACATGGCATCTTTACCTTGCGGGCCATCATAGTTACAAACCGCATCACTTAATGAGCCATTTTCTGTCATCTCTTTAAGTAATTGACGAAAATAATTATCCATTTCAGGAATATGAGCAGGATTTCCCCCCCCGAGCATCACTGCGCCAGGTGTGCGAATACCTTCATTTAAGTCTTGCATCAAGCGAGCAATGCCTGAATGCTGGGCAAACTTTTGCCCAAATTGTGATAGTTGAGTCATCTTTGCAGGTATCTTCTATGTTGTTTTCTCGTTAAGAAACACCATACCGCGAGCTTTAATCTGCATCAATAGTTATAATCAAAATCATAAAACAACAATATTAATACAGATGAAAATATTGAAATATAAATCCAATTACATCTCAAATTAAAGATAACTCAACTCATATTTTACTTTTTATTGGTGTTTTTATTCTCTTCTTGGCGACAAAAACAAGAGAGAATATGGTCATTTACCATACCAACGGCTTGCATAAAAGCGTAGCAAGTTGTTGTGCCAACAAATTTGAAGCCTTTTTTCTTTAAGGCTTTAGCCATTTTATCTGAGATGTCAGTTGATGCGGGTACCTGAGAAATATCGTTCCACTGATTAATAATGGGTTTATTATCAATAAATTGCCAAATAAACTGACTAAAGTCTTCACCTTGTTCTTCCATTGCCATAAAAATACGTGCGTTATTAATAATGGCGTTAATTTTTCCTTGATGACGAATAATTGCGGGATTTTGTAATAAGGTCTCAACATCCTTATCTGTCATTTTGGCAATTTTTTCAGGCGAAAAATCAAAAAAACAACGACGAAAACCTTCTCTTTTCTTAAGCACGGTATACCAAGATAGCCCTGCTTGTTGACCTTCAAGGCAGATCATTTCAAAAAGCTTGTACTTATCTCGTTCAGGTTTACCCCATTCTTCGTCATGATATGCCAAATATTCAGGATCACTGGTTACCCAATCGCAACGCCGCTTATTCATTTTTTCATTCCTTGTTACCAATAACTTTTAATAGTACCATTTTATATACTGTATAAATATACATGTAAATAGGTGAAAAAAAATTCAATCTAATTCTTTGAGCATAGTCATAAACTCAATTAAGGGATTATTTTTTTGATCGAGGGAAAATTGCCCGCATTCCTTGCTGTATATCTTTCGTCTAGAAGGTATACTGAAACCTTTCTTTTTATTCTATGTATCGCCATGCGGATATAACATGCAAAAGTTTGATACCAAAACCTTTCAAGGTCTTATCCTGACACTGCAGGATTACTGGGCTCGCCAGGGCTGTACCATTGTCCAACCATTAGATATGGAAGTGGGCGCAGGCACATCGCACCCAATGACTTGTTTACGAGCATTAGGTCCAGAGCCTATCGCTGCGGCTTATGTACAGCCTTCTCGTCGTCCAACAGATGGACGTTACGGTGAAAACCCTAACCGCTTACAGCACTATTACCAATTCCAAGTTATCATTAAGCCATCACCTGATAATATTCAGGAACTTTATCTTGGCTCATTAAGAGAATTAGGTTTAGACCCAACAATTCATGATATTCGTTTTGTTGAAGATAACTGGGAAAACCCAACTTTAGGTGCTTGGGGCTTAGGCTGGGAAGTTTGGCTCAACGGCATGGAAGTGACGCAGTTTACCTATTTCCAACAAGTTGGTGGATTAGAGTGCAAACCTGTTACGGGTGAAATCACTTACGGTTTAGAACGTCTTGCCATGTATATTCAAGGTGTTGATAGCGTTTATGACTTAGTTTGGTGTGATGGCCCATTAGGTAAAACCACCTATGGTGATATCTATCATCAAAACGAAGTTGAGCAATCAACCTATAACTTTGAATACGCAGACGTAGACTTCCTGTTCTCTTGCTTTGAGCAATATGAAAAAGAAGCTCGTGAGTTGTTAGAGTTAGAAAAACCTCTGCCTTTACCTGCCTATGAACGTATTTTAAAAGCAGGACACACCTTTAACCTATTGGATGCACGTAAAGCTATCTCTGTGACAGAGCGCCAGCGTTATATTTTACGTATCCGTACTTTAACCAAAGCAGTTGCTGAAGCATATTATGCTTCTCGTGAAGCGCTTGGTTTCCCTATGTGTAAAAAGTAAGAGGCTATCATGACAACTGAGACTTTCCTCGTGGAAATCGGCACAGAAGAATTACCGCCGAAAGCGCTTCGTTCTTTAGCCGA
This sequence comes from Proteus sp. PR00208, assembly GCF_016238545.1. Classification (NCBI taxonomy): domain Bacteria; kingdom Pseudomonadati; phylum Pseudomonadota; class Gammaproteobacteria; order Enterobacterales; family Morganellaceae; genus Proteus; species Proteus sp. PR00208. The sequence goes on along the minus strand of NZ_JAEHQE010000022.1, from coordinate 17,394 downwards.
ATCTTTTGCTGCTAATTTTACTGCTGAACTGGATAACGCAAATATCACTCATGGTGATGTATCTTGGTTTGCAGCTCCTCGCCGTTTAGCCATTAAAGTGGCCAATATGGCAAAATCACAAGCAGATAGAACCATTGAAAAACGTGGTCCTGCGATTGCTCAAGCATTTGATGCTGATGGTAAACCAACAAAAGCAGCTGAAGGTTGGGCAAGAGGTAATGGCATTACTGTTGATCAAGCAGAGCGCTTATCAACAGATAAAGGCGAATGGTTATTTTATCGTGCAGAAGTAAAAGGTGAAGCAGTTAACCAATTACTGATTGGCATGGTAAGCAATGCGTTATCAAAATTACCAATTCCAAAATTAATGCGCTGGGGCGATAAAGAAACTCACTTTGTACGCCCTGTTCATACTGTCACCTTATTATTAGGTGATACTGTTATTGATGGTGAAATTTTAGGTATCCAAAGCGATCGCGTTATTCGTGGTCACCGCTTTATGGGTGAAGCTGAATTCACTATTGATAATGCGGATCAATATCCTGAAATTCTGTATGAGCGCGGAAAAGTGATTGCTGATTACGAAACGCGTAAATCAATTATTCTTCATGACGCTCGCCTTACGGCTGAAAAACTTGGCGGTATTGCAGATTTAAGCGATAGCTTAGTCGAAGAAGTCACTTCATTGGTCGAATGGCCGGTTGTGTTAACAGCAAAATTTGAGGAAAAATTCCTTGAAGTTCCTGCTGAAGCACTGGTTTATACCATGAAAGGTGACCAAAAATACTTCCCTGTTTATGACAAACAAGGTGGATTATTACCAAACTTTATTTTCGTCACTAATATTGAATCTTCTGATCCACAGCAGATCATTAGCGGTAACGAAAAAGTGGTACGTCCTCGCTTAGCTGATGCCGAGTTCTTCTTTAAAACTGACCGTAAACAACGTTTAGAAGATAACTTACCACGCCTTGAAACCGTATTATTCCAAAAAGATTTAGGCACACTGCGTGATAAAACTGACCGTATTCAAGCATTAGCTGGCTTTATTGCGGGCAAAATGGGTGCTGATGTTAATAAAGCAACCCGTGCAGGTTTACTGTCAAAATGTGACTTAATGACCAATATGGTGTTCGAATTCACAGATACCCAAGGTGTTATGGGTATGCATTATGCGCGTCATGATGGTGAAGCCGAAGAAGTCGCAGTTGCATTGAAAGAACAATATCAGCCTCGTTTCGCGGGTGATGAATTACCTTCTAATCCTGTTGCTAGCGCCCTCGCTATTGCAGAGAAGATGGATACACTTGCGGGTATTTTCGGTATTGGTCAACATCCTAAAGGGGATAAAGACCCATTTGCTCTACGTCGTGCATCACTGGGTGTTTTACGTATTATCGTTGAGCAAGATTTACCGTTAGATATTGAAGAGCTGACTCAAGAAGCGGTTCGCCTTTACGGTGACAAACTGACTAATAAAAATGTGGTCAGTGATGTGGTCGAATTTATGTTAGGTCGTTTCCGTTCTTGGTATCAAGAACTGGGTTACAGCATTGACACTATTCAAGCTGTATTGGCACGTCGTCCAACACAGCCAGCTGACTTCAATGCTCGCGTTAAAGCAGTAACTTATTTCCGCACATTAGAGGAAGCCTCTGCATTAGCAGAAGCCAATAAACGTGTTTCCAATATCTTAGCTAAATCAGCTGATGTAAAACTAAATGACACCGTTTTAGCTTCCGTCTTAAAAGCACCAGAAGAAGTTCAATTAGCGGCTAATCTTTCTGTATTACAAGATAAATTGGCACCTTTATTTGCAGAACGCCAATATCAAGAAGCATTAGTTGAACTGGCCTCATTACGTGATGTGGTCAATAACTTCTTTGATAAAGTCATGGTAATGGATGAAGACGAGGCTGTTCGTATCAACCGTTTAACAATGTTAAGTCAATTGCGTGAACTGTTCTTAAAAGTCGCAGATATTTCTGTTTTACAATAAGTTGTAAAGCTCAGAAAGTGTAAACCGGCATTGTGAAAACAATGCCGGTTTTTTTATCAAATATCATTATTTTTACTTGAGTTATCTTTGAGCGGATGATGAACAAGCTCCATAATTCTTATCGATTCTCTATCAATGATATTCACAATAATATGTAATAAATCATCGATATCTTCCGCATGAAAAGATTCCATTTCAGTTTCTATTTCAATAGGAAAACCATTAATTTTACTAAAACTATAACCAAATAGTATAAATCCAGACTCATCACTTACATTTACTTTATCGATATAAATAAGCCTTTCACTATTAATAAATTTAGGGCAATAATGATGATTATCTTTAAATAATATTTTAATTTTATTATTAGTGATCATTTCTAGTTTTTCGATAACTATGCTTATTTTATTTTCTATTTGTTTTTTTATATCAATGATAGATGATGCCCTATCCAATGAAGCCTTTATCTTTTCAAAAAAATTATTTTCATCGTTCATGTGAAATCCTACAAAATATTGGATAATGATCAAACTTTTTAAAGAAAATATCATCAAGGCAGTGATTGTCATCATTGAGTATCCGATAAAAATCAATCTGCTCGAGATCTAACTTAAAACAATCTTCTTTTCCATATAAAAATGATGAAGAGAAGATCATTTGATCAAAAACATACCATCGACTCATTGAAGCTGAATTATAATAATACGTACCTAAATTATTTGTTTTCTTATCAGACAAAAGATACCAAAATGGATTAAATAATAACTCTCTTTTCTTTTTTATTATGTGGTAATCTCTCGTTGCATATAATGTATTAATCATCGAATCAGAATAAGGCTCTGTATTATAATCTCCCATACAAATAATTTGAGCATCTTTTCCTTGGTTTTCAAATAGCTTATCAATACTATTCCTCAACTCTTGGGCGGCTATACGCCTGATTTTATCATCAGCACTAAGTACTGATGGCCAGTGAGATAAAAAGAATGTGATTATTTTTTGATTTTCAATCTCTTTAAATACAACACTTACACCTACTCTTATTGTTCTATTATCAGGTTGAAGCTTAGTTAAAAATTTACTTGAGATAAACTCTAATTTACTCATCTTATACATTATAGATATATCAATAAATATACGCCCTATTCTTCCTGATAAATCAATGTATTCCATATTTAATTCACAAGCTAATTGTTTAAAATCTAGGTTTTCTTTTTTAGAAATCTCACAAAGTGCAACTATATCCAGTGCTCTTTTTTTTATCATTTTTCCAAGGTATTGTTTTGCTAATCCAATATCTTCTATATTTATTTTCTTACTTGATCTTATTGGTGGAGATAATCCCATATTCCACCAGCATAAATTCAATTCCATTTTATATATCATTCCATTAATAATAAATTACTTTTAAATATTACTAGTTATTATCTCACTAAAGTTTATTAACTTAGCACAATAAATAAAAATAGGAAAAACAATAAAATAAATCAAAACAAATAAATATTTTAATTCATGTTTAAATTATTAGTTTTTTATTAAATACGAAGGTATCTTATTATTTAAGATACCTTCTCAATATATTGTAAAGTTTTACAACCCAGTCTCTACTGTAAATATCTGACGATAACCATCAACATCACGCATAAATGCAATATATTGGTCATTTGGAGAGAATACGACAGCATCACTACTCGGTGCTTGTACTGTTTTTTCTGTTAATCGAGTTAACTCACCCGTTTTCGCATTACATAGCATCACGCTATTATCACAAATAAAAGTGAGATATTGTCCGTTACTATTCCACGTAAAGGCAGACTGAATATCCCATGGTTGTGAGGTGATTTGTTTCACTTCCTTGGTACTTGGCGAAACAGTATATAACTGCACAATACCGTTATCATCTTTCATTAAAAAAGCAATCGCATCGCCTTGCGGCGAGCTTCTTAACCAGTGACGAGGCTGATTTAAAACACCTGCATATTTTCTATTTGCGGTATTTGTTAGGCGAACTTGGTAAATATCTTTAGCCACTGCTGGCATTGTTGTGTCGGTTCCTGCTAGTGGTTTATCACCTTCAATACTAAAAGCATGATTATCATCGGGTAAATCCACTAAGAAAATATCAGAAACTTTATCACCATTTTCACTCACGGTATCGCCGATAAATGCAATAGCCCAACGTTGTTGTGAACCATCCGCTTTTGTATAACCTTGAGTACCAATCCAACACTCTTCATAAGCTTTATTAATTTCGTCGCTTCCCTTTTGTGGATGCGCCACGGTTTGGCTTATCACTGTACAGAAGTATTCACCATCATATTCACGAGGGTGTTTCTTAATGACGTTAACCGCTTTGAGAGGCACGGCGACAGCTACATTACGTTGATCATATTCACTACCAAGTTCGTGCATAATATGATCATTGTAAGTAAAGCTTAAACGAGTGCCATCAGGGCTAAAAACATGAACATGCGTACCGCCACGCAATGCACCCGCTTGATAAGGTGAAGTCAATGAACACGCATCAATATTAAATGCACGATTATTTTCTGACTCATCAACAATCACACCACGACGATGATGGAAGTCATAATGCCATTCATTATCTGGATTTTCTGGCCCATGAATAAAGGCATAACGTACGGGCTCTGTTGGGCTTACTGTCGCAACCCCTGCATGTGCCCCTTGTGTTGCTGTGTAAATGATCTGTTGCTGTTTTGTTTTCGCATGAATTTTTTCTATGGTTAGACCTGTAAAAGATCCCCCATTGGGACGTACATCATAGACTAACCACTGGCTATCTGGCGTCCAAACATTTATATTAGTTAGCTGATGGTGACGGCTATCAAACGTAATCTGGTGTTCCTGAAAAGACATATTTATCCTTATCGGGAAATAAATTTCCACATTATAAAAACTAATTAATTTTACCTGGCACTAAAAAAATTCAGTCGAGACTTTTTCGCAAGGTAATTATTCTATCCTCACTAAATAGTCAGAAAATTAGAAAATCATGTTACTTAGTGTTCTCTATATTATTGGTATTACAGCAGAAGCCATGACGGGTGCACTCGCTGCTGGTCGTCGTAAAATGGATGTTTTTGGCGTAATTATTATCGCCTCTGCAACTGCCATTGGTGGTGGATCTGTCAGAGACATTCTACTCGGCCATTACCCGCTGGGTTGGGTAAAACACCCCGAATATATCGTCACTGTTGCATGTGCTGCTGTTATCACCATGTGGGTTGCACCTATGATGAAACACTTACAGCGACTCTTTCTTATCTTAGATGCCATTGGCCTAATGGTTTTCTCTATTATCGGCGCACAAATCGCACTCGATATGGACTATGGCCCAATTATTGCTGCTATTGCTGCGGTGATTACGGGTGCTTTTGGTGGTGTATTAAGAGATATGCTTTGTAATACCATTCCTCTGGTTTTCCAAAAAGAGATTTATGCCGGTATCGCTTTTGGTGCTGCGTGGCTTTATATGGGATTACTGTTTTATACACCGTTACCAAGAGACGTCATTATCATCATTACCCTAATTGCTGGGTTAACAGCTCGACTTCTCGCTATTCGTTATAAATTGGGCTTACCTGTCTTTAATTACGAGAATCAAGATTAACGAATCGCTGTTTTAACGACAGCGGTTCTTTTTGATTCTGTGGGGTATCTCAAAATATAATCTCTTTTCGCTATTGTGATAAAAGGTAATTCCTATCACTGAGCCTTTAATTGTATGTTAATATTGACATAGTTTAATTTTTCTCTTGTTTCTATATTAAGAAAATAGAATGTAATAAGAAAAAAATGGCCCTGTATTAAACATGGGCACTGTATGTCATTCATTGTATGTGTATACTATATGGGGGATTTGCTCCCTAAACATGTATTTATACTTAATTCTCCAGTCAAATTCAGAAAGTCATCATGATCCAAGGAACACTTTATATTGTTTCCGCTCCAAGCGGTGCGGGTAAATCAAGTCTTATTCAAGCGCTGTTAAAAACACAGCCTTTATATGACACGCAGGTTTCTGTCTCTCATACAACCCGCCCAATGCGACCGGGAGAGAGCCATGGTGAACATTACTTCTTTGTTACTGAAGAAGAATTTAAAAGCATGATAGACAGCGGGGATTTCCTCGAACATGCTTGTGTTTTTGGTAATTATTACGGAACTTCCGGCAAAGTTATCAAAGAAATCTTAGCCAGTGGTGTCGATGTCTTTTTAGATATTGACTGGCAAGGCGCACAGCAAGTGCGTAAAGCGATGCCTGAAGCTCGCAGTATTTTTATTCTGCCACCGTCAAAAGAAGAGCTTTACCGCCGACTTCGTGGACGTGGGCAAGATAGCGAAGAAGTGATTACAAAACGTATGTCACAAGCTGTATCGGAAATGGAACATTTTAATGAGTATGATTATTTGCTGATTAATGATGATTTCAATACCGCGCTTGCTGATTTACAATCAATTATTCGTTCAGAAAAATTACGCCTTGATCGTCAAACGCTACGACATGGTGATTTAATCAGCAAATTATTGGCAGACTGAGTTAACTTTCAGTATTATGCCCAGTCATTTCGTTAATGGTGGAGTAACACAAATATGGCACGCGTAACCGTTCAAGACGCTGTAGAGAAAATTGGTAACCGTTTTGACCTCGTTCTGGTCGCAGCACGTCGTGCGCGTCAGTTACAAGTTGGCGCTAAAGATCCTTTAGTTCCAGAAGAAAATGATAAAATGACTGTTGTCGCGCTACGTGAAATCGAAGAAGGCCTGATTAACGGTAAAATTCTTGATGCTCGTGAACGTCAAGAGCAGCAAGAGCAAGAAGCAGCAGAATTACAAGCTGTTTCAGCGATTGCGGAAGGTCGTCGTTAATCGTTTTATAAAATAGGGGTAGGTCTGCCTTGTACCTGTTTGAAAGCCTGAATCAAATCGTTCAAAAATACTTGCCATCGGAGCAAGTCGAACAACTTAAAAAAGCCTTTATCGTCGCCCGAAATGCCCACGAGGGGCAAACTCGTTCAAGTGGTGAGCCTTATATTACTCACCCTGTTGCGGTTGCGTGTATTCTTGCAGATATGCGATTAGACCACCAAACGCTGATGGCGGCGCTGTTGCATGATGTTATCGAAGATACACCTGCAACCTTCCAAGATATCGAAAGCCTCTTTGGTAGTACGGTCGCCGATCTTGTTGAAGGAGTCTCTAAACTTGATAAATTGAAGTTTAGAGATAAAAAAGAGGCTCAGGCTGAAAACTTCCGTAAGATGATTATGGCGATGGTAAAAGATATCCGCGTCATTTTGATCAAGCTGGCAGACCGAACTCACAATATGCGCACACTGGGATCATTACGCCCAGATAAACGTCGCCGTATTGCTCGAGAAACACTCGAAATTTACAGTCCTCTTGCACACCGTTTAGGTATACACCATATCAAAACAGAGCTCGAAGAGCTGGGTTTCGAGGCGCTACATCCTAATCGCTACCGTGTAATCAAAGAAGTCGTTAAAGCAGCTCGAGGTAACCGTAAAGAGATGATTAATAAAATCCTCTCTGAAATTGAAGGTCGCCTGACAGAAGCGCATATCGAATGCAAAGTTAACGGTCGCGAAAAACACCTTTACTCTATCTATCGGAAAATGTTGTTAAAAGAGCAACGTTTTCACTCGATCATGGATATTTACGCCTTTCGCGTTATCGTGAAAGAAGTCGATACCTGTTATCGCGTTTTAGGTCAAATGCACAGTCTTTATAAGCCTCGTCCCGGTCGAGTTAAAGACTATATTGCAATCCCAAAAGCCAACGGCTATCAATCTCTTCATACCTCACTAATTGGCCCTCATGGAGTGCCAGTTGAAGTACAAATTCGTACTGAAGATATGGATCAAATGGCAGAAATGGGGGTTGCAGCACATTGGGCTTATAAAGAGCAAGGTGAACAACCGGGTACAACTGCACAAGTTAGAGCCCAACGCTGGATGCAAAGTTTACTTGAATTGCAACAAAGCGCAGGTAGCTCATTTGAATTTATTAAGAACGTAAAATCAGATCTCTTTCCTGATGAAATCTACGTTTTCACGCCAGAAGGTCGCATTGTTGAATTACCAACAAGTGCAACCCCTGTCGATTTTGCTTATGCCGTACACACAGATATCGGTCATGCCTGTGTGGGTGCTAGGGTTGATAGACAACCTTATCCACTTTCACAATCGCTACGTACTGGACAAACGGTTGAAATTATTACTGCTCCGGGTGCAAGACCGAATGCAGCTTGGCTAAACTTTGTCGTCAGTTCAAGAGCTCGCTCTAAAATCCGACAACTTCTAAAAAACCTAAAACGTGAAGACTCTATTAATTTAGGTCGTCGTTTACTCAATCACGCATTAGGTGAGCACAAGCTTGCTGATATTTCAGCTGAAAATATTGAGCGCGAGTTGAAGCGTATGAAGCTTCATTCAATCGACGACTTAATGGCTGAAATTGGTTTAGGTAATACTATGAGCGTTGTTGTTGCGCGTAATTTATTGATTGATAGTCAAAATCAAGATGAGAACGCACCAACAGAAACATCTAATGATGAAACACCTAAACTCCCAATTAAAGGTGCTGATGGTGTATTGATCTCCTTCGCTAAATGTTGTCGCCCTATTCCGGGTGATCCTATCATTGCACATATTAGCCCAGGTAAAGGTTTGGTTATTCACCATGAATCTTGTCGTAATATACGTGGTTACCAAAAAGAGCCTGAAAAATTCATGCCTGTCGAGTGGGATAAAGAGATCAACAGTGATTTCATCACTGAAATTAAAGTTGATATGATTAACCACCAAGGCGCTTTAGCAAACTTAACCGCAGCTATTAATGATGCAAACTCGAGTATTCAAAGTATGAATACCGAAGAGAAAGATGGTCGCGTGTATTGTGCTTTTATTCGCTTAACCGCGAAAGACAGAATTCAATTAGCCAATATCATGCGTAAACTTCGCATCATGCCAGACGTTCTGCGCGTTAGCCGTAATAAAAACTAGTCATGAATTCAATTCGATATGCCCGCATCTGCCAAATGATGGCGATGCGGCAGCCTGATCTTACCGTTTGCCTTGAAGAAGTGCATAAATCCCATAATGTTGCTGCGGTTATAAGAACAGCTGATGCTGTGGGTATTCCTAAAATTCATGCTATTTGGCCTGAAGAAAAAATGCGGATGTTAGTTTCACCTGCGGCTGGGAGTAACAGTTGGGTCAATGTAGAAACTCATCCTACGATTACAGATGCAGTTAGCGCCTTTCGCACCCAAGGTATGCAAGTTCTTGCGACTCATCTCTCAGATAAAGCGGTTGATTTCCGTGAGATTGATTACACACGCCCGACTTGTATTATTATGGGGCAAGAAAAAACGGGTATCTCACAAGATGCTATCGCGCTTGCAGATCAAGATATTATTGTGCCGATGATGGGAATGGTACAATCCCTAAATGTTTCTGTCGCCAGTGCGCTAATTTTATATGAAGCACAACGCCAACGTCAGGCTGCGGGTATGTATAATCGAACAGAAAGCACCTTAACGGAAGAAGAACAACAAATTCTTCTCTTTGAAGGCGGATACCCAGTATTGGCAGAAGTTTCTCGTCGAAAAGGACTGCCTCGCCCTTATATTAATGGTAACGGTGAGATTGAAGCACCTGAGTCATGGTGGGCAGAAATGCAAATGACGCAAAAACAACTTAGGAAATTAAAAAAGACGGAGTATTGATCCCATGAAAGGAAAACTGCTTGATGCAATCCCCTTAACCACTCTTCACGGCGTAGGTGCAAGTCAGGCAGACAAGCTGGCAAAAATAGGGCTTGTGACTATTGAGGATTTGTTACTCCACCTTCCTTTGCGTTATGAAGATCAAACACACCTCTATGCTATCAGCGATCTGCTTCCCGGCATTCCGGCCACTGTTTCAGGTGAAATTCTAAGAACCGAAGTCACTTTTGGTCGACGAAAAATGATGACCTGCCAAATTTCTGATGGCTCTGGCATTTTAACCCTTCGCTTTTTTAACTTTACTGCCGCAATGAAAAATAACCTTGCTCAAGGTAAACAAGTCACTGCTTATGGCGAAGTTAAACGGGGAAGCCGTGGACCAGAAATTATTCACCCTGAATACAAAATCAAAGTTGCAGGTTCGGAAGTTAAACTACAAGAAACGCTCACGCCCATCTATTCAACAACAGAAGGCTTACGCCAAACATCACTACGCAAATTAATAGAGCAAGCCTTAGAATTACTCGATACCTGTGCTATTAACGAATTATTGCCCGAACAATTTATTCATGGTTTACCTCCGTTAGCCACGGCATTACGCACTCTGCATAATCCTCCACCTGATATCGCTTTTGCGGAGCTTGAGAAAGGACAGCACCCTGCGCAAAAAAGGCTAATTATTGAAGAATTACTCGCCCACAATCTAGGTATGCTCAATGCAAGAGCTGGCGCACAATCTTATCGTGCAGAGCCATTGTTTATGCCAAGTACCTCTACGTTACGCCAACAATTTCTATCGTCACTCCCCTTTACCCCTACGAATGCACAACAACGTGTCGTCCATGAAATAGAAACAGATTTAGAAAAAGACTATCCGATGATGCGGTTGATCCAAGGGGATGTAGGTTCAGGTAAGACTTTAGTTGCAGCACTAAGTGCATTGCGTGCTGTTGCTAATGGCAAACAAGTGGCTTTAATGGCACCAACAGAATTGTTGGCAGAGCAACACGCATTAACCTTTAAAAAATGGTTTGAGCCTTTTGGTATTCAAGTGGGTTGGTTAGCAGGAAAACAGAAAGGAAAAGCGCGTGAAACACAGCAAAATGCCATTGCTAATGGTGACGTTTCCATCATTATTGGAACGCATGCTATATTCCAAGAACAAGTTAAGTTTCACTCTCTAGCCTTAGTGATTATTGATGAGCAACACCGCTTTGGCGTACATCAACGTCTCGCGTTGTGGAAAAAAGGCGAAGAGCAAGGCTTTCATCCCCATCAATTAGTGATGACGGCAACGCCAATCCCTCGAACATTAGCGATGACAGCCTACGCTGATATGGACACGTCTATCATCGACGAATTACCACCAGGGCGCACACCTGTTACTACTGTCGCTATCCCTGATACTCGCCGTAATGACATTATTGAACGCATCAGGCTGTCTTGCACAGAAGAAAAGCGACAAGCCTATTGGGTATGTACCTTAATTGAAGATTCTGATGTTCTTGAAGCGCAAGCAGCCCAAGTTATCTATGATGAGCTTACAATCGCACTCCCTGAAATCAAAGTGGGATTGGTACACGGGCGAATGAAACCCGCAGAGAAACAAGCTGTAATGGCCGCATTTAAAGAAAATGAGCTTCAACTTTTAGTCGCGACAACAGTGATTGAAGTCGGTGTTGACGTACCTAATGCAAGTTTAATGATCATTGATAACCCAGAACGACTGGGACTCGCACAGTTACACCAATTACGCGGACGTGTAGGCCGAGGCGCTATCGCCTCTCATTGTGTCTTGTTATATAAAACACCACTCACTCAAACAGCACGTTTGCGATTGCAGGTATTAAGAGATAGCAATGATGGTTTTGTGATTGCACAAAAAGATCTCGAAATTCGTGGTCCTGGTGAGCTTTTAGGCACTAAGCAAACGGGTAATGCACAATTTAAAGTCGCTGACTTGTTACGCGACCAAGGACTTGTTCCTGAAGTTCAACGTATCGCTCGTTACCTGCATCAACACTACCCTAAGCATTCTCAAGCCTTAATCGAACGCTGGCTGCCTGCCAAGACACAATATAGCCAAGCTTAAGGTTACTTTTTTGCATGGCTTAGCGTGCGTTTCATCTCGCTTTGGGTCGATCTTGAAATATTCGTAAGTTAAATACACATAGAAAAACACCTCAATGTCGATATTCAACATTGAGGTGCTCTTTAACGTTTTTGAAACTCTTTTAATTTATAGCAACCAAACTACCCTGCAACTATAGGCGTAAAAAACGGTAGCATCAGATACAGTTTAATCACTATTGCATTCACAATATCAATAAAGAATGCACCGACCATAGGTACGACCAAGAACGCAAGATGAGACGGTCCAAAACGGTCTGTTACAGCTTGCATATTTGCAATCGCCGTTGGTGTAGCACCTAAACCAAAGCCACAGTGACCTGCTGCTAAAATCGCGGCATCGTAGTTTTTTCCCATGACACGGAAAGTTACAAAAATGGCATACAGTGCCATTACACCTGCTTGAACACCAAGGATAACCAGCATTGGTATCGCCAGTGACGCAAGCTCCCATAATTTCAAGCTCATTAATGCCATCGCTAAGAATAACGATAAACTCACGTTACCTAAGACTGATACCGCTCTATCAAAAACACGGTAGAACCCAAGCATTGAAAGGCTATTACTTAAAATAACACCAATAAACAGAACGCACACAAAGGTCGGTAATGAGAATGCTGTACCTTCTAACAGTTGAGAAAGGAACGTACCTGCCATTAAACAGATAGAGATCATCGCAATAGTTTCTAATAAAACCATTGAAGTGATCATTCGGCCTGTTGTCGGCTTCTCAAACGCTGTTGGCATTTCATGGTCGTCAGCACCTAATCCTGGCGTTGGGATATTTTTGATTAAGTAGCGTGCAACTGGGCCACCAATCAATCCACCTAACACTAAACCAAAAGTAGCACAAGCCATCGCCACTTCAGACGCGCTCATAAAACCATAATTTTCAACAAAGGTTTTACCCCAAGCAGCCCCTGTACCATGACCACCCGATAATGTAATCGAGCCAGCAAGTAATCCCATTAATGGATCAAGACCTAACATTTCTGCTAATGCAATACCGACTGTGTTTTGTACTAACAACAGTCCAACAACAACAAAGATGAAAATAAAAAGCGCTTTTCCTCCCGCTTTTAAGCTTGCGAGGTTTGCGTTTAAACCAATTGTTGCAAAGAATGCCAGCATTAATGGATCTTTTAATGAGAGGTCAAAACTCACTTCCCAGTCCATAAAAGATTTGAATGCTAATAGAAGAACAGCAACAAGTAGCCCACCTGCAACGGGTTCTGGGATCGTATACCGTTCTAAAAAAGGAACAGATTTCACTAACTTACGTCCGATCAAGAGAACCAAAGTGGCCGCAACCAGCGTGCCATAAACATCAAGATGATACATTTATGTACCCCGTCTTATTTGTTAATTTTATATAAAAATACTACGACGCTAAGTTCATCCATAAACAACGCCAAAAGCAGGTATCCCCGATTAGAAAAAAAAACGGAGACAAACACAAGTTAAAACATATAAAAATGTGAGCACCTCTTATGCATTTTGATAACATCATTTTTACGCAAACGATTGCTTTTGTGGCGCAGATCATTAAAATACCGTTTTTGTCGAATAAGAAATTCACACCATGGTTACTTCAGAAAATCAAAATTTGCCTAAAAATAGTGACGTTTCAATTAAAAAAAATAGCGAACTTCTTTTTGCTTTAGAAGAGAAACCGCCATTACCACAAACACTTTTTGCTGCTTGCCAACATCTCTTAGCCATGTTTGTTGCGGTTATCACACCTGCGATCCTCATTTGCCAAGCATTAGGATTACCTGCACACGATACTCAACGCATTATCAGCATGTCTTTATTTGCATCAGGCATTGCCTCTCTTATTCAAATTCGGGCATGGGGACCGATAGGTTCAGGATTGTTATCAATTCAAGGTACTAGCTTTAATTTTGTCGCACCTTTGATTATGGGCGGATTAGCGCTAAAAAATGGAGGGGCGGATATTCCAACGATGATGGCGGCACTTTTTGGTACATTAATGGTTGCCTCATTAACCGAAATCGTCCTTTCTCGCGTCCTTCATTTAGCAAGACGCATCATTACACCGTTAGTTTCAGGTGTCGTAGTGATGATAATCGGTCTCTCTTTAATTCAAGTTGGATTAACCTCTATTGGTGGTGGTTATGCAGCCATTGAAAATAATACCTTCGGTTCACCACAAAACCTGTTATTAGCAGGCTCTGTACTTATTGTTATTATTTTACTTAATCGACAAAAAAATCCTTATTTACGCGTTGCTTCTTTGGTCATTGCAATGGCTGTGGGTTATGTTCTTGCTTGGGCTTTAGATATGTTGCCCACACCAGCAGAACATCAAGAAACACCTTTCATGACTATTCCTGAACCCTTTTATTATGGGTTGTCATTTGATTGGCATTTGCTTATTCCTTTAATGCTGGTGTTTATGATCACATCACTAGAAACCATTGGGGATATTACAGCAACTTCAGATGTTTCAGAGCAACCCGTTAGTGGTCCTTTGTATATGAAACGTATTAAAGGGGGCGTATTGGCTAATGGAATTAACTCTATGGTTTCGGCATTTTTCAATACCTTCCCAAATTCTTGTTTTGGTCAAAATAATGGCGTTATTCAATTAACAGGCGTTGCAAGTCGCTATGTAGGTTATGTTGTTGCCGCAATGCTCGTTATCTTAGGCTTATTTCCATTCGTTGCAGAATTTGTGCAAAGAATTCCTGAACCCGTATTAGGTGGAGCCACATTAGTTATGTTCGGTACGATAGCTGCATCTGGTGTACGTATTGTTTCCAAAGAAGCACTAAACCGCCGAGCCATCATGATCCTTGCGATTTCACTTGCAGTAGGATTGGGCGTTTCACAGCAGCCTCAAATCTTGCAGTTTGCACCTGATTGGCTAAAAACATTGCTGTCCTCAGGTATTGCTGCTGGTGGTTTAACTGCCATTATTTTAAATCTTATTTTTCCACCAGAAAAATAATCATTAATTAGCAACATAATAATAAAGCGCTATCTTCATAATAAAAAATAGCGCTTTATTTATTACTTTTAGGCTAATGGCATTTTTATAAAAGCCTTTTCCTTTTAATTACAGTAATTAATATTCATCTTCTTACTAAAATTCAAAGGAAAATAAGATGCCAATACCTCTTACCCCAATGACAAACACTGCACTTGAATACTTAAAAAATCACCCATCTACTAAAGATTTTCATATACAAACTATTGGGCAATTTTTTACTTATCTCAAAGATTCCATTCTTTCATTGTTTAATAGTGACCATAAATTTGCTTATTTAGGAAATAAGTCTGTTGCTGAATTTAACTTAAAGCATATCAACATAGATTTACACACGTTTTTAATAAATCCATGCCTGAATAATCCTGCCAATAAAGACAAAGCAGATGCCCTTCAATATTCATTTAATTACTTACAAAATCAATCCAGTACTACACCTAATCTCTACGATGTTTATCGCTCCGGAAATATCGAGCCTAATGAGTTAATATCTCAACTTATTAATTACGGTAATAAGTTACATCAAAGAAAATTAACCGTCGAAGAAACCCAGTACTCTCAATCCGTTATAGAAATACTTAAAGAAGTGAATAAGTGTTTAGAAAAATTACCTAAGCCGTCACCACATACACAAAGCTTGATCACGAGGATATCCGAGATAACTAATAAGTAGGCAAAATCTCTTTGATTTATCCGATGATGACTTGAGCATCGCTCAGTTTTCAGGCATAACTGTATACTGTTTTGATGGAGTATAAAACAGGAGAAAGGTTATGCGCTGGCTGATGAAAAGTTTGGTATCTCTGATACTTATCGTTATTTTATTTATTATTATAATTTACGCTTTTATTCAGACTCAGTGGGGCGCACAAAAAACCAGTGAATGGCTGACACAATACACTGACTATGATATTCGCTTCTCAGGTATTGAGCATGATCTTATGCAACCCGAACAAGTCATTGTTCATGATCTCCTCGTTAATCCTAAACAAGATAAAGCCACAGTATCGGCAAAATCAGCGCAAATTAGATTGAATTGGCAATTTTTTACCACACCATCTCATCTACAAAAAATCACCTTAGAAAACGGTTCAATTAAGCTCACTGGTAAATCGCCAGCCATGCCACTAAGTGCTGATATTTTGCAATTTAAAAATATGGCATTGAGCAACAATACTGTGGATATCACGTTTAATGCTGACAAAATAACAGGTGGTATTACACCTTGGAAACCAACATTAAATGATGTTATTGGTGCGGGTCATTTCCAATTTTCGATTGCAGAAGGCTCAATAAACAACAATCATTTTAGTAACTTTATTATTTCAGGTGAATACCAACCCGATAATATTCAAATAGAGAAACTAGGCACCCGCTTACTCAGTGGTTCACTTTCATTAAGTGGTCAATATCAAGATAATCAATGGAAATTTGATGAAGTTTATATGAATGGCTTGCGCTGGCAATCCTCGCAAACCTTTAACGAATTAATTCAGTCTCTCTCTGAATATCCCCGTATTAGCATAAGAGCACTCAATATTGTTGATTTTACTGCTGAAGGAAAACAGTGGGCAATCAGTGGTTTTGATGGGCAATTTTCTCAGTTTAGTTGGGATAACGCTCTTTCATTTACAACTGGTGAACTCAATACAAATGACGTTGTTTTTCAAGATGAACACTTCACTGATCTTATCGCAAAACTCAACCAGCAAAACAATCAACTTAATCTAGATAACCTCAGTCTACGCTATGAAAAAGGCTTAATTAAGCTTGCTGGTCATTGGAATAAAGACAATAAAACCATCACTATCCAAGACGCCACACTATCAGGCATTTTATATACGCTACCTGAAAATTGGCTCAACTTTTTAGCTAAACCAATAGATAACAAGAGTAATATTCAAAATATCACTATCGAACAGTTATCTATCAATCAATCTATCTTGATTGATATCACACCAGAATTTCCATTCCAATTCACCAACTTAACAGGAAAACTGCGAAATTTAGTGGTTGCAAAAGAAGGTGAATGGGGATTATGGCAAGGTTCAGCCATATTAAATGCCGATAGTGGTACGTTAAATCGCATTGAATTACGTCGCCCTGATTTAAAAATTGTCACTCAACAAGATAACGCTATTGTTGAGCAATATTCAGCATTTATTGGTGATGGCATTGTTCGAGGTTCAGCCGGTTTAGTGCAATCTAACCAACAGCGCCAATTTTCACTTATTGCTAATGGCCTAAATGTACCTTTATCAACGCCTTATACATTAGGTTTAAAAACAACCTACTCTGATGAAATAGGCCAGTTCACACTAAAATTGAAAGGTGATTTACGTTCAAACCCAGTGGCATCAACACTTAATGGCACATTAACGGGAAGTAAAGATGAACAACAAATACTCAACTCAGTGATACAAAATGGCGAGATAATTAATCACCTATAATATTGATCTTTCGCAGGAGCACGGATTGCTC
>NZ_JAEHQE010000021.1:0-92851 GCF_016238545.1 Proteus sp. PR00208 | reverse complement strand
ATTGCGAGGAGGTGCATTCTACATCTTCCTCATTCAGTGTCAAGCGTTTATTTTCAAGGCTTTTCACTTTTTTCTTCGTTCTCTCAGTCAGTTCGCTTAGCGCCCTGTGCCGTGACAACGAGGACGCATTATAGGGAGTTTTCTGAGGCTGGCAATAGTTTTTTTAAAAAAAATGTTCGTTTGTTGGTAAATTAAACGAAGTGCCTATTTTTTGTGGCTTTTTAGCCATTTTGGCAAGTCTGCAAGGCTATCGAGAACAAAATCTGCACACTGTTGTGCCTCTTCAGTTATCTCTTTTCCAGTGCGAACAAGAATTTTATGACCCACTCCCGCAGTTTTTGCTGCCAACATATCTTCTTTTTTATCGCCAACCATATAAGAAGAAGCCATATCGATGTTTAATTGTGCTTTTGCATCCATAAACATACCTGAGGCTGGTTTGCGACAATCACATTCTTTCTTATATTCTTCTACAGTGGCATCAGGATGATGAGGACAATAATAGATACCATCTAAATCAACACCTCTATCTGCCAAAGACCAATCCATCCACTCTGTTAGGTGTAAAAATTGATCTTCACTATAGTAGCCACGCCCAATGCCCGATTGATTAGTCACTAGTACCAAGGCATATCCCATAGCTTTTAATTCAGCCATTGCCTCAATCACGCCATCGATAAATTCAAAGTTATCAATTTCAGACACATAACCATGGTCTATATTAATAGTTCCATCGCGATCTAAGAAAATCGCAGAAATCCCCTTGCTCACAGCATTACTCCATTTAGATATTTTTATTAGTATCGCATGTTTTTTCTTATATAGAGAATGATATCCACGGCTTTCTTTCTTTATTAGTCTTCAACTCTTTTTTATTGACTTAGCCGTCTAGACGCCTTAACATCTATTTTAACTCGGGCAGAATAGTCTTTATGTCCCATATCTACTTATATAAAGAAAAACATGATTAAACTGACGAATATAAACAAAGTATTTAAGCAGGGAGAGCGTTCTATACAAGCGCTATCAAATATTAACCTGCATGTGCCACAAGGGCAGATTTTTGGTGTTATCGGATCGTCAGGTGCGGGTAAAAGTACACTTATACGTTGTGTGAATATGTTAGAAAAACCCACTTCAGGTGAAGTGCTTGTTGATGGGCGTGATCTCACAAAGTTATCTGATAAAGAATTAACGAAAGCACGTCGTGGTATTGGCATGATTTTCCAACATTTCAACTTACTGTCTTCACGTACCGTATTTGATAATGTGGCACTGCCATTAGAACTTGATAACACACCTCGCGCTGAGATTAATAAGCGTGTTAATGAATTACTTGAATTAGTTGGTTTATCAGATAAGAAAGAGTATTACCCAGCAAACTTATCTGGTGGACAAAAGCAACGTGTTGCAATAGCTCGCGCATTAGCAAATTCACCCAACGTTTTGTTGTGTGATGAAGCCACCAGCGCACTTGATCCAGCAACAACACGTTCTATTTTAGAATTGCTGAAAGACATTAACCGTCGTTTAGGTCTCACCATTTTATTAATCACTCATGAAATGGACGTTGTAAAACGCATTTGTGATCAAGTCGCAGTAATAAGTGGTGGTGAATTAGTTGAAAGTGATGCAGTGAGTGAAGTTTTCTCTCATCCAAAAACACCTGTTTCTCAGGCTTTTATCCAATCAACACTACAATTGGATATTCCTGAAGATTACAAAGAACGTATGAAACCAGAGTGGGAAGAAGGTTTGTTCCCATTATTGAAACTTGAATTTAACGGTCAATCCGTTGATGCACCATTAATGTCCATCGTTGCTCGTCGTTTTGACGCAGATATTAATATCTTAAGTTCACAAATGGACTATGCCGGTGGTGTGAAGTTTGGCGTGATGTTAGCTGAGCTACACGGTAAGAATGGTAATACTGAAAAGTCGATTGCGTTTTTAGAAGAGCATCATGTGAAAGTAGAGGTTCTCGGTTATGTCTGAAGGAATGGTTTATTTATTAATTAGTGGGATCTGGGAAACCTTAGTCATGACCTTCGTTTCAGGCTTCTTTGGTTTTGTCATCGGGCTACCACTTGGTGTTTTACTTTATGTCACTCGTCCTGAACAAATTATGGCAAATCCACCTGCCTATCGTGTTATCTCAGCACTTGTGAATATTTTTAGGGCTATCCCTTTTATTATCTTACTAGTATGGATGATCCCTTTTACTCGCTTGATTGTAGGAACATCTATTGGCTTGCAAGCAGCCATCGTGCCATTAACTGTTGCCGCAGCACCTTTTATTGCTCGTATGGTCGAAAATACGCTATTGGAAATCCCACAAGGATTAATTGAAGCATCTCGTTCTATGGGTGCAACACCAATGCAAATTATTAAGAAAATTTTATTACCAGAATCTTTACCAGGCTTGATTAATGCTGCAACCATTACACTAATTACATTAGTGGGTTACTCAGCGATGGGTGGTGCTGTTGGTGCAGGTGGTTTAGGTCAAATTGGCTATCAATATGGTTACGTTGGCTATAATGCAACTGTAATGAATATTGTGATTGTTCTACTCGTTATTCTTGTTTTTATCATTCAGTTTTTCGGCGATCGCTTAGTGAAGCTGACAACACATAAATAATTAGATTGAAGGTTTCAATTATTAAATCGAAACCTTTTAATTAACAGATCAAATAAGGGTAAATGTATGTCATTGAAATTTAAATCGCTCGCAGTCGTAAGTGCTTTAGTTGGCGCATTAGTATTAGCTGGTTGTGGTGAAAAAGAAAAAGATCCAAACCATATTCGTGTTGGTGTTATTTCTGGCTCTGAACAACAAGTTGCAGAAGTAGCAAAACAAGTTGCTAAAGATAAATATGGTCTTGATGTAGAACTCGTTACTTTCAATGACTTCGTAATGCCTAATGAATCATTAAGTCGTGGTGATATCGATCTTAATGCATTCCAACACAAGCCTTATTTGGATCAACAAATTAAAGATCGTAATTTCAAGATTACTGCAGTAGGAAATACGTTTATTTACCCTATCGCGGGTTACTCTAAAAAAATTACTGATTTAGCTGATTTACCTGATGGCGCTCAAGTGGCTATCCCTAACGATCCAACTAACTTAGGTCGTTCACTGCTGTTATTAGAAAAAGTGGGATTAATTAAATTAAAAGATGGTGTAGGCTTATTACCAACGTCTTTAGATATTATTGAGAATCCTAAAAATCTAAAATTAGTAGAATTAGAAGCACCTCAATTACCACGTTCATTAGATGATCAAAAAATCTATTTGGCGGTAATCAATACCACTTATGCAAGCCAAGTAAACTTAACACCAGCAAAAGACGGTATTTTTGTTGAAGACAAAGAATCTCCATATGTAAATATCATTGTTGCTCGCGAAGATAATAAAGACAGTGAGAATGTGAAGAAATTTATTCAAGCTTACCAAACTGATGAAGTTGATAGTGCTGCAAATAAAATCTTTAACGGCGGTGCTGTAAAAGGCTGGTAATACGTTAAAATTTAACTTAATTATAAAAAAGGCGGACATTTGTTCGCCTTTCTCTTTTTTACTTGGCTAATTTGCATTAAATTAGTGCCGTTTAATTTTTGTATAGGCAATAATAAAGAGGATATAACCCATGCACATGCGCTTGCTACTTCTTGGCATCATGGCGCTGTTTATGACAGGCTGTTCAATGCAAAAATCATCTGATGTTGATCAGTCTAAATTTACGGATATGCGTTTAAATAAACCAGGACAACCACAAAAACCGAGGTCACAAACTTTACCTTCAGTGCGTATTGTTGAAAAAACAGAAGACCTTTTAGGTGCACCTTTTAAAGATCTCGGTATTGTCGCTGGCGAGTCTTGTCGTCAAACATTACAAGACCCACCAGCAAGTTTACCTATTGCTAAAAAAAGAATGGCAACAAAAGCGGCTTACAAAAATGCGAATGCCGTTTTATTGCATGAATGCCAAATTGTCACAGGCTTAGGTTGCTATCAATCCGCCATTTGTGAAGGCACAGCCCTACTCATTACAAAATGAACACCTACCAAATGAATCCTATAGGGTATATTTCAAGCCCTTATAAAGAAAAATTTGCCGTTCCACGCCAACCTGGATTAGTCCAGGATGGCGGCGGTCAACTTATTCTACATACCCCTTATAATCACCCCGATGCAGTCAGAGGTTTAGAACAATTTAGCCACCTTTGGTTACTGTTTGTTTTTCACCAAACAGCACAACAAGGTTGGCATCCTTTGGTTCGCCCACCGAGATTGGGTGGAAACGCAAAGATTGGCGTTTTCGCCACCCGTTCAACCTTTCGTCCTAATCCAATTGGTATGTCGTTAGTTGAATTAAAAAAAGTAAATGCCGAAAATCAGTCTGTTATTTTAGAATTAGGCAGTCTCGATTTAGTGGATGGCACTCCTATTCTTGATATCAAACCTTATTTACCGTTTGCAGAATCTCGTCCAAATGCGATTGCAGGGTTTGCACAAGAAGCCCCTAATAACGAAATGCCAGTTTTCTTTTCACAGATTGCATCCGAACAACTGCAACACTATGCAAGTGAATACCCTCATCTTTCACGCTTTATTACCCAAGTATTACAGCAAGATCCTCGTCCTGCTTATAAAAAGGGAGAACAAAGTGATAGAATTTATGCGGTACACTTACTCGAATTCAATGTTCGCTGGCAAGTCAATGGACAACAGACACTTGTTCTTAGTGTAGAACCGCGGTAACTTGCTATTATCTTCATTGATATTGCTATCATGAATAATCTAATCTGAGAGTCATTCTCATGTCTTTAGACAAATCAGATTGAAAAAAATGCTTTGCCCCTTTTGGCAGACCTAAGTCACTGGTAGACTAGAGCGTGTTGACCTTTGATGGTCGATTTTCATTCGAATTAAAAGCATTTTAGGCAAGGAGAGGGGCTCGCCGCCTAGTGAACTAGGCTAGCACCTCTCAACGCAGAATAAAATGAGTGAAACGTCTTTTAATCGAACCCGTAGGGCTGTTTTTATTTTTAAGTGGTCATTGTTAATATCAATCAATGCCCAAACCCAAAATGTTGAATATGTTGCTTGTTTTATAAATTTCTTTTGCTGTAAAAATAAGCAGCAAAGATAAACACGCTCTAGAGTCTTTCTCTAATTATATTGATATAGACTGGCGTGACAGTCAGCCTAAGTATTTTTGTTCTAATGGAACCTAATAATGCGTACTAGCCACTATTTGCTCTCTACTTTAAAAGAGACACCTGCTGATGCAGAAATTGTCAGCCATCAACTTATGCTTCGCGCAGGCATGATCCGTAAACTCGCTTCTGGTCTTTATGATTGGATGCCGACAGGAGTTCGTGTTCTAAGAAAAATTGAAAAAATTGTTCGTGAAGAGATGGACAACGCAGGATCTCTTGAGATTTCAATGCCCGTTGTTCAACCCGCTGACTTATGGCTAGAAAGTGGTCGTTGGGAACAGTATGGCCCTGAATTACTGCGTTTTTCAGATAGAGGTGAGCGCCCATTCGTTTTAGGCCCAACTCATGAAGAAGTTGTTACTGATATTGTTCGTAATGAAATTACCTCTTACAAACAACTTCCACTGAACTTATATCAAATTCAAACTAAATTCCGCGACGAAGTACGCCCTCGTTTTGGTGTTATGCGTTCTCGTGAATTTATCATGAAAGATGCTTACTCTTTCCATATCTCTCAAGAGTCTTTACAAGAGACTTACGACAGAATGTATGAAGCTTACAGCAAAATTTTCTCACGTATTGGTTTAGATTTCCGTCCAGTACTTGCAGATACAGGCTCTATCGGTGGCAATGCCTCTCATGAATTCCAAGTTTTAGCAGACAGCGGTGAAGATGACATCGTCTTCTCAACTGGCTCTGACTATGCAGCCAATATCGAATTAGCAGAAGCAGTAATGCCTGCAACTCCACGAGCTGCTGCAACTGAAGAATTACGTTTAGTGGATACACCAAACGCTAAAACAATTGCTGAATTAGTTGAACAATTCAATCTACCAATTGAAAAAACAGTTAAGACACTGATTGTTCATGGTACAAAAGAGAGTGGTCACCCATTAGTTGCATTATTAGTCCGTGGCGATCACGAACTTAATGAAGTTAAAGCAGAAAAATGCGCTATCGTTGCAGCACCTTTAACTTTCGCTACTGAAGCTGAGATTCGCCAAGCTGTAAATGCAGGTCCAGGTTCATTAGGCCCAGTTAATCTGCCACTACCTGTTATTATGGATCGTTCTGTTTCTGTGATGAGTGATTTCGGTGCAGGTGCAAACGTTGATGGTAAACACTATTTTGGTATCAACTGGGAGCGTGACCTACCTGTTGCTGAAATTGCAGACATCCGTAATGTTGTTGAAGGCGATCCAAGCCCTGACGGTAAAGGAACATTACTAATCAAACGTGGTATTGAAGTTGGTCATATCTTCCAACTTGGCACAAAATATTCAGAAGCATTAAAAGCAACCGTACAAAACGAAGAAGGTCATAACCAAATCGTTACTATGGGCTGCTATGGTATCGGTGTAACTCGTATTGTTGCTGCCGCTATTGAACAAAATCATGATGCTCGCGGTATTATTTGGCCAGATGCGATTGCACCATTCCAAGTTGCTATTTTACCAATGAATATGCATCGTTCTTATCGTGTTAAAGAAGTCGCTGACAAACTTTATGACGAATTACGTGCTCAAGGTATTGATGTTCTGTTTGATGATCGTAAAGAACGTCCGGGTGTAATGTTTGCTGATATGGAACTTATCGGTATTCCACACACGATCGTGATTGGTGATCGTAACCTCGATAACAATCAAATCGAATATAAAGCACGTCGTAGTGATGATAAATCACTAGTCAATGTTGATGATGTTGTTGCCTTTATCAAAGAGCAACTCGCTTAATCATTAAGCCTCTTGACGATAAGAGGCTTCATTGAGCAACAAAAAACCCGCAAAAGCGGGTTTTTTATTAGGAATAGAATAACTAAAACTTAGCTTCTGCTACCACGATGATTTCCACAAGAACCATGACGATTAAAACGAGGTTTTTCATCTGCAACAACTAAAGCTCGGTCATATTGACCGTCTTCCATTGAAGGACGAATACTGTAATAACCATTTACTTCGAGGTAAACAGGTGTTCCACCCTCAACACCCGTTGAGAAATAGCCTTTTTCCAATTCAATACCACTGGCTGCGTAAACACGCCCTGATTGGCAATCTTTAAACGTACCTGCATCAGCAAAATAAGTGAACTCGCCGGCAAGCTGTTTAGGTTGAACCTTAGCTAAAGTATAATTTAGTTCTGAATTAATAACGTTGCCATCAATATCAAGCATGACTAATTTATCTTCGCGAGGTAAATAATAGCTCTTCTCACCATAACTATTAGTCAATGTCAGCTTATCTTTACCTAATACCCATGTTCCTGATTCAAAGAAACTACGTTTATCATCAGGTGAACCTTGATAGCTTTGCTCCATAACATAAGAGCCATCTTGATTAACAAGAATTGTCGTGTCGATGCCAGAGCAATCGGCACAAGGCAGAATACTGTTGTAAGTTTGGTCTACAATTTTTCCATCAAGTGATAAGCCAATATTATTTTGGCAACCTGACAGTATAAATAACCCAGCAGCAACGGCTGCAAATAAAAATTTTTTCCCCATCATCGACTCCCTACATTCTGGGTACTTTTTAATAAATCATTCTCTATATGATTCTAACATTTTTTAAAATAAAAGGGGGCAATAAAACAAGCTTTAAGATAAATGCACCCATAATTGTTAATTATTTCTCAAATCACTTCGAATAAAGAACTATTTCAGAAAATTATTATAATAACTATTGTGCTCACATCGAATAACAGCATAATGATTTTATTCTGAATTATTCACTGGCGGCAACACCGCCACGAAAGAGTGGTGAGGGAATATGTCAACAAATACAGAATATCAACCAATTAACTGTGATGATTATGAGTATCTGGAGTTAGCATGCCAGCGTGGTTTAGCGCTCCATATTGAACTGCATGATGGTGAGCTTATTGAAGGTGTTGCGGATGACCTTTTCTTAAGCAAGAAAGTTGAATACCTAAAAGTCAAAACGTCTGAAGGCTCTAAAGATTTACGACTGGATGTTATTGCCAGCTTTTCTAATCCCGAACTTGGGACAATTGTTATAAAATCGGAATAACCGAATAAAGAACAACCGCCAACTGGCGGTTGTTCATTCATGAGCCTTTCGCCACTCAATAGTAATAGCGTGTTCTGATGTTGCTTTTCCCTCAAAAGTAACAAATGTGTCAATAGCTGCAATTAACGTATCATTATAATAAATCAAAGGGATCCGGGTTCTACGCCAAGGTGCAACTTCAAGCTCTTGCCAAATCTTTTTACTATGTCGAGCATGCTCTCGCCCTACAATACGTAAAGATGCTTGTGTTAAACCAAAACGCACAGTGACTTTTTCATCACTCGAAGGCTTTCTGACAGTGTTTTTTCCAGTTTCGGCTACGAGTGATAGAGCACCTAATCCATTAGGTAAACATAAAGGCTCATTGAGCGACCACTCAATAGCATGCTCAGCAGGCTCTTTAATGATTGGAACTAGATAAAGGCGCTGTTTATAACGTCTGACTTCATCTTGATAAAATTGTAATCTAGGTTCAGCATCCGCTTTGGCTAAAGCCACTTCTTGCCATAGTCGTAATATTTGTTGTCTTGAAGGCATGGTTTTATTGTGTTTAGCAAACCAGCGCCTCAGTAAAGCATTGCGCTTTATAACACTACAATGGGCAAGTTGATTAATATCTAAGCTGTGTTCACTGTCCATTAAACTATTAAGTTCAGAATCTAATAGTTCGTCTAGTAGTGCTTCTTGTTCACCACACAATGCAGCACTTCTAGTTACCGCTTGTGAAAAATGAGGCCAACGTTGAGCTAGTAAGGGCATAACACGCAATCGTAAAAAATTGCGATCATAACGATCATCTTGATTACTATCGTCTTCTATCCAAATTAATCGTTGCTCTGTCGCATAGGACTCGATTTGCTCACGAGTAATATTAAGTAATGGTCGAAGTAAATAACTATTCTCAAACACCATCTTGGCAGGCATTGAAGACAATCCAGCAGGGCCACTGCCTCGCTTTAAAGCCAGTAAAAAAGTTTCAGCTTGATCATCTTGGTGTTGAGCAGTCACTAATACTTGTTGTGGCTGTAAATATCGGCGAAAAGCTTGATAACGCGCCTCTCTTGCACCATTCTCAAGACCGCCTTCTTTAGGGTCTACATTCACTTTTTCACTGATAAAATCGACACGCCATTGCTGACAATATTGTTTACAGTGGGCAAGCCAATCATCTGCTTTGATATTTAATCCATGATGAATATAGATAGCTGTTAATTCTAAAGGTAACTGGAATTCATCACGCAAACGAACAAGCCCATGCAATAAAACTGTTGAATCTACCCCACCACTAAAACCCACCAAAATTTTAGTGTAAGGATCAATCTGTTGTTTGATTTCTTCAAGAAGTGAACAGTTTTCCAGTTCCATAGCATTATCATTTATCTGTGAATTCAGATGATTATGTTAAGCTTTTCTACCTGATTTTGCACGAATACAAAGTATTCCTGCAATTAATACCATATCCAAGGATCTTGAATGGCTCATAGAAAGAGCCAAAGAAAGCAGAATATTGATTATTCTGCCTTTGAACAAAAGCTATTTATGCTGTAAAACCACCATCGACCAAATAAGAGGCTCCAGTGACAAACGAAGCTGCGTCACTAGCCAAAAATGCTACAACATTAGCCACTTCTTCTGGCGTACCAAGACGACCAATCGGGTGCAATGTCGCCAACTTTTGCTTATCTAGTTCACGCCCTTCTAATAAAGGTGTATCAATATAACCTGGACAAACCGCATTAATACGAATACCTTTGCTTGCATAATCAATAGCAAGTGTTTGTGTCAGTAATTTAACACCACCTTTTGATGCACAATAGGCAGGAAACTCGTGTTGACCAACAAAAGAGCAAATCGAGCTACAATTAACAATTGCACCTGATAGTTTGTTTTTCAGCCAATATTGAATAGCTGCACGATTAATCAGAAAGAGCCCATTAAGATTAACGTCTAATACTCCTTTCCATTTTTCATATTCTAATTTATCTGCGATGTTATCAGTTAAAATACCAGCATTAGCAAAGATGAAATCCAGTCGCCCATATTTATTTACTACATAATCAATAAGTTGTTCGTTCTCTTTTTCACTTTTCACATCCATTTGTATAAATTCACCCGAAAGCCCTTTTTCTTTTAGGTATTTTTCTGCTTTTTGCCCTCGGGTTAAATTACTGCCAGTGATAACAACAGATGCGCCTAAAGATAGAAACTTTTCCGCAGAAGCTAATCCAATCCCGCTATTACCACCTGTAATTATCCCAACCTTACCATTAAACGATATCATCGCTTTTTCCTCACAAAAGAAGTAAATGACCCTATAAAATAATAGATAGGGTTGATTATTCTTTTAGTAAAAAAGTGAATTAATATTATTTTTGAGATCAACTTAACACATTGATATATAATGCATTATAGTGAATATAACCTCATTTTATTATCTCAATGAGGATAGTTTTTAGAGACAAAAAAACCTCATGTTATCAACATGAGGTTTTCTTTTACTTTTTGAATAACGTGGTGCTATTAGCAGTAACCGTATTCCATTAAACGTTGGTAGCGACGGTTTGTTAGCTCTTCTGATTCAAATGCACCTAACTCGTCTAAATCAGCTTTGATTTGTGCTTTTAAAGACGCTGCAATTTCATCATAGTGACGATGTGCGCCACCTAAAGGCTCAGGAATAACTGTATCAATCAGCTTAAGCTCTTTTAAACGATTTGCAGTGATACCCATCGCTTCTGCGGCTAATGGTGCTTTATCAGCGCTTTTCCAAAGGATAGATGCACAACCTTCTGGTGAAATAACAGAATAGGTGCTGTATTGCAGCATATTCACTTTATCACCAACACCAATGGCCAGTGCACCACCAGAACCACCTTCGCCAATAACAGTACAGATGATTGGCACGCCAAAGCGTGACATTTCACGTAAGTTACGTGCAATCGCTTCTGATTGACCGCGCTCTTCAGCACCAACACCAGGATAAGCACCTGGAGTATCAATAAAAGTGATAATAGGAAGATTAAAACGTTGCGCCATTTCCATTAAACGAAGCGCTTTGCGATAGCCTTCTGGCGCTGGCATACCAAAGTTACGGCGGATTTTCTCTTTCGTTTCACGCCCTTTTTGGTGCCCAATAACCATCACTGGACGACCATCTAAACGAGCGATACCACCAACAATGGCTTTATCATCAGCATAAGCACGGTCGCCTGCTAATTCTTGGAAGTCAGTAAAGATACGATGAATATAATCCAGTGTGTAAGGTCTTAATGGATGACGTGCAAGTTGTGCTACTTGCCATGCACCAAGATCAGAAAAAATCTTACGCGTTAGCTCTAGGCTTTTTTCTCTTAAGCGTGAAACTTCTTCATCGATATTAATATCAATTTTTTCATCATGTTGGCTAACTGCGGTTAGCGAATCAATTTTCGCTTCTAACTCGGCAATTGGCTGTTCAAAATCCAGAAAATTAAGACTCATAACATTCCTATTTTAGTCAAATTCTAATTCTACCTGCTCATTACCCAGCAGAGTTCGCAGATCCGTTAAAAGCATATCTGTTGGCGTTACACGCCAAGTCGCACCAAATCGTAAACGTGCGCAGGCATCATGCTTTTCAAAATAAAGATGAACCGGTATCGTGCCTGAACGATGAGGTTCTAAAACGCCGCGAAGACGATTTAATAATTGCTCATTAATTTGCCTGTCTGATAATGAGATAGCAAGTCCTCGTGCATATTTTTCACGGGCTTCGTTGATATCCATAAGTTCGCGGACTGTCATTTTAAGCCCACCATTGAAATCATCAAAGCTGACCTGCCCAGTAGCAATTAAAATCTTGTCTTGTTCTAATAAATGTTGGTATTTATCCAATGCATCAGAAAATAACATAATTTCTAAGCGACCTGAACGATCATCTAAGGTACAAACGCCGATCCGATTTCCACGTTTCGTTGTAAATACTTTAGAAGCAAGTACTAAGCCTGCTACCTTCACCATTTGACCACGAGGTGTTGGTACTAAATCTTTTAGACGCGTTCCTGCCGCATATCGTTCAATTTCTTTTAAATAACGTGTGATCGGATGACCTGTTAAATATAAACCTAACGTCTCTCGCTCACCTTCTAAAACGACTTGGTCTGGCCATTTAGGTATATTGGCATAAGAACGCTCAACTTGTTCAGGCGCTTCAGCTAACACACCAAACATATCCGATTGGCCTATTGCTTCAGCCTTGGCATGTTGGTCTGCGGCTTTTAATGCATCTTCTAATGAAGACATTAAAGCAGCACGATGAGGTCCCAGCTTATCGAATGCGCCTGACATTATCAGTTTTTCCATCACTCGGCGATTCAATTTTTTGGTTTCTGTTCTAGCACAGAGATCAAAAATATCTTTAAAGTGACCGCCTTGCTGACGCGCCTCTACAATCGCTTCAATTGGCCCTTCACCCACACCTTTAATGGCACCAATACCATAAACGATTTCGCCTTCATCATTTACGTGGAAATGATAAAGACCACTATTAATATCAGGAGGAAGAACCTTTAAGCCCATTCTCCAACATTCATCAACCAATCCCACCACTTTTTCAGTGTTATCCATATCAGCCGTCATTACAGCAGCCATAAATTCAGCTGGAAAGTGGGCTTTTAGCCACAATGTTTGATAAGAAACTAATGCATACGCTGCTGAGTGTGATTTGTTAAATCCATAACCGGCGAATTTCTCCACCAAGTCAAAGATCCTCATGGCAAGCTCACCATCGACACCGTTTTTAATAGCACCCTCTTCAAAAACAGAGCGTTGCTTTGCCATTTCTTCAGGTTTTTTCTTACCCATTGCGCGTCGTAACATATCCGCGCCACCTAGCGTATATCCCGCAAGAACCTGTGCAATTTGCATAACTTGTTCTTGGTATAGGATAACACCATAGGTTGGTTCTAGAACGGGCTGTAAGCTTTCATGTTGCCACTTAACATCAGGATATGAGATCTCTTCAACACCGTGTTTACGGTCAATAAAGTTATCTACCATGCCTGATTGCAATGGCCCCGGACGAAATAGGGCAACAAGTGCAATCATATCTTCAAAACAGTCAGGACGTAGGCGTTTGATGAGATCTTTCATACCACGAGATTCCAACTGGAATACCGCGGTCGTTTCTGAACGCTGCAACATGTCAAAACTGCGCTGATCCGTTAATGGGATCGCCGAAATATCAACAGGTTCGAGAGATTTTTTAGCTCGTCGGGCATTAATCATCTCTAATGCCCAGTTAATGATGGTTAGTGTTCTTAAACCTAAGAAGTCGAATTTAACAAGACCCGCGTATTCAACGTCGTTCTTATCAAATTGTGTAACGGGGTTATTTCCCTCAGCATCACAATAAAGTGGCGCAAAATCGGTGATTTTCGTTGGTGAAATAACGACACCACCCGCGTGTTTACCTGCATTACGCGTCACACCTTCTAATTTACGAGCCATATCAATAAGAGATTTAACCTCTTCATCGGCTTCATAAATTTCTGGTAATTGAGGCTCGGCTGCAAACGCTTTTTCCAGCGTCATACCTGGATCAGGAGGAACGAGTTTTGAAATTCTATCAACAAAACCGTAAGGGTGTCCTAAAACACGGCCAACATCGCGAATAACGGCTTTCGCCGCCATCGTACCAAATGTAATGATCTGAGATACCGCATCTCGACCATACATTTCAGCAACGTGGTCGATAACTCTATCGCGTTTTTCCATACAGAAATCGACGTCAAAGTCTGGCATCGATACACGTTCTGGGTTAAGAAAACGTTCGAAAAGTAAGTCGAATTCAAGAGGATCAAGGTCAGTGATTTTGAGTGAGTAAGCGACTAATGAACCAGCACCAGAACCACGCCCTGGTCCTACAGGAACACCGTTATCTTTAGACCACTGAATAAATTCCATCACGATCAGGAAGTAACCAGGGAATCCCATTTGGTTAATCACTTGCAGCTCAATATCAAGACGCTCATCATATTCAGGGCGTCTTTTTTGTCGCTCTTCAGGATCGGGAAATAAAAAGGCTAAGCGTTCTTCTAAACCTTCTTTCGATTTTTTGACGAGGAAATCTTCTGTGCTCATATCCCCTGTTGGGAATTGTGGAAGAAAGTATTCCCCTAAGCGGATCGTGACATTACAGCGTTTAGCGATTTCAACACTGTTTTCTAATGCTTCAGGTATATCAGCAAATAATTCACACATTTCTTCTTCTGTGCGCATATATTGCTGAGGACTATAATTCTTAGGACGTTTGGGATCAGATAACGTAAAACCGTCATGAATTGCGACACGAATTTCATGTGCGTCAAAATCATCACTGTCGAGAAAACAGACATCATTGGTTGCAACGACGGGCAGACCTTTTTCAGAAGCCAGTGCTACTGCTTCATGAAGATAAGTTTCCTCATCAGTACGGCCTGTACGAATAAGCTCTAGATAATAACTATCGGGAAAATGAGTTTGATAATATTCAAGGCACTGATCAACTAAAGCGCGATTTCCGCGAAGTAGGAACTTACCCACATCCCCCATTCTACCGCCAGAAAGCAACAAGAGCCCTTCTTTGTAGGTTGTTAACCACTCTTGTTTAATCGTCGGTCCAACAGCACCATAACCGTGTTTGTAAGCTTCTGAAATCAATAAAGTGAGGTTTTGGTAGCCTACATTATTACGGGCAAGAATAGTAAGATGAGCATATTCATCACCTAATAATTCTGTTTCAAGGTAAACATCAGCACCAATGATAGGTTTAATGCCAGCACCATGTGCAGCACCATAAAATTTCACTAACCCACATAAGTTAGTGAAATCAGTAATCGCAAAAGCAGGCATTCCCAGCGAAGCCACTTTCTTCACAAGAGGCCCTGTTTTTGCCAATCCATCGATCATTGAATAATCGCTGTGTACCCTAAGATGGATAAAACGAGGATCTGCCATAGTGTTTAATTACTCTGTGGATTACTTTAAATTTAAAGCACGTTTTACAGGCGCAAAACTTTTTCGATGATAGGGTGTTGCCCCTAATAAGGCTAGTTTTTCCATATGGAAAACAGTTGGATACCCTTTATGTTTAGCAAAACCATAATCAGGGTAAAGCTTATCTAACTCTTCCATTTCTCTATCACGAGTCACTTTAGCAAGAATAGAAGCTGCACTAATTTCTTGAACTAAACTATCACCTTTTATAACCGCTTGAGAGGCCATTGGTAATTTAGGGCAACGATTACCATCAATTAAGACCATATCAGGTGTTATTGATAATCCCGCAACAGCACGTTCCATTGCTTTCATGGTTGCCCAAAGAATATTTAATTCATCAATTTCTTCTGGCTCTGCACGGCCTATCGCCCAGCATAATGCTTTTTCTTTTATTTCGTCATAAAGAGCATTACGCTTTTTTTCTGTTAGCTTTTTGGAGTCTGTTAATCCTTCAATTGGATTTGCTGGATCAAGAATAACAGCAGCGGTAACTACTGCACCGACTAATGGGCCTCGACCAACCTCATCAACTCCAGCAATAAG
Source organism: Proteus sp. PR00208 (assembly GCF_016238545.1). Lineage (NCBI taxonomy): Bacteria > Pseudomonadati > Pseudomonadota > Gammaproteobacteria > Enterobacterales > Morganellaceae > Proteus > Proteus sp. PR00208. Next base: position 77,036 of record NZ_JAEHQE010000021.1, on the reverse strand, counting down.
ATTTGCTTTTGGATATACAAATTCCATTATTTTTCTACCAATTCTAATACTGCATTTGCTGCTTGCTCATCCGCATTACAACGAATGTCACTATGTAGCTGTAAAAATATCTCTTTTAATTGACGTACTTTTTCTTCATCGGTTAAAAGAGGTAAAAGTTGTTGTGCTAACGCTGAGGGTTCGCACTCTTCTTGCAATAATTCTTTGATAATTTCTCGGCCAGCTAACAAATTAGGTAACGAGACATAAGGCGTTTTAACTAACCTTTTTGCTAACCAGAAAGTAAATGGTTTCATGCGATAGCCAACAACCATCGGGCATTTCGTTAACATGCATTCTAATGCAGCTGTGCCTGATGCTAACAATGTCGCATCGCTCGCTGTCATTGCTTCTCTTGCTTGCCCATCAAGAAGTTGTATTTCAAGTTCTGGTGCCACATTTTGATGTATCTGTTCAAATTGGGCTCGTCGCTTAGCATTAACTAATGGCACAACAATATGAAGAGCGGGGATTTGCTGTTTTAGTAACTGTGCTGTTTTTATAAAATCAGCACTTAGCATTTCAACTTCAGCATGACGACTACCAGGAAGCAGTGCTAGACAAGGGATTTCTTCAGATATCCCTAGATGTTCACGAGCAGCCTTTTTATCTGGATTTAAGGCTATGGCATCAGCCATTGTATGACCAATAAAACGACAAGGAACCTGATACTTATCATAAAACGCTTTTTCAAAAGGCAGAAAAGCTAAGACGAGATCTGTCGCTTTACCAATTTTGAAAACACGTTTTTGACGCCAAGCCCACACAGATGGACTGACATAGTGAATAGTTTTGATCCCTTTTTGCTTTAAACGACCTTCAAGAGTGATATTAAAATCAGGTGCGTCAATCCCCACGAAAACATCTGGTTTTAATTCTGAGAATCGTTGAGTGAGATCTTTTCTGATCTTTAATAAGCGAGGTAATCGTTCGAGAACTTCAACGATCCCCATGACGGCAAGCTCTTCCATCTCATACCAAGCTTCACAACCTTCAGCTTGCATAAGAGGTCCAGCAACGCCGACAAAGCGAACATTGGGATGCATTTGTTTTAGAGCGCGGATTAATCCCGCGCCCAAGATATCACCGGACGTTTCACCAGCAACTAAGCCGATAACTAACGGACACTGAGTAGTAGATAATTGGCCTGACAAGGTCATATCCTAATTAGCGAATGATACCGCGGTTAGATTTTGCTGAGTTCTCCAGAAAATCACTGAACAGTTTGACATGCGGATTATTATTATCAGCAACCAATTGTCCAATTTCTTCACGCGCTTCTTCCAGTGTTTTACCATTACGGTAAAGTACTTTGTAAGCATTACGAATTGCATGAAGATCTTCTTTAGCAAAACCTCTGCGCTTTAATCCTTCAATATTCAGCCCATAAGGCGTCGCGTGGTTTCCTTGTGCAATAACAAAAGGAGGAACGTCTTGTGCCACGCCTGAACATCCACCGACCATCACATGAGAGCCAATTTGGCAAAACTGATGAACGGCGCTCATACCACCGATAATCACAAAATCACCTAAAGTGACGTGACCACCCAGTGTGCCGTTATTTGCAATAATACAACGATCACCAATGATACAATCATGTGCGACGTGGGTATTAATCATCAGTAGATTATCGTTACCAATTTTTGTGATATTGCCACCTTGGGTTGTTCCACGGTGGATAGTCACACTTTCACGAATAAGGTTTCGATCACCAATAATGACTTGCGTTGGTTCACCACGATATTTCAGATCCTGATTAACTTCACCGATAGAAGTGAATTGATAAATCTGATTATCTCGGCCAATGCGTGTGTGCCCATTGATAACAACATGAGATTTGATGTCAGTACCTTCACCAATCTCAACGTTAGCACCAATGACACAAAAAGGGCCAATGCGAACATTAGCACCGATTACCGCACCCTCTTCAATAATTGAGGAAGGGTGAATTACTGCGGATTTATCTATCATAGGCTAGACCTCACGGCGGCGAGCACACATCATTTCAGCTTCGCAAGCAATTTCCCCATCAACTTTAGCGACGCCTTTAAAGCGAGCAACACCACGACGTTCTTTAATGAATTCTACCTCTAGGATCATTTGATCCCCAGGTAAGACAGGACGTTTAAAGCGAGCACCGTCAATAGCAGCAAAATAGTAGAGTTCACCAGGTTCCAGCTTTCCTACGCTTTTGAATGCTAAAATACCCGTTGCCTGTGCCATGGCTTCGAGGATCAGTACGCCCGGAAAAATTGGTTTTCCTGGAAAGTGACCTTGAAAGAAAGGCTCATTAAAAGATACATTTTTTACTGCTCTTAGAAATTTCTTTTCTTCAAAATCAAGGACACGATCAACCAATAAGAATGGGTAACGGTGTGGAAGTAAATCTAAAATTTCTTCGATTTGCAGAGTATGATTCTCACTCATTGCAATACTCTTCCTGTCTAATAAAACTGAGTCTAATTAATAATGACACGACCTGCTGTGACTCAAAAAGTGAGTTAACCCGCAGGTCGCAAAATGGGTAACATTCGTCAATGACGTATATTGTTACTTGTCGCTACTTTCTACTTGACGTTCAAGCGACTTGAGCCTTTTTTGCATTTCATCAATTCGCAACACAAGAGCTGCGGTTTTACGCCATGCTTTATTCGATTGCAGCGGAATTCCTGAAGAATAAACACCCGGCTCAGTGATAGGACGCATTACCATTCCCATACCTGTTACCGTGACTTTATCACAGATTTCCATGTGACCATTGATAACACTTGCTCCACCAATCATACAATAGCGGCCTATTTTTAGGCTACCCGCCATGATGACACCACCAGCAACAGCGGTATTATCACCAATAATAACGTTATGTGCGATTTGGCACTGGTTATCAATGATAACACCATTACCGATAACTGTGTTATCTAATGCGCCTCGGTCGATTGTAGTACATGCACCGATTTCAACGCGATCACCAATCACTACTGAACCTAATTGTGGAATTTTGATCCAATTACCACGTTCATTAGCATAACCAAAACCATCTGAACCAATCACAGTACCTGACTGAACCAAACAATCTTTACCAATGATAACTTCATGATAAATAGATACATTTGCCCATAAACGGCTATTATCGCCAATATGTGCTTTTTTACCCACAAAACAACCGGCACCAATCACAACATTATCACCAAGGATAACATCAGATTCGATAACGGCATTTGCACCCACTGATACATTTTTTCCTAACTTAGCGTCAGGAGAAATAACAGCACTTGGATGGATATCCTGTGCTGGCTGCGGTGTTGTATCCATTATCTGTGCCATTTGAGCATAGGCAAGATACGGGTTTTTCACCACAAGTGCGGCAACGGGACAAAACGGAAGATCAGCTTCTGTTAATACAACAGCAGCAGCCTGACATTCACTTAATTTTTCACGATAGCGACTATCGGAAAGAAATGTAATTTGTTCGCTATTTGCTAGGCTCATTGAAGCAAGACCGGCGATAGTGATATCACCATCGCCGTGTAACTGTGCATTCAACTGCTGAGCAAGATCAGCTAATCGAATTGAAAACATCTATTATTTAACCTGTTTTTGAACCTGAGCAGTAATATCTTTACCATCTGCGAAATAAGGTACAGTGTTAGCATCAAGGATCACATCATAGCCTTCTTTCTTCGCTACTGCATCAACAGCGTCTAATACACGTTTCATGATTTTGTTACGTTCTTCAGCTTGACGACGGCTAAAGTCTTGCTCAAAAGCTTGTGCTTTTTGTGCATATGCTTCACGTTTAGCAACCAGATCTTTCTCTGTATTTGCACGTTGTGTTGCGTTCATAGTTGGCGCGTCTTTTTGATATTTCTCAACAGCTGTCTGTAATGCTTTACCTAAGTTCTGCAATTCAGTGTCACGTGATTTGAATTCATTTTCCAATTGTTTCTCTACCGCATCACGGTTAGGAATTTGTTGGAGAACTTGACCGATGTTCACAACACCTACTTTATCTGCGGCTTGAACACCTGCTGACATGGTCAATGCCATTCCTAGGGCAGCGGCACATAACAATTTTTTCACGATTAAACTCCTTAAAACCAAAAATAATTTTTTGTCAGAAATCGGATGCCTTTTTCAGCATTATGAATCAGGCATCAACTTTACTTACATCGCTACCACGTTCTACCAATATTAAACTGGAATTGCTCTGATTTATCGCCTTCGTAATCTTTTATTGGCTTAGCATAAGAGAATACTAACGGACCTAAAGGAGATAACCATTGTAACGCAACACCGGTTGAAACACGTATATCACTTGCACGGCTATAATCAGGCATACCTGCTGTCCAAGCTGAGTTAGTGCTACTCCACTTAGTATCCCACACCGTACCTGCATCAACAAACAGAGAGGTTCTGACTGAAGATGAGTATTTATCATCTACAAATGGCGTTGGAGTGATCAGCTCAAAACTTGCCACAGCCATTGCGTTACCACCGATAGCATCGCTAGATGGCTCACCTGGTTTTGGCTTACCATTTGCATCAAGGTAAACCGCTTTAGGACCGATATTATTTGAACGGAAACCACGAACTGTACCCGAACCACCTGCATAGAAGTTTTCATAGAATGGTAATTCTTTACCACCTAAACCATCACCGTAGCCTAAACGACCTTTAAGTAAGGTTACCCAAGACTCTTTCTCATTAATTGGGTAATAGTACATACCGTCCCAAGTGACTTTATAGTACTTGTTGTCAGAGCCCGGTACAGTCACACGTCCACTTAAGTTACTTCTCGCACCTGATGTTGGGAAGAAACCTTTGTTTAAGTTATTAAATGTCCAACCCATACTGACAGTATAGTCATCAGCATTAAACGATTCACGTTTATCAAAGCCTGGATTTTCACCCATACTTTCTAGGTAACGCCACATTGCAACCTGCGGTTCCATACGTGACAGACCATTATGAGTATAGCCTAAGCCAAGACGTGCTGAGTTATATTCATTAATTGGGAAGCCTAATGTACCATCTACACCATAAGATTTATTGGTATAACCAGATAAATCAGCATCATTAGCGCGGAAATCATTATAGAAAATTCGACCGCCTAAACTCACACCATTAACGGTAAAGTATGGGTCAGTCACAGATAATTCTGCGTAAGTTGAGTAATCATTTTTACTCGCGTTAATAGCAACTGCGTTACCTGTACCTAACCAGTTATCTTGAGTAACACCTACTTGGAAGCTCACGCCACTTTCAGTACCGAAACCGACACCAAAGTTAAGAGAGCCTGTGTTACGCTCTTTGACACGATAAACGATATCAACCTGATCAGGAGAACCTGGAATACGCTGAGTTTCTGTTTCAACCGTTTCGAAATAACCTAAACGATTTAAACGCTCTTTACCTTGTTCAACTAAATCGCTACCTAACCATGCACCTTCCATTTGACGCATTTCACGACGTAAAACAGAGTCTTTAGTGATGTCATTACCAGCGAAACGGACTTGACGAACATAGAAACGGTTTCCTGCATCTACGTTTACATGCAGTTTGACGGTTTTATTTTCATCATTAATTTCAGGGTTTGTCATAACGCGAGGATAAGCATATCCATAACGCCCTAACAGATTTTTAATATCATTTTCTGTTTTAGTGACTTGCGCGCCATTATAAAGAGAGCCGGGTGCAATTTCGATAAGCTCTTCAATTTGTTTAGTGTAGCCCGCCGTATTACCATTGACTTCAGTATTTTCTACTGTGTATTTATCACCTTCTTTCAGGTTAATGGTAATGTAAATTCCCTTTTTGTCTGGCGTTAAACTGACATTCGTCGATTCAATATCAAAACGTGCATAACCACGATCAAGATAGAAGCTTCTTAATGTTTCTAAGTCACCAGCCAGTTTTTGCTTCTGATATTTTTCATCAGCCGCTAAGTTCCACCAAGGAACATCATCACGTAATTGGAAACGGTTAACGAGCTCAGCAGTAGAAAATGCTTTATTACCAACAATGTTGATTTGCTGAATAGTTGCTGAAACACCCTCTGCAAACACGAGTTTTAAGTCAACACGATTACGAGGAAGAGGTGTAACAACCACTTTTACAGTTGCATTATATTTACCAACACTATAATAGAAATCTTCAAGCCCTTTCTCGATATTCGCTAGCATTGTGCGGTCAAGTGTTTCACCGATACGAATGTTAGAAGCATCAAGGTTCTGTTTTAGCATCTCTTCCTTGATTGCTTTGTTACCAGAGAAAGTAATGCTGGCAATAGTTGGACGCTCTTTTACTTGAACAATCAGAGTATTTCCGTCACGCAGGACACGAACATCATCAAAGTTTCCTGTCGCAAATAATGAACGGATAGTTCGGCTGATATCATCATTACCGACCGAGTCTCCAACTCGGACAGGCATGTTCAGTAATGCTGCACCAACGGCGACGCGTTGAAGACCTTCAAATTGAATGTCCTGAACTACGAATCCGTCTGAACCGTATGCAGTGGCGCTGCCCAGCAGCAGCGACGCTATAAGCAACTTTTTCATCGCCATCGTTGTTTTGTGTTTTCCTAACCGGTCCCTGCTTACCAATTATAAGCGAGAGAAATCATTGAAAAGTGCAAGTCCCATTAAAAGCATCAGTGCCATAATACCAATACGATAACAGAAATCTTGTACACGCTCAGATACCGGCCCTCCCTTTATCTTCTCGATAACCAGGAAAAGCAGGTGCCCGCCATCTAGGACAGGCAGGGGAAACAAGTTAATGATCCCCAAATTGACACTGATAAGCGCCATAAACATCAAATAATAAACAAAACCAGAATCAGCAGACATTCCTGCGCCTTTCGCGATAGAAACAGGTCCACTAAGGTTAGTTAATTTGACGTCACCAACCACTAACTTGCCAATCATTTTGACAGTTAAACCCATCAACTGCCATGTTTTATCAGATGCTTCATAGAGCGCTGAAAATGGGTTGTATTGCTGCATTATCAAATATTGCTCATCAGGAGGTAATATTTGCAATTGCGCACCAACTTGCCCTATTTCAGTACCATCTTTCAGTGCAACAGCTGTCGGTGTAATATTCAACATCAACGACGAGCCGTTACGTTCAACAAGAAGCTCCAAGACTTTATTTGGACTTTGTCGAACAAAATAAGTAAATGGATGCCATGTATCAATTGGCTGACCGTCAACTTTAACGATACGATCCCCTGCCTGTAAACCCGCTTTTTCAGCAGCGGAGCCTTCCGTAACTTCAATAATCTTTGAGTCTAACCTTGCGCCAACAGGCATTATCCCTAGGGACAAGATAGGATCTTGTTTTTCAGGATCAAAATTCCATTGTTGTAAATTCAGTATATTCTCACTCTCAGAAAGAGAATTTAGATCTGAAACAACGAATGAAACCTCTTTGGCACCAATTTGACTAACTAACGCTAAACGAACTGCATTCTGATCAGGCGTTTCGATACCTGCAACGGATTTTAGTTCCATTCCAGGCGTTAATTTTGCTTGTTCTGCGATAGAATTCGGACGAATGTCTGCAATTATAGGTTTTAATGCAGGAACACCTATCATAAAAACTATCCAATAGGCGACAATCGCTAACAAAAAGTTGGCAATAGGTCCTGCGGCAACAACCGCAGCACGCTGACCAACTGTTTTATTATTAAATGCAAGATGACGGCGCTCAGGTGCAACCTCAGCGACTCTTTCATCTAACATTTTTACATAGCCACCCAAAGGTATCCATGCGATAACAAATTCAGTGCCATGTTTATCTATTTTGCGCCAAATTGCTTTTCCAAAACCAATAGAAAAACGCTCGACATAAATACCACAGCGCCTAGCTACCCAAAAATGTCCAAACTCATGTACCGTAATTAAAATACCTAAAACGATAATAAATGCGGCAAGATTCCACAGGATACCCATTACTTACCTTTATAGTTTAAAGCCAGAAGAAATCAGAAAGACCAATCCTGCAAAGACTGGGATAGCCGCAGTCAAACTATCAATTCTATCAAGCACACCACCATGTCCCGGTATCAATTGGCTACTGTCTTTAATGCCTGCAACACGTTTAAACATGCTTTCTGCTAGATCACCAAATACCGATACTATGACGACAACGCCAGATATTAATAACAAGTTATTGGGTACTTCAGTCACAGGTGCAAAATAAGTAAATAACCACGATGCAACACCTGCCGTAATCAACCCACCAACTAACCCTTCGAGGGTTTTACCTGGGGATACTTTAGGCGCCATTTTATGTTTTCCAATTAAACGTCCGAAAGCATAAGCTCCAGAGTCAGCAGCCCAAACTAATAACATGACATACAGTAACCACCATGCGCCTGTATAAGTGTCAGTGTTATAACCCAGCATACGCAGCGCCATCATGCCACAATAAAAAGGAACAATCGTCAATATACCGAACAATAGCTTAATAAAAACTGAATTTTTCCACATATTGGCTGAATTAGGATAACTTACAACTAATAAAATTGCTGCTACCCACCAAATTAAACCCGCCCACAAACCATTTTTTATCATTGGAGTGTCTAGTAGGTGGTCAAAATTAGGTAAAGAAAACTGCATAACGAGTAACAATGCAGCAAAACCGATCCCTGTTGCAATACGTTTGCCTTGAGAATGCCAGCCAATAAATTGTGCCCATTCCCAACCCGCTAAGCCTGATATTGCGATAATCACTAATCCAAAACCTGCTGGAGGAAGTAGAAATAGTGCAGCAATAACAATAGGGATTAAAATTAATGCGGTGATGACACGATACTTAAGCAAGTTATCCTCCCAGATTTATAGTATCTGTTTCTGATGTAGTACCACCGAAACGTCTTTCCCGTTTAGCAAAAGCATCTAATGCATTCTGAAAAACTTGTTCATCAAAATCAGGCCATAAAACCTGTGTAAAATAAAGCTCAGCATAAGCAATCTGCCAAATAAGAAAATTACTTATACGATGCTCACCACCTGTACGAATAACAAGATCGACTTCAGGCTGATTATGCAAGCAAAGATGTGAAGATATTGCATTTTCATTAATATCTTCGAGACTAATTTCCCCTTTTGCGAGGGATGTCGCTAATTGTTTTACGCTTTGAGTAATATCCCACCGACCGCCATAATTAGCCGCAATATTTAAATTAAGCCCTGTATTATTCGCAGTGAGTGCCTCAGAACTTTTAATTCGGTCCTGTAAACGACGGCTAAAACGGCTAATATCACCAATAACCGTTAATTTAACATTATGTTTATGCAGGCTCTTCACTTCGTTATCTAAAGCGAAAACGAATAACTCCATGAGAGAACTCACTTCCTGCTCTGGTCTATTCCAGTTTTCGCTACTAAATGCATATAACGTTAGCGATTCAATTTTGTGTTTTACGGAAAAGCTAACTGCATCCCGAACTGCTTTAATTCCCGCGCGATGCCCCGTTACTCGGAGCTTCCCTTGCTTTTTTGCCCAGCGTCCATTGCCATCCATAATGATAGCAACATGCTTTGGTTTTGATGCGGATGAATCATCACTGGATAAGTTCACTCAATTTAACCCTTTGCTAATCTGATACTGATACAGACAGTCCTCTTCGGATAACCTATGCACAAAAAAAAACCGTGTCACCCACGGCCTTTGGCAAAGCCTCAAAGTTGCTAAAGCGATAGCCTTAGTAATGAACTGTTAATTTTCATTATTGTCTTTAGTGATTCGGCAACTATACCATTAGCCAGAAAGACGAACAAACACCCTATATTAAATATAATCACCATTATACAAATTGGGTGATTATCTGATGAGTTTCTAATCTTGCTAATTTATCAATTTCTAGGACATCATTAATACTTTGAGGCTCTGATAGGTCAAAATGTTCAACAACTTTGCGATTAATTTTAGCAATATCAGTAAATTTCACTTTTTCGTGTAAAAATGCATCAACAACCACTTCATTAGCCGCATTTAACACTGTTGTTGCCGCTTGCCCACGTTTTGACGCTTCAATAGCAAGTGCTAAACAAGGGTAACGTTGATAATCTGGGCGAATAAACTCTAGAGATTGAATCTCAAAGAAATCTAATGCTTTTGCACCAGATTGAGTACGATGAGGATAAGCCATTGAGTACGCAATTGGTGTTCTCATATCGGGCTCACCAATTTGAGCGATAATACTGCCATCTCGATAGCGAACCATTGAATGAATGACAGATTGTGGATGAATAATAACTTCCATTTCTTCTTCAGAAGCATTAAAGAAGTAACGAGCTTCAATATACTCAAGCCCTTTATTCATCATCGTTGCAGAATCAACCGAAATTTTACGCCCCATAGACCAATTTGGATGCGCACACGCTTGATCTGGCGTCATTACATCCAGCTCTTCTAATGGCGTATAGCGAAATGGCCCACCAGAGCCTGTTAACAAAATGCTTGTCACACCTTCATTCGCTAAAGACGCATGACCTAGATTTTCTTGGATTGCTTTAGGTAAGCTTTGATAAATTGCATTATGTTCGCTATCAATGGGTAAAATTGTCGCACCATATTTAGCAACCGCATCAAAGAAAAGACGCCCACTCGTTATCAGTGATTCTTTATTCGCTAACAGAATTCTTTTGCCTTTTTCAATGGCTGCAAGTGTCGGCTTTAATCCTGCAACACCAGTTATAGCAGACATGACCTGATCAGCTTCATCAAGAGCTGCAATTTCATTGATCGCATGAGAGCCAGATAGAATTTCTGTTTTACAAGATGTATTAGCGAGTAACTGTTTAAGTTGATTTGCACTTTTTTCATCAGACATCACAGCGTATTTAGGCTGGAAAGCAAGGCACTGCTGTGCCATCTTGTCTGCATTTTTACCTGCGGCTAGAGCAAGGACCTGATACTCATCAGGATTATTTTCAATTACGGAAAGAGTGCTAGTTCCGATAGATCCTGTTGAGCCTAATATAGTTATTTGTTTCATTTATTAATCAATCAGTATGTCTACAACGTTTTAATTAAAGAGAATTATATCAGTATGGCAAGGTAAATGAGGATTAAAGATGAAAACTTTAATAAATAATGTGACAAAAGAAGGTATTAAGCACGAATTTTCAAATAAATAATTAAAAATAATGCCGCTAAAGAGCGGCATTATCGAAAAAAGATATAAAAATTAGAATTCCATTAACTCTGCTTCTTTCAGCGCTAATGCATCATCAATTTTTTTAATGAACATGTCAGTTAACTTCTGAATGTCATCTTGTGAACGGCGTTCATCATCTTCGCTGATTTCTTTATCTTTCAGTAATGCTTTTATTTTATCGTTAGCATCACGACGGATATTACGAACAGAAACGCGACCTTGTTCTGCATCACCACGAACAACTTTGATTAAGTCTTTACGACGTTCTTCAGTTAACGGAGGCAGTGGAACACGGATAATGGTGCCAGCAGATGAAGGATTTAAACCTAAATCTGATGCCATAATCGCTTTTTCAACAGCTGGTGCTAAAGTACGGTCGAATACAGTGATTGCCAGTGTACGGCCATCTTCTGCGACAACGTTAGCAACTTGGTTTAATGGCGTTGGCGCTCCGTAGTATTCAACTACAATGCCATCTAAAAGGCTAGGAGACGCACGACCAGTACGAACTTTATTAATCTGGCTTTTTAGTGCTTCAACGCTTTTATCCATGCGTTCTTGAGCATCTTTTTTGATTTCATTAATCACGTTATAAACCCTTGGGAACTGGTTATCTTCCAGTCGATATGAAATCATATCGACATAAATGAATTGGCGTACTCTAGATGTTAGCGCCAAATTATACCGTTGTCTCTGTGTATTAAGCGTGAGAAATCAAAGTTCCTTCACTTTCACCCATTACAACCCGACGTAATGCACCCGGTTTATTCATATTGAATACGCGGATAGGTAAATTATGATCTCGGGCTAATGTGAATGCAGCAAGATCCATGACTTTCAATTCACGTTCTAATACATCCTGATAAGTCAGTGTTTCATAAAGTACTGCATCAGGATCTTTGGTTGGATCGGCAGAATAAACGCCGTCCACTTTCGTTGCTTTTAATACAACGTCAGCTTCAATTTCAATACCGCGTAAACACGCAGCTGAATCGGTAGTAAAGAATGGGTTACCTGTACCAGCCGAGAAAATAACGACTCGACCGTGGCGTAATAAGCTAATTGCTTCTGCCCAACTGTAGTTATCGCAGACACCATTCAGTGGAAATGCAGACATAAGGCGTGCGTTTACATAAGCACGGTGCAATGAATCACGCATTGCTAAACCATTCATTACTGTCGCGAGCATTCCCATGTGGTCACCCACAACACGGTTCATACCTGCCGCAGCAAGACCCGCGCCACGGAACAAGTTACCACCGCCAATTACGACACCGACTTGTATACCTAATTCAACGAGTTCTTTGATTTCCTGAGCCATGCGATCAAGTACGCTCGCATCGATACCGAAACCTTCTGCGCCTTGCAGGGCTTCGCCACTCAGCTTTAATAAAATTCGCTGATATACAGGTTTTGCATTGGTAGCCATGGTGTTCTGTCCTAAGCAGATTAGTTAATTGGAGGTTTTAGATAGCTTCTCTTTTTAACAAAAAAAAGCAAACAGCCAGTGGAGATTACAACAAAACAGAACCGCCATTAGGCGGTTCTGTTAACGCTAAGCGTTATTATTTGCTCATTGCAGCAACTTCAGCTGCGAAATCAGCTTCAACTTTCTCAATACCTTCACCAACTTCGAAACGAACGAAGTTGATAACATCAGCATTGTTTTCTTTCAGCAGTTCGCCAACAGTTTTGCTTGGATCCATTACGAAATGCTGACCAGTCAGAGAAATCTCACCGGTGAATTTGTTCATGCGACCGATAACCATTTTTTCTGCGATTTCGCGTGGTTTACCTGATTGCATTGCAATATCCATCTGAATTTGGTGCTCATGTTCAACAACATCAGCAGGAACATCTTCAGGACGAACATATTCTGGTTTGCTTGCAGCAACGTGCATAGCAATGTGTTTGATCAGTTCTTCGTTAGCGCCTTTAGCTGAAACTAGAACACCGATGCGAGCACCGTGTAGGTAAGTACCTAATTCGTCAGCTTCTAATACAGCAACACGACGAATGTTGATGTTTTCACCGATTTTAGCAACTAATGCAGTACGTGCTTCTTCGAATTTAGCTTTCAGAGCATCGATATCATCAGTTTTGTCTGCTAATACAGCAGCCATAACTTCTTTACCGAAAGCGATGAAACCAGCATCTTTAGCAACGAAGTCTGTTTCACAGTTCAGCTCAACCAGCGCACCGAATTTACCATCAGCAGCAACTTCTGCAAGGATGATACCTTCAGCAGCAACACGGCCTGCTTTTTTAGCAGCTTTAGCTTGACCTGATTTACGCATGTTGTCGATTGCTAATTCGATATCACCATTAGCTTCAACTAGCGCTTTTTTACATTCCATCATGCCTGCGCCAGTACGTTCACGCAGTTCTTTTACCAATGCAGCGGTAATTCCAGACATTTGTTTCTTCCTCGACTTTTCTATGGACTAGCCATAGATGTTCTCATAGCAGATGTGTAAAGGGGGCCTATTGAGGCCCCCTAACCAATATATAGCAATACCTGGTTAAATAAGGGCTCTTACGAGCATGCCTTATTATTCAGCTTCGACTAAGCCTTCTTCAGCCTGAACAGCCAGATCTTGAGAACGACCTTCACGAACAGCTGTAGCTGCGGCGGTCAGATATAATTTAACCGCACGGATTGCATCGTCATTACCAGGGATAATGAAGTCGATACCATCTGGATCAGAGTTAGTATCAACGATAGCAAATACTGGAATACCCAGGTTGTTTGCTTCTTTGATAGCAATGTGTTCGTGTTCAGCATCGATAACAAACAGAGCGTCAGGTAAACCGCCCATGTCTTTGATACCACCCAGGCTGTTTTCTAACTTACCAAGTTCACGAGAACGCATTAACGCTTCTTTCTTGGTCAGTTTGTCAAAAGTACCGTCCTGAGATTGTGATTCTAAATCTTTCAGGCGTTTGATTGACTGACGAACAGTTTTCCAGTTAGTCAGCATACCGCCTAACCAGCGGTGGTTTACATAAAACTGGTCACAGCTTTCTGCTGCTTCTTTAACAGCTTCAACGGCAGAGCGCTTAGTACCAACAAACAGGATTTTGCCTTTACGAGAAGCAATTTTGTTCAGTTCAACCAGAGCTTCATTGAACATTGGAACAGTTTTTTCCAAGTTAATGATATGAACTTTGTTACGCGCACCAAAGATGAATGGTTTCATTTTTGGATTCCAGTAACGAGTTTGGTGACCGAAGTGAACACCGGCTTGCAGCATATCGCGCATTGAAACAGTTGCCATTTTAGACCTCTATAAATTTAAATTTGGGGTTATTTCGTCCACAAATCCCATACGACCGACTCATCAGCTGTAAAGGTTTGGCCTTTACATAAGAGCACCCCGGCGTTATGTGCCGATTTGTGTGTGTAATTAACACAATTGAATGTTTCAGATTTACGGCTATTACTCACAGTGTGATGCAATAACAGAACTCCGGCGCGCTTTATACCATAAATAACCTCAAGAAACCACTATTACTTGCGTTTGCCACGGGCTTATTTGACATAAAAACACATCATTTGAACAAAGAAAAAAGCGAGACTAACGCAATGATGAGAAATATTGCTCTAATATCAATTTGCTAGAAAAACACCAAATAGAAAAGCGCAATATGTAAAGACAATCAGATTAAGAAGGCGTAATGTTCGTCATTATTCTCGATATCAGACAGATTGCACATATCCTCTTTATTGGCACGCCTACTTTCTGCTGATATTATAAATGGTAATCAGAATTATTTCTCATCATCATTCATTTAACCTGCAATACAAAATATGAATACAACAAAGTGTGTTATCTAATTCGTATTGTGGCTTTTAATCTAGACGAAGAACTCAAATGGCTATTGTAATCAAGACAGAAGAAGATATTCAAAAAATGCGCGTCGCAGGTCGTCTTGCGGCAGAAGTTCTTGAAATTATCGCACCGTTCGTAAAACCTGGCGTAAACACCGCTGAATTAGACCGTATTTGTCATGAACATATTGTTAACGCACAACAGGCTATTCCTGCTTGTCTTAACTATCATGGTTTCCCTAAATCAGTCTGTATTTCGGTTAACGATGTTATTTGCCACGGTATTCCTAGCGAAGAGAAAATCCTTAAAGATGGTGATATCGTTAATATTGATGTCACTGTCATTAAAGATGGTTTTCATGGCGATACTTCAAAAATGTTTATCGTAGGTAAACCAACAATACAAGGTGAACGTTTATGTCGTATCACCCAAGAAAGCCTCTACCTTGCCATTAAAATGGTTAAACCAGGTATTCGCTTACGTGAACTTGGCAAAGCAATTCAAAAATTTGTTGAAGGTCATGACTATTCTGTTGTTCGCGAATATTGTGGTCATGGTATTGGTGAAGGGTTCCATGAAGAACCTCAAGTTCTACACTACGATGCAGATGATAGCGGTGTTGTGTTACAAAAAGGCATGGCATTCACCATTGAACCAATGGTAAACACAGGTGATTACCGTATTCGTACAATGAAAGATGGCTGGACTGTTAAAACTAAAGACAGAGGTTGGTCAGCACAATACGAACATACGTTAGTCGTTACCGATAATGGCTGTGAAATCATGACATTACGCAAAGAAGAAGAACCGTTTATTTCTGCGGTATTAGTCAACGAATAAGATTCTTTTTTAGCTAAAAATGTAAAAGCGACATATTTTTTCGAGATGTGTCGCTTTTTTTATTTTATTTGCTATGAAACAGCAGAATTACTAGTCAGGTTATCGTTTTAACATTAGTCTTAATGTCATAAGCAAACATTGAGAAAGAAGACGAACAATGACTCATAAAAACGCATTTCAAACTCCGCCCCCTTCCCCTTTTTTGCTGACAGAAAATACACAAAATTGTGCTGAACTTAAGCAATCAATCGAACAATTTCAGTCTTGGTTAACAGAGGCTTTTCACCATGATGTTGATGTCGCTTTATTACTTCAAGCTCGTAGCCATTTCATTGATCAACTATTAACACAATTATGGCGCTATACACAATTATCCGATTATCCAGACCTTAGTATCATTGCGGTCGGTGGTTATGGCAGGCAAGAGTTACATCCACTTTCTGATATTGACCTTCTCTTTTTAAGTGAGACACCTTTATCACCAGAAGCAGAAGATAAAGTCAGCAAACTCATTACATTACTGTGGGATGTACGCCTTGAAATTGGTGCCAGTGTTAGAACAATGGAAGAATGTCTTTTAGAAGGTCTTTCAGACTTAACGGTTGCAACAAACTTACTAGAAGCACGTCTTATTTGTGGGAATAATTCACTTTATCAGCAATTAATTAACCATATTTTTAGCCAAGGATTTTGGCCATCACCTGATTTTTTTGCTGCAAAAGTTGAAGAACAAAAACAGAGACATCAACGATACCATAGCACTAGTTATAATCTAGAGCCTGATATCAAAAGCAGCCCTGGTGGACTGCGCGATATTCACACTCTAATTTGGGTAGCACATCGCCATTTTGGTGCTGCTTCAGTTTCTGAAATGGTCAACTTTGGCTTTTTAACGCCAGCGGAAGGACAAGAGCTACTAGAGTGCCAATACACACTATGGAAAATTCGCTTTGCTCTCCATCTTGTACTTTCTCGCTATGACAATCGTCTATTGTTTGATAGACAACTCAATGTTGCTCAACTTTTAAATTATGAAGGCGAAGGCAATCAGCCCGTTGAAAAAATGATGAAGGATTATTATCGCGTAACTCGTCGTGTCAGTGAGTTAAATGATATGTTACTTCAATTATTTGATGAAGCCATTCTTGCTCTGCAACCTAATGTAAAACCGCGACCTTTAGATAATGAATTTCAACTAAGAGGCTCATTAATTGATGTCGTTGATGACAGTTGCTTCCTTGATGATCCTATCGCTATTATGCGCCTCTTTTTACGTATGGCTGAGCATAAAGAGATCACAGGAATTTATTCAACAACACTCCGCCATTTACGTTACGCTCGTCGGCATCTAGTACAGCCGTTATGTGAGTACCCACTCGCACGTCAAGTTTTTATGCAGATCTTGCGCCATCCTCGTGCAGTTTCTGGTGCTTTCGTTCCCATGCACAAACATAGTGTATTAGCGGCTTACTTCCCACAATGGAATAATATTGTAGGTCAGATGCAGTTTGATTTATTCCATGCCTATACCGTTGATGAACATACAATTCGTGTTTTACAAAAACTGGAAAGTTTTGATTCTTATGAAAACCACGAGCAACATCCGCTTTGTGTTGATATTTATCCCAAACTTCCTCAACTTGAATTATTACGTTTAGCTGCACTTTTTCATGATATTGCCAAAGGTCGCCATGGTGATCACTCCGTATTAGGAGCCCAAGATGTTGTTCATTTTGCTCAACAACATGGTTTAAATCAAAGAGAATCGGCATTAGTTGAATGGCTTGTTAGTCATCACTTACTTATGTCTGTTACAGCACAGCGACGTGATATTCAAGATCCTGACATTATTTTTCAGTTTGCATCAGAAGTAAAAAATGAAAGTCGATTACGTTATCTTTTGTGCTTAACGGTTGCGGATATCTGTGCAACTAATAGTAGCCTATGGAATAGCTGGAAACAGAGCCTATTACGTGAACTTTTTTTATCAACAGAAAATCAGCTACGCCAAGGTATGCACTCTATTCCCGATTTACGTGAACGTATTCGCCATCATCGTTTGCAAGCACTAACTATTTTACGAATGAAACAGGTTGATGAAGATAAATTGCAGGCAATTTGGGGACGTTGCCATGCCGACTATTTTTTACGACATACACCAGAACAAATTGCATGGCATGCGCTTGCATTAATTGAGCATAATAGCGCTGAACCTATGGTGCTAATCAGCCAACAAACTGAGCATGGTGGTACTGAAATCTTTATTTGGTGTGCTGATAGACCATCCCTTTTTGCATCTGTTGCAGGTGAATTGGATAGACGCAATTTAAGTATCCATAACGCTCAAATTTTTACTAACCGCGATAACATGGCTATGGATACTTTTATTGTGTTAGAGCCTAATGGTAAACCTCTGGCAATTGATAGATATAATGCAATCCGCAACGCTCTTATCCAAGTTGTATCCGCCCCTTATAACGCCAATGCAAAAACACGCTCATTACCCGCCAAATTACGCCATTTTGACGTTCCGACAAAAATTAACTTTATCGCTTCTAACCATAATAAGCGCACCTATATGGAACTATTTGCACGAGATCGTCCAGGATTATTAGCAATTATTGGTAAAGTGTTTGCTGATCTTTCACTTTCATTACATGGTGCCAGAATAACCACAATAGGCGAACGTGTTGAGGACTTCTTCGTATTAACCGATAGCGAAAATAAGGCATTAAACCAAAAAATGAAGGATGAAGTCGTAGAAAGGTTGACAAAAGCCCTAGTTTCAAAGGATAAAATATAGAAACCCACGACAATACATATAGGAAATACTATTAATGCAAGCATTACAATCTATTATTGATAACGCCTTCGAACATCGTGCTGATATCACTCCAAACAACGTTGAGCCTCATATTCGTGATGCTATTAATAGCGTTATTGCACTGCTAGACAGCGGGAAACTGCGTGTCGCGGAAAAAATTGATGGTCAGTGGGTGACTCATCAATGGTTGAAAAAAGCGGTTTTGCTCTCTTTTCGTATTAATCACAATCAAGTGATAGATGGCAATGAAAGTCGCTATTTTGACAAAGTGCCTATGAAATTTGCTGATTATGATCAAGCACGTTTTGAAAAAGAAGGTTTTCGTGTTGTTCCTCCCGCAGCAGTTAGACAAGGGGCTTACATCGCTCGCAACACTGTTTTAATGCCATCTTATGTCAACATTGGTGCTTACGTTGATGAAGGTAGCATGGTTGATACATGGGCAACAGTAGGTTCATGTGCTCAAATCGGGAAAAATGTTCATCTCTCTGGTGGCGTTGGTATTGGTGGTGTTTTAGAGCCACTACAAGCAAACCCAACCATTATTGAAGATAACTGCTTTATTGGCGCGCGTTCTGAAATTGTTGAAGGCGTTATTGTCGAAGAAGGCGCGGTTATTTCAATGGGCGTTTATATTGGTCAAAGTACCAAAATTTATGACAGAGAAACAGGCGAAGTTCATTACGGTCGAGTCCCTGCTGGCTCTGTTGTTGTTTCTGGTAATTTACCGTCCAAAGATGGAAGTTACAGCCTTTACTGCGCCGTAATTGTGAAAAAAGTTGATGCTAAAACGCGTGGAAAAGTAGGCATTAATGAATTGTTAAGAACTATCGACTAATATAAGAACAGCGGATAGAATTAATTCTGTTCGCTATTCTTTCACTCATCTTTCTATCAGGTGCCAATATATGTACGATAATTTAAAAAATTTAGGGATCCCGCATCCTGAAGATATTGACCGCTATACTCTACGCCAAGAAGCTAACAACGATATTTTAAAAATCTATTTTCGCAAAGATAAAGGTGAATTCTTTGCAAAAAGCGTAAAATTTAAATATCCACGCCAACGTAAAACAATTTCTGATGGTCAATCAGGACAAGGTTTTAAAGAAGTTAATGAAATCAATACTAACTTACGTTATGTTATTGAAGAATTAGATCAAATTTGCCAACAAGACCAAGTAGAAGTCGATTTAAAACATAAAATTCTGGACGACTTGCGTCATCTTGAGCACGTTGTAGCAAATAAAATTGCTGAAATCGAAGCCGATTTAGAAAAACTGACTCGTCGTTAATAACAAGGCATTTTAACTGTTATGTATGTCAGTTTTATAGAAAAACACCGCTTAGTTACTGTATAAAATAGAAACAAGCGGTGTTTTAAGATACTGAATATGGCTCATTATTTTATTAACCAATTAAATATCAGATTATTTTCTACTTAATTTAATAGGCCAACCCAGTTTTCAAGCCAACCTATAGCAAATACTTCTGGCTCCGCGACATCCATACCGTCTATTTTTAATATTTCACCGATACGCTTTGATTGGTGCTCTTGCAGTAATTCATCAAATTGCATCCCTGCACCACAAAAATAGTCATAACTACTATCGCCTAAAGCAATCAAGCCATAATTTAGATTTGGCTGATATCCTACATTATCACGTAGTTCATGAAATAGAGGAGCAATGGTATCAGGTAAATCACCTTGCCCAGTACTTGACGTTATCACAAGTACTGTTGAATATTTTTCCCAATCTGCAAGTGTGCCTTCTTCGTAAACATTAGCTTGATGATTATGCTCAAGTAAAATACGCTGTGCCTCTTCAGCAACTGCTAATGCATTACCGTAAACAGTCCCTACAAAAATACCTACTTTAGCCATAATATTTAGCCCACTTAATACTGTTTGATAACTAATAAACTAAGCATCAAACATATAATATTGTCAATTTATTCTCAATGAGAATAAATTCAGTCATCCTTTTTAAAAAGAGACTGAATGAAATTATTACACTTACTCTTTTCTCCATATAAATAACCTAATAAACTTTCAGGGTAATTTATTTTAGATAACCTTGATGTAACCATTAAACTAATATCATTGATAGTAAAATATTCATTTTTTTCTTTATAACTATTAAGATAAGATGATATCTTATTAATTTCACTCTTATAATTAATTAATAGACTCAAAGATTCATTATGTTTTTTAGGAAAAAAGAACTTATACACTTTAGACAAAAAACCCGTCTCCTTTCTTTTTATAAAACCATCTAATAATGATAAGCATTCATTTGTTTTTGTTGTGATTTCATTAATCGAACAGCAAGAGCTATTTTTGATTGCTATATTAGAAACTTTATTTTTTATTTTATTTTCATAATTATTATAAGCATTAGAGAAAGATGCCAGAGATTTTAATTCAATCGCTAAGGAATCCGTATTGGATTCAATTTTTTTTATCATTTCTGATAATTTATCAATATCATTTTTTTCTAAAGATTTTTCTCTAAACTTTTTAACGAAATCTTGATGAAATACATTAAGTAATTTACAGGTTTTATTACATTCATTATAAACATCCGAATGTTTTTTTATAGATTGTTCTTCGTCTTTTTCATTAATAACTTTATTAATATCCTCAAGCGTTTCATCACCATCCTTAATAAAGCCAAAGGTATTATTAGCATTATTAAGACTTGCAAATTTATAATATTTATTTATTACATCATATAATTTATTGATATTTTCATTAAGAAAATTAAATGATATTTCAAATTTAGTAAGCGCAGATTCAATTTTTTCTTTATTTAATGAATTATTATCTTTATTAAAACAAATTTTAATATTATTATCATCTTTACTTTCTATTTTAACTTGATTATTAGCAGCTTCTACATTACCTAACTTAACAAATATATATTCTTTCTTACCGATTATAAAAGGTAGGTTACACCCGGGATTTAACTCTATTATTTTATTTTTTATCTCTTTAATTAACTGACTAATAGATTTTCTCTCAAATCTACACAAAAAACCCTTCTCAAAAAATAAATTAATAGCTGGGTTATTATCTTTATTAAGAATTTTATCTTTCAGAGAAGAAGAGCCTGTTTCACTAATTATAGTCTCAATAAATTTTTGTACAGTATCTAATGAGTTAAGGTTTATAACTGTAAGACAATTAATATTTTCTCT
This sequence comes from Proteus sp. PR00208, assembly GCF_016238545.1. Taxonomy (NCBI): domain Bacteria; kingdom Pseudomonadati; phylum Pseudomonadota; class Gammaproteobacteria; order Enterobacterales; family Morganellaceae; genus Proteus; species Proteus sp. PR00208. Next base: position 55,126 of record NZ_JAEHQE010000021.1, on the reverse strand, counting down.
ATCTAAAAAAACACCACCGCATTTATTATTAGCTTTATTAATTTTATCTAAATGATGAATATTACCCTCTATATATTTATTAATTACATCAGTTAATTCATTTTTTATTTCAGTGAAAAAATTCTTATCAACATAAACGTTACTAATTTTATGTTTTAAAATAAAAAAATTATCATTAGGTAATGAGTTTAAACAATTAGCTATTTTTTCAGATAGTAAAAATACCACATTCTCTCTTTTATCATTTGCAGGTAAAAATTTTGCTAACTTATCGAAATATATTTTCATTATTATTACTCATATTCAATTATAATATTACAACCATAATATTATTGAATAGCAGATAATAATTTCAAAAAAGAGTTTAATTCATATGCGCTATGATATAAAAAAACACGCCCAATAATAAATTTAAGCGTGTTATTTTAATTAAAGACTATTATTTATCACTTACCAGAATCCAAAGACCGAATATATTCATCCATTTCAGTTTTTAGATTATCTGACTTAGGACCAAAAATCGCTTGAATACCCGAGCCAACAACCACAACACCTGCAGCACCTAGTCTTTTCAACTCATCACGATCGACTTTTTCAATCTCTTTAACGCCAATACGTAAACGAGTAATACAAGCATCTAAACTACTGATATTGTCTTTGCCACCAAACGCAGCGACTAAAGATTGTCCCATAGCACTTTTATCCGCTTGTTTCGCATTTTTATCTTCTACTTCTCGGCCTGGAGTTTTCAGGTTTAATTTCACGATTAAGAAACGGAAAATAGAGTAATAAGTTATTGCATAGAGTATGCCAATAATTGGGAATAGATACAGTTTACTGCTATTACCACTCAATACGATAAAATCAATTAGGCCATGAGAGAAACTGGTTCCATCACGCATACCTAACAAGATACAAATAACGAATGCTAAGCCCGCTAAAATAGCGTGAATAACGTAAAGAATAGGTGCGACGAACATAAATGAGAATTCGATAGGTTCTGTGATCCCTGTTAAGAAGGCAGTTAATGCCGCAGAAATCATGATACCACCGACTTTTACACGGTTCTCTGGACGTGCTGAATGCCATATCGCAATCGCGGCAGCAGGTAAACCAAACATCTTAAATAAAAAGCCACCTGACAACATACCCGCAGTTGGATCACCTGCCATATAGCGAGGAATATCACCGTGGAATACTTGCCCTGCACTATTTACGTATTCACCCACTTGCATTTGGAACGGCACGTTCCAGATATGGTGTAAACCAAATGGTACTAATGCACGCTCTACAACACCATAAATACCAAAAGCGACAGCAGGGTTTTGATACGCAGCCCATTCAGAAAAACGTTGAATTGCTGTACCAATAGGAGGCCAAATAAAGGCTAAGATAATCCCAACAAAAATAGCGATTAAACCTGAAATAATAGGAACAAAACGCTTACCAGCAAAGAAGCCTAAATACTCAGGTAATTTGATGCGATAAAAACGATTAAACATAGAAGCGGCAATAATACCAGCGATGATCCCCCCTAATACTCCTGTATCAGTAAGGTGCTGAGCCTCAATTTCTGCTGGTGTTAAACCTAAAACCCAAGGAGCAACCACAATCATGGTTTTAGACATAATGCCATACGCCACAACAGAGGCCAGTGCTGATACCCCATCATTATTGGTAAAACCTAACGCAACACCAATGGCAAAAATAAGTGGCATATTAGAGAAAACCGAACCACCAGCCTCTGCCATAACTTGAGAAACAGAAGAAGGGATCCATGAAAGATCAGCGGAACCAACCCCTAATAAAATACCGGCAATAGGTAGTACAGATACCGGTAACATCAAGGACTTTCCGATTTTTTGTAAAACAACAAATAGGTTTTTAAACATCAAGCAGACTCCCGGAATGTGGGTTTTTATATGTTGTAAGTTTTTATTTGTTTAAAGTAGTGTGGGTTTTATTTCATAAACTTATCTAATGATAAGCCTTATTTATTTTACATCATAAAATAAATCGCTTAATGAATACATGATAGCTGTCACGTTTCAAACATGTGATCAGATCAATTAATAGAATTATATATTTTACAAATAGTTAAAATAGATTATAAATTTGCGCAAGCCATTAAGACTTAAGTAAAAAAGCCTTAATAGTCACGCAAAGAAAGTAATATTTGAAATTAAGAAAGGAATTAAAAATGATGAGCTAAATCTTCACCATACTGCTCTAATTCAGGTCTTAATCCACGCCAACCAAATTGATTAATAAGGTGTTGCCAAGGCAGATCCCATTTAGCTGTTAAGTTAAGTGGTTGCAATGTGATTGGATGAATTAAGTTTAGATGGCTTGCATGTAACATCAAGCGATGAGACTGAAAATGATTTACAACACCACGGTTTTGACGTAAATCACCATGAGCAGTATCACCAATAATTGGGTGTCGAATATGAGACATATGGCGACGTAATTGGTGCTTGCGTCCCGTTTCAGGACGTAGCTCTAATAAACTAAATCGAGATGTAGGATAGCGCCCAATCGCAACCTCTTTTTCAACAATTCCTAATGGCTGGCAGTGCGTCACGCAATCTTGAATTTGTGGAGGTTGAGTTGCAAATTTGTCTGCAATTTTGTCGAGCTCCTCGACTAAAGGGCTATCAATAACAGACGCCTCTTCAACGTATCCTCGAACAATAGCGTGATAAATTTTTTCTGTTTTATGTTGTTCAAAAGATTGAGATAGCGCTCTAGCAACATCAGAAGAAAGTGCCATTAATAGAACACCTGATGTAGGCCTATCTAAACGATGAACAGGGAAAACATGTTGCCCTATTTGATCTCTTAGGGTCTGCATCACAAACACTGTTTCATGTCTATCTAACCAACTGCGGTGAACAAGCCAACCCGCAGGTTTATTCACCGCAACAAGATGTTCATCTTGATAAATAATATCTAGCATTATCGACCTTATGATTTAAACATTGCGTCAAGTTCACGCAAATGATTGAGTAAATCAGTAACATCTCGACTCTTATCTTCTTTAAATGCTTCTTCGTAATAAGGTGCGATTGCGAATTTATTAGGTAATGGCATCTCGTTTTCAATCATCGATGACAATCGCGGAATTAATACCCACTGCAACCATTCATGAGCACTCATTGTATCAATACAGAAAGGCTCAACACTTTCAAATGCTTGTTCAGTAGGAGATTCTAATTGCCATAGCTCAATGTTCTTCATCTCTTCTTCAATCAAGAGCAATTTTGCTAAAATGCGTTGTTCTGGTGTCATCATTTATCCCTTATATAAAACTTACGAATAAGGATAACATTGGGATGGAATAGCAGAAAACAAATAAAAAAATAAAAGGAGCCGAAACTCCTTTTAGACAAGAAAAATAGTTGTCTGTACAACACATGCATCCAAGCAAGACCGTTTTTATCTATCCCTGTGATTAAGTCCGTATCCACATTAATGGAAATATCCTATTTCCTGTGTCCTTGATTACTCTACATTTTATCGGTCACCAAACAGTCCCTTATTTGGTGAACGTAGAATGCCAATAATTGATTAGTTAAACAACCCACAAAACAAAAGCAATTAAATAGCCATAACTATAAATAAAAACAATAAGTTAATAACTTATTGTTCTATTTAAATAAACCGATTATATTTTTATCAGTGACGTTTTTTGATAAAAAAACACACGCTTTTTTGTAAGACATATCTCACAAGAAAAAAGGTTTATAGACTACGTCACTCATTATATACAGCGACTAATTCTGATAGAAAGAGAGATAAATTCTCAGCTAAAACTTCTCTTTTCTGTTTGCCGAAAGTTTCAAGAATGACTTCCCCCGAAACATTACACACAGAAATTATTTCATTTTCTGAATCTGTGGTGCCGATAAACAATGTTGGTGTAAGTTTTAAACGCTTTTGAGTCACCAAATGACCAATAATGTTTTCTTGTAAGCGAATAAAATCCTCTTCACTCCACACTTGGATCAAGCTGAAATCTATCTCTCTAAAACGAACCTGCATATCTCCAGCATACTGAGTGGTAAAGTAATTGTGCAATTCAGGACGAATAATAATCCCCATTGCTTTTTCAACTTTTTCTAGTTTATCTGTTCCTACAAAAGGTTGCGGTAACCAGTAAACAACTTCATCGCCTGTTCTTGATATACAAATAGAAGGAACACCATAAAGATCTTCACTTGCAGGAGGTAAGCCTGATTTTTCTTGCCATAAATCAACATACTTTTGTGTAAAGGCTTTTAGTTCGGAGGAGATGTTTTCAGTCATGATTATCTGTTTTATCTATTTAAATAAGAATTTCCTTTATGTTACCTGATTATGTCACTAATTCAGAGCATCAAAAATAAAGCATTCATATACTATTGATGTTTCAATAGTATAATTAACCTTCTTTTATTTTCAGCTAAAGTTAGGATGTAAATTATGTCTTTATATCAAGGTGATAAATCTCTTGAAGCATTATCTCTGGGCAAAGAGACTCAATATCATGATCAATATGATGCCGGATTATTGCAAGGTGTACCACGTAGCCTAAATCGAGATTCACTCTCTTTAACTGCTGAAAATTTACCTTTTCATGGTGGTGATATTTGGACCATGTATGAGCTCTCATGGCTTAATAGCAAAGGCTTACCACAAGTTGCTATTGGTCATGTTGAATTAGATGCAACCACTGAAAATCTTATTGAATCTAAAAGTTTTAAATTATATCTCAATAGTTTTAATCAAACTCGTTTTGAAAGTTGGGATATCGTCGAAAAAACCTTACTTAAAGATTTAACGACTTGTGCTAAAGGCAAAGTTAATCTAACCATTTATCCACTTTCGCATTTTACATCACAACCTATTGTTGATTTTGCTGGAGAGTGTATTGATGAACAAGATATTGAAATTGATAATTATCAGTTTGATGCGCAATGGTTAAACGAATCGACAACCGATACACTAGTTGAAGAAACCCTTGTCAGCCATCTGTTAAAATCAAATTGCCTTATTACTAATCAACCAGATTGGGGCTCAGTTGCTATTCAATATAAGGGTAAAAAGATTGATCGTGAAAAACTACTACGCTATTTAGTTTCATTTAGACAACACAATGAATTTCATGAACAGTGTGTTGAGCGAATTTTCCACGATATCATGCAATTATGTGCGCCAGAAACATTAACTGTTTATGCAAGATATACACGACGCGGTGGATTAGACATCAATCCTTGGCGTAGTAATTGTGAGTTTGTTCCAGAAATTAGTCGATTAGCCAGACAATAACGGAATAATGCCTGTATGTTAATATGATCTGTGTTATACCAAGATCAGTTGCACTTCAGTTTGTTATTTCAGGAGAAAAAGGAGTCCTACGTGATAACTCATGTCAGCCCATTAGGTTCCATGGATCTGCTTTCACAGCTAGAAGTTGATATGCTAAAGAGAACCGCAAGCAGTGATCTTTATCAGCTGTTTCGCAATTGTTCTCTCGCTGTTCTCAACTCTGGTAGCCTTACTGATAGTAGTAAAGAACTGTTATCTAAATACCAAGATTTTGATATTAACGTACTGCGCCGTGAACGTGGCGTAAAACTAGAGTTAGTCAATCCTCCTGAAGACGCTTTTGTTGACGGAAAAATTATTCGCTCATTACAAGCTAACTTATTTGCAGTGCTTCGTGACATATTGTTTGTTCACGGACAAATCACAACAGCAAAACGTGATCTTCACCTGAACTTAGAAAATAGTACTCACATCACTAATACCATTTTCTCGATTTTGCGTAATGCACGAGCTCTTCATATTGATGAAGATCCTAATATGATCGTTTGCTGGGGTGGTCACTCAATCAATGAAACTGAATACCTTTACGGCAGAAAAGTAGGTAACGAATTAGGGCTACGTGAGCTTAATATCTGTACGGGTTGTGGTCCCGGAGCAATGGAAGCACCAATGAAAGGTGCTGCTGTGGGTCATGCTCAACAACGTTATAGAAATAGCCGTTTTATTGGTATGACAGAACCGTCAATCATTGCAGCAGAGCCACCAAATCCATTAGTTAATGAACTGATTATTATGCCAGATATTGAAAAACGTCTGGAATCTTTCGTACGAATTGGACATGGTATTATTATTTTCCCAGGCGGTGTAGGAACAGCAGAAGAATTGCTGTATCTGCTTGGTATTCTTATGTCTCCAGAAAACCAAGACCAAGTATTACCACTAATTTTAACTGGTCCTAAAGAAAGTGCAGACTACTTTAATGTATTAGATGACTTTATCGCCAATACATTAGGCGACGAAGCTCGTCGTCATTACCAAATCATTATTGATGATGCACCTGAAGTAGCTCGTATCATGAAAAAATATATGCCATTGGTAAAAGATAATCGTCGTAGCACAGGTGATGCTTATAGCTTTAACTGGTCAATGAAGATCAATGCTGATTTACAACATCCTTTTGAACCAACCCATGAAAACATGGCATCACTTAATCTAAGCACAAATCAATCACCAGAAAAATTAGCCGCTGACTTACGTCGTGCTTTCTCGGGTATTGTCGCGGGTAACGTAAAAGAAGTGGGTATGAAAGCGATTGAAGCTCATGGTCCTTATAAAATTCATGGTGATAGTGAAATTATGCGTCGCATGGATATTTTATTAGCAGGCTTTGTTGAGCAACACCGTATGAAACTTCCCGGTGGTACAGCTTACCAACCGTGTTACGAGATTATCAGCTAATTTATTATGATACATTTGCTGATTATTGATGCTTTAAACCTGATCCGCCGCATTCATGCGGCATCAGGTTCTTCCTGCCTTACAGTGTGCGAACAAAGTGTCAATCAACTACTTGGCCACACACAACCTACTCATGCCGTAGCAGTTTTTGACGAAGACGACAGAGACGGTAGCTGGCGACATAAACTGTTACCCGATTATAAAGCGGGTCGCACACCAATGCCTGATGACTTGCGACAACAATTACCTAAAATTAAAGCAATGTTACTTAATTTAGGAATACAGAGCTGGCACTCAGGTGGTGATGAAGCTGATGACGTTGCCGCAACATTGGCAACTAAAGTGGCAAGTGCAGGTTTTCGAGTCACGATTATTTCAACGGATAAAGGCTATTGCCAGTTGCTTTCGCCCTCTGTTCGTATACGCGATTATTTTCAACGACGCTGGTTAGATTTAGAATTTATTAGAGCTGAGTTTGGTGTCGAGCCATCTCAACTTACCGACTATTGGGGATTAACAGGCGTAAGTAGCAGTAAGGTTGCAGGCGTTCCTGGTATTGGGCCTAAAAGTGCTACCGAACTTTTACAAATTCACCCAGATCTAGAATCACTCTATCTGCATATTGATGATGTTCCGACTAAATGGAAAAACAAACTTATTACCCATAAAGAGTCTGCATTTATCAGTCGGAAAATCACGACATTACGTACTGATATTCAATTAAACGGTAATCTACAACAGTTACGGTTAAAATAGCTCAGTTCTTAGTTATTAAAACTCAACGAGCAAATATATCTTTGAATAACTCGCTTTCATTAAAAAAGGCTAAGTTTCTTTATAAACTTAGCCTTTTATTGCCATCAACAAATCGATGTGCTTTGAACAGTTTTAGAACTCACGATCTGGTCGATAAGCAGCCCAAATATTTTGAATATGAACCGTTATCTCTTCTCTATCATGATAAAGGTGCTTAGCTTGGATCTTAACGTTGATCCCTTTTTCCGCTAACTCTGACTTTATTTTTTCAAGGATATGAGAGACTTCCTCATAGCGCTTTTTCATTGGCAGTTTTAGATTAAAGATAGCTTCGCGACACCATTCATTAGCAATCCAAGTTGTCATTAATGCAGCAACTTTAGCTGGTTTTTCAACCATATCACAAACAAGCCATGTGATATTTTTAGTTGTAGGCTCAAATTTAAAACCATCAACTTGGTGATGACGAACTTGTCCTGTATCCATCAAAGATTGTGCCATTGGGCCATTATCAACAGCATGTACCATCATACTGCGTTTCACTAATTGATATGTCCAACCACCGGGGCATGCTCCTAAATCAACCGCTTTCATTCCACTTGCTAAACGCTCTTCCCACTCCTCATAAGGAATGAAAATATGAAATGCTTCTTCAAGTTTTAATGTCGAACGACTTGGTGCATCTGATGGGAATTTTAATCGAGGAATACCCATATAAAATGCGGAATTATTAAAACTATAAGAGTAGCCAACATAACAACATCCCGGTGCAATAAAAAACACATGGATAATAGGGCGGCTAAAATTCTCTACTTTCAGCAAAATTTTCTCATTACGTAAATGATTACGTAATGGCACCGTAAATTTACGGCAGAATTTTAATAATTCTTTGCTTTCGTTAGTATCTGCAACTTCAACTCGAAGTTCACCCGCTTTTTCGACAGCACCTTTTAACATTCCAACAATCGGTGTGATTCTATCTTCTGGCGGTAAATCTTTAAGTAATTCACCTGTTACAAACATCTGACGAGCAAAAATTAATTCACGGAAACTCACTTCACGCGCGATCTTGTCTGCTTCACCTTCTTGGTAGCATTCAAAGATCACATAACCGCTTCCCTCTTTAACACGAGGAAAGCCATAAACGCCGATTTGACCTGCTTTATCCGTAATCTCAGCCGCGCACTCTTTTTCAAAACCTTGGCGACAATATAATGCAACTTTATTCATGGCGAGACGCCGGTGCCCTTAGACGCAAAGCGCCAATAAAAATTAAAGCCCAACCAATAAGAAAACTAAATCCACCAATTGGCGTAAAATAAGATAACAACCTAACTTGTGTTAGCGCCATACAATAAAGGCTACCACTGAAAAGTAGAATACCAACACCAAAGAAAATACCTGCCCAATAAAACCATAAAATGGTTTTACGCATTAACATTGCCGCGATCCCGACAAGTAATAAGGTATGGACGATTTGGTAGCGCATCGCTAACTGAATGTATTCCCAATGTTGTGGCGATAAATGCGGTGCAAGTTTATGAGTTGCAAATGCACCAAAAGCAACATAAAAGAAGCCACTAATCGCGGAAAACATAAGCAATGTACGACTATTCACTGTTTATTCCTTCCTATCTAGAAGATATTTGCCAATCGCAATATTAAGATGATGTCAGTAAACCCAGCTTTTCTTGCTCATTCGCTGCTTGAGATAAAATCCATTGGCGAAAAGCCGCAATTTTACCTAATTCAGCCTGGCTATCTTGGCAAACTAAATAAAATGCATTTTTACTAACAAGGACATCTGGAAAAGGTCTTACTAATCGACCTGATTCTATTTCACTACGTGCCATTACATTATTAACTAATGCAACGCCTTGTCCATGTACAGCGGCCTGTATCACCATTGAACTATGGCTAAAAATAGGCCCTTGTTGCACATTTATCTGATTTTGTATCTCTAATTGACGTACATAAGCTTGCCAATCTCGACGAGATGTATCATGTAGCAATGTATGATAAATCAGATCGGATGGGGTTTTTAGTGGTTTTTCACCTGTAAGTAAAGATGGTGCACAAACAGGGATCAAATATTCCGCATAAAGGCGGTCTGTACGTAAACCAGTCCAATTTCCTCGACCATAAAAAATAGCTACATCAACATCATCAGCCAGCTTATCTTCTTCTCTATCAACAGCCTGAATTCGCACATCAATTCCCGGATAAGCTTGATTAAATCCAGATAGCCGTGGTACTAACCATTGAATAGCAAAACTTGGAGAAAGGCTAACAGTAAGTGCGCCTTTCGCGCTTCGAGCTAATAATTTGCGAGTTGCCTCGTTAATTGATGAAAAGATTTCCTTAATATCGAGGTAATAACTCTGCCCTTCTTCGGTTAATAAAAGAGAGCGGTTGCGTCTTCTAAATAATTTTAGCCCAAGGAATTCTTCTAATGTTTTAATTTGGTGGCTCACTGCTGCTTGTGTCACAAATAATTCTTCAGCGGCTTTAGTAAAACTTAAATGACGTGCCGCTGAATCAAAAACCCTAAGCGCATTTAATGGCGGTAAACGTTTAGACATATTCGGTTCTTAAACCCCTATTTTGGCTATTAGTAGATCCTAACTTTCATCATTAGTTTTTTTTATGCGAAGCATTATAAATTGTCCCTTGATGATTAGCCAGTAAATACCTATAGTAAGCGCACTTCCTAAGCCGGAACGAAAAGTTGTGTAGTAGTAATACTGCGAAACTTTTGGCTTTGTGGTTGTGATGTTGTGTTTGCAAGTTGTCTGGAAATTCCAGACTTAGTAGCTGATGCTACTGTTTTTTTTCACTTCCTGTACATTTACCCTGTCTGTCCATAGTGATTTTATAGTGCACCGCCAAGGCGGTGCTTTTTTTATTCCCTATTTTTCTCTACTTTTGAATGACTCGCACATACCGTTTTGATGTTTTCATCCATTTTTTATGATGAACTTATCATCTTTATTCTAAAAAAACTCACTACAAATTATCCCCAATAAATTAAAACAAGAAAAAATAGGATCTTAATCTGATCTCAGTGATTTTTTATTGAGTGAACTTTCATCATCTTAATCGTGTTATTATGGGCGCAATGACTTATAACAAACGGGTGCCTTTAGGTTTCCGTTATAAATAAATATAATTAACCGTATAATCTATACGCCCTATTTTTAACGACAAATCACGAAAATTTATTCGTCTACCAATACAGCCTAACTATGAACGTATTTTCACCTGATTTATTTCGACAACAATTTCCTGCTCTTAAAGAAAAAACTATTTATCTCGATAGTGCAGCAACTGCATTAAAGCCTCTCGCCATGATAGAAGCCTCAGATGCGTTTTATCGCCATAATTTTGCGACGGTTCACCGTAGCCAATATCAGCATGCTAAAGAGACAACGCAACAATATGAGGCAACACGTCAACAAGTTGCCGAATTAATCAATAGTGCTGATAGTGATACGATTATTTGGACAAAAGGCACCACAGAATCACTCAACTTTATTGCTCAAGGTTATTTTCGTCCACGCTTACAAGCAGGTGATGAAATAATTGTTAGTGAGCAAGAACACCATGCAAACCTTATTCCTTGGTTGATACTAGCGGAACAAACAGGCGCCCGAGTGATCCGTTGGGCTATTGAGGATCATTTTTTACCTTCAATTAATAGCTTAAATGCTTTAATCAATAAGCGGACACGAATTGTTGCTGTTAGCCAAATGTCGAATGTGACAGGTGCTCAAATCGCATTAGATAAAGTGTCTCAATGCGTTCATCAATATGATAATTGCTTACTGGTTGTCGATGGAGCGCAAGGTATTGCGCATCACCCAACAGATGTCACAGCATTTGATATCGATTTCTATGTTTTTTCTGCTCATAAACTTTATGGCCCTAATGGGTTAGGTATTTGTTATGGTAAACGAAAACATTTAGAAGACATGGCACCTTGGCATGGTGGTGGAAAGATGCTCACTAACGCAACATTTGATGGTTTTACTCCCGCGCCTATTCCTCAGCGTTTTGAAGCTGGAACGCCTAATGTTGTGGGTGTTATTGCATTTTCAGCCACATTAGCCTGGTTAGAAAAACAAGATATGCATCATGCTAACCAATATGCTCTTGAGCTTGCAGAAGAAGCAGAGAGGCGTCTGAGTGAGCTAAATGGGTTTATCAGTTACCGAGCCACCAATTCATCGATTGTTTCTTTCAATTTCGAAGGTGTTCATCATAGTGATTTAGCAACATTAATCACAGAGAAAGGTATTGCATTACGCACAGGGCAACACTGCGCACAACCTCTTATTGATTCATTAAATATTTCAGGCTGTTTACGCATTTCTTTTATGCCTTATAATCAACTTTCTGATATTGATGCCTTTATTGACGCTGTTATTTTTGCGTTAACACTCTTAAAAGACGAATAATCATCATGACCAACATTACAACACCGCATCCTTTTGGCAATGAAATCACCCTAGATATCTTGCTTAATGATTTTCAAAAATCAAAAGCATGGGAAGATAAATATCGCCAATTAATTCAACTTTCTCGTAAATTACCTGCATTACCTGATGAATTAAAAACAACAGAAAAAGAAATCAAAGGATGTGAGAACAGAGTGTGGCTAGGCGTTGAATTAAATAATGACGGCAAATACCATGTTTATGGTGATAGCGATGGTCGTATTGTAAAAGGCTTACTGGCTATTATTTTAGTCGCTGTTGAAAATAAAACGGCACAAGAAATAGCTGATATCGATATGTTAGCGATTTTTGAACAATTAGGATTGGCTAATCAAATTAGCCAATCTCGCACTGACGGAGTGAATGCAATTATCGCGCGATTGAAATCACTCACATCCCAGCATTAAGTTTTATACTCTAAATAATTCAAGATGTAGCTAGGCGAAAAGTGAATGAGTCGCTAGGAGCATACATCAGTATGTGACTAGTGTGAATGAACGCCGTCAACAACGCTACAACTTGAAGTATGACGAGCACGCTGCGCCTTTGCTAGCATCTTCTTCAAAGCATGAGACACCGCAATAAAACCAAACGATGCCGTTACCATCGTTACAGCACCAAAACCGGCTGAACAATCCATACGTTTCACACCATCCGCCGTACTTTTTGCCGCACAAACCGTACCATCGCCTTGTGGATAAACGAGTTGTTCTGTTGAGAAAACACAATCAATCCCTAATTTTCCCTTACTATTTTTTACGACATTAAAATCAGATTTCAAACGCTCTCTTAATTTAGCGGCTAACGGATCTTGAATTGTTTTTGCTAAATCCACCACTTGGATTTGTGTTGGATCGATTTGTCCACCAGCACCACCCGTTGTGATCACCGGAATTTTATAACGGCGACAATAAGCTAATAATGCAGCCTTTGGTCTTACACTATCAATTGCATCAATAACATAATCAAAGTCGTTATTCATCATTTCAGCGACATTATCAACCGTGACAAAATCATCAATACTAGTCACTTTGCATTCTGGATTAATTTCTAAAATACGCTGTTTCATCACATCGCATTTAGGCTGACCCACGCTTTCTTTTAACGCATGTATTTGACGATTAGTGTTAGTCACACACACATCATCCATATCAATTAAGGTGATGGCACCAATACCACTACGTGCTAATGCTTCAGCAGCCCAACTGCCAACTCCACCTATACCCACGACACAGATATGAGCCTGAGCAAAATAAGACAACGCGTTTTGCCCATAGAGTCGCCCTATTCCAGAAAAGCGTTGTAAATATGAATCTGATAATGAATTTTGCATAATGCGATAACAACCTAAATAACAGAAATAATCATGGCTCTTAATATCCATAGCCATGTCGTTTGCATAATTTTACCGTTAATAACGAACAGATAAATAGCAAATCGTTTTTATGACGAAGGATTTAATGAGTTAAGTTGTGATTTTTTTAATACCCAAACACGCCCATAATGATTATAAAAACCTGCCATATGACCCGCATCTTTACCAATTCCATGATAAATATCGAAATGATGCCCTTTAATTGCCCCACCTACATCTAATGCCACCATTAAACGCATTTGATATTCGCCTGTAAAATTACCGGTATTATCAAGTACAGGAATTTCAGCAAGCAACACAGTTCCGGCAGGAATAATACTTCTGTCAGAAGCCACAGAGGCAAGTGCAACAAGTGGGATAGCACTAGCGCCTCTAACCGGTGTAAAAGGCTCTGGTTTGAAAAAAACAAATGAAGGGTTTTCTTCTAATAATTTTCTCACTTCGGTATCACTATGTTTATCTGCCCACTCTCTGATAGCCAGCATAGACATATCTTTTCTTTCTACTTCGCCATTATCAATAAGCACTTTACCAATACTACGGTAAGGGTGTCCGTTTTTCCCTGCATAACCAAAGAACGTTAAAGGTTTACCATCACCAAAATCAACATAACCACTTCCCTGAACTTCCATCATAAAATTATCCATAATGGAGTTACTGTAAGCTGCAATTAAAGATTGGCTTAATGCACCATTATAAATAGCAGCACGAGACGGCAACTTTGAACGGCTATTAGCTGGCATTTTATAAAGAGGGTATTGGAATTCACCTTGTTGCGTTAAACGGGCTTCAAGAACAGGTGTGTAATATCCAGTAAATTGAACATTACCGTACTTATCAACCCCTTCCATTTGAAATGCAGAAAGATTGAATTGGCGTAATTGGCGAGTATCAGCACCAGATCGTAACCAGTTTTCTACCGCTTGATAAGTTTCTTTATTGCTATTATATAAACGGGATGATGTTTGGTTTATCTGGCTTACTTGTTGTAAGTAATCAGGGCCATTAATGGGTGTACCTTGTGTATTTGGCGAACTTACCTCAATGAGATCTTGCTTAAGCTTTCCATCTTTATACTGTTGCCCTTGCTCTGTTGGACGATGACATCCAGTCAAGGCAAGCGCTAACATACCTAAAATTAACGATTTTCGCCAAGTAACCATTTTTTTCCCGCTTAATAACTAAATTTGAGTACTGATTTTGAATGAGAAAGATACCAAAGCCAAATCAATAAAGATAATGAATATACATGTTGTACCTGCATTCTATTATCACCCAATCAATATGACTTTTAAACATCAAGTATATACTCTCTAAATAACTTGGAGTATGACGAGTATAACTGCCTAAATTTGCATCTTGATGTGTTATTTCTGACCGTTTTTAAAAGAAAACTGTAAAAATTTCATAAAAAACTTGCAACTCGGCAGATCCTGAGTATAGTGCCCCTCTGTGGAGACGCGGGGTGGAGCAGCTTGGTAGCTCGTCGGGCTCATAACCCGAAGGTCGTCAGTTCAAATCTGGCCCCCGCAACCAATTCACAAAGCAGTAAGTTATAGTATCAGTCGCGGGATGGAGCAGCATGGTAGCTCGTCGGGCTCATAACCCGAAGGTCGTTGGTTCAAATCCAGCTCCCGCAACCAATTCTATAAACAACAATTCAGTCGCGGGATGGAGCAGCATGGTAGCTCGTCGGGCTCATAACCCGAAGGTCGTTGGTTCAAATCCAGCTCCCGCAACCAATTCTTTTCAATGTTATTCCTCATTTTTACCATCTCTTTTGATTTATTAATTCAAATCTATTACCCAACTTATTTATACATTTATTCTGATCATTCTCTTTTATTTTAATAAGATTATTGTGTTGAAAAACAATAAGACATTCCAATAGAAAGCAAATGATATTCACTTTCTACTGGAATATGAAAAGAAGGTATAAAAAGAATTTAACTACGATCAGCTAACGTTAATTCACCGCCATTAGCAAAATAAGCTTTGATACCTTTGAAAATAGATTCTGCAATCTGTTGCTGGAATTTTGCTGTTTTCAGCTTTTTCTCTTCTTCGATATTACTGATAAAGGCCGTTTCAACCAGAATTGACGGAATTTCTGGCGCTTTTAATACCGCAAACCCAGCCTGATCGACTTTATTTTTATGCAATTTATTAATCCCCCCCATCAGCTTAAGCACTTCACTACCAAATTTCAGACTGTCGTTGATAGTGGCTGTTTGCACAAGATCAAGCATTGCATGGTCAACGTAACGGTCACCACTTTTACTCACCCCACCAATTAAGTCAGACTCATTTTGTGTTTGAGCAAGATAACGCGCTGTATTACTGGTTGCGCCGGTTTTTGATAATGCAAAAACAGATGAACCCCTTGCAGAGCGGTTTGTAAATGCATCAGCATGGATAGAGACAAATAAATCTGCCTGCATTTTTCGCGCTTTAGCAACACGTACAGTCAATGGAATAAAGACATCTTCATTACGTGTCATATACGCCTTCATTTTGGCATCTTTATCAATAAGCGTTCTTAAGCGACGAGCAATTTGTAAAACCACATCTTTTTCACGAGTTTTATATTTGCCGATTGCTCCCGGATCTTCTCCACCATGACCAGGATCGATCATGATAATAATCGGCCTATCACGCCCCGCTCTGCCAGGTTTACGTGTGTCTGTTTGTGCGGGTACAGCTTGTTGTAAATCACCGTCGTTATATTCACGCAATAGTGCTAATAGTGGATCATCTTCAGTATCAGCCCCATGACTTGGGTAGAAATCTAGCACTAAACGGTTTTTAAATTCAGCCACAGGTTTAAGCGTAAACATTTGTGGTTGTACAGGCGTTTTTACTTCAAATACCAGTCGCACTGTTTTAGGTGTATTTTGACCAACCCGAATAAGTTTTAAATACGGATCGCTAGTCTGAACTTGATTAGCAACACCTTTCAATACGCTATTAAGTTGAATACCTTCTAAATCCACCACAATACGTTCAGGGTTTGACAATGCAAACTGACGATATTTCAGTGGTGTACTGGATTCTATAGTCACGCGAGTATAAGTCGAGGCAGGCCAAACCCTCACAGCAACAATAGATGCTGTGGCTGCAAGACCAACAGGACTAATACTTAACAATAATAACGCGCCAATTCCTTTAACAAGACGACGACGAGTTTGATTGTGCTCAGAATGACTCATGAAAATATTCCAAAAAAACGATTAACGTCAATAAACTCTAAAAAGAGATAAAAAAAGTTAAGAACGAAAAACTTTACCCAATCCACACTTCACTGTCACTTAAAAACAGCACAATTACTCACTTTTACACGAATATTCTGCCTTCAGGGAAAACAATAAGATAGGATTTTACTTGCCATTCCTCTCCAAAAAGAATAAAAATACATTAAATTCGAATAAAAATTCACTTGAGAGGGTTTTATGAAAGAGCGTAGCACCGAATTGGTCGATGGATTTCGCCACTCGGTTCCGTATATTAATGCACATAGAGGCAAAACATTTGTCATTATGCTAGGTGGCGAAGCCATTGCTCACGAAAACTTCCCATCTATCATTAATGATATTGGGTTGTTACACAGCCTAGGCATTCGTTTAGTGGTTGTTTATGGTGCTCGCCCACAAATTGATACTGCTCTTGAAATACAAAAAGTATCTCCGATTTATCATAAATATACGCGCATCACAGATAGTAAAACCTTAGAAATCGTTAAACAAGCTGCGGGTACATTGCAACTTGATATTACGGCTCGCCTATCAATGAGTTTAAGCAATACGCCATTACAAGGTGCGCATATTAATGTTGTTAGTGGTAACTTTGTTATCGCACAGCCATTAGGGGTTGATGATGGCGTTGATTATTGTCATAGCGGAAAAATTCGTCGTATCGATGAAGAAGCTATTCATCGCCAGTTAGACAGTAATGCTATTGTATTAATTGGCCCTGTTGCAGTGTCTGTTACTGGTGAAAGCTTTAATCTCACCTCAGAAGAAGTGGCAACACAGCTTGCGATAAAACTTAAAGCACAAAAGCTGATTGGTTTTTGCTCATTCCAAGGTGTTATCGATGAAGAAGGTCACATTGTTTCTGAACTGCTGCCTAATCAAGCTGAAGATAAAATTCGAGAGCTACAAACAGAAGGCGATTATCACTCAGGCACAGTAAGATTCTTACGGGGAGCTGTTAAAGCCTGTCGTCGTGGTGTAGAGCGTAGCCACTTATTAAGTTATCAATCTGATGGTGCGCTTATTCAAGAATTATTCTCTCGTGATGGTATTGGTACTCAAATCGTCATGGAGAGTGCAGAGAAAGTTCGTAGAGCAAATATTAATGATATTGGTGGCATACTCGAACTTATTCGCCCATTAGAACAGCAAGGTATTTTAGTCAGACGTTCAAGAGAACAATTGGAAATTGAAATTGATCAATTCACTATTATTGAACGCGATAATATGACTATCGCATGCGCAGCGCTCTACCCTTATCCATCAGAAAAAATTGGTGAAATGGCCTGTGTTGCAGTGCATCCTGATTATCGTAGCTCTTGTCGTGGTGAGGTTTTACTACAGCGCATTTCAGCGCATGCTAAGCAATTGGGGTTAGAAAAGCTATTTGTTCTAACAACTCGTAGCATACACTGGTTTCAAGAAAAAGGATTTGAACCTGCTGAAATTGATAAATTACCCATTGAAAAACAAGCACTCTATAATTACCAACGCCGTTCTAAAATTTTAATTTTAGACTTACATAAAGAGTAATTACCAAGCACAAAAAAGACAGGTATCCCTCTCAATGCCTGTCTTTTATTATTTTCCATTATTAACTAACCGCTAATAACGTAATTTATCAATTAATCCACTTCGACGTTGAATACGCGTTTGTATTGCCATTTTCACCATAGACTCTGAAGCATAAAGAGAAAGCTTCTGTTTAGCGCGTGTTAATGCGGTATACAACAATTCTCGACTAACAACAGGTGAAAATTTATCGGGAAGAACTAATGCTGTATGGGTAAATTCCGAACCTTGTGATTTATGTACCGTCATTACATACGCAGTTTCATGTTGTGGTAATCGGCTAGGTTGGATCGCTTTCAATTTTCCATCCGGTAGTTGGAAAAATGCTTTCATTTCACCTTCATCGTTATTGAGCATAATGCCAATATCACCATTAAACAGACCTAACGTACTGTCATTTCGTTGGATCATAATTGGGCGACCAATATAATCACTTTGATAACTGTTTGTAGGACGACGGATCAATCGCTGGCGATGCAATAACATTTCAATTCTGTCATTTAAACCACTCACACCAAAAGGACCTTCTCTTCGTGCGCACAATAAACGGTATTGGTTAAATGCATTAAGAATAATATCAGGTGATGCTTTTTGAGAAACTAAAGTGAGATACTCTCGATAAGCATTAACAGCATCTTGTATCATCAGTAAATAACTTTCTTTTGACTCTAAAGCAATAAAGCTCACATCTTGAGGCTCTAATGCTATTTCAAGCTGTTGTGGGCTAACCTCTGCTTTTTTCAACAACGCAATAGCAATTTTGGTTTGTCCTTTATTAACCGCCAAAGCAAGTTGTCCTATCCCTGAATCTTCACCAAAACGGTAGCTTTTACGTAATAGACACAGAGAATCACTGACGACAGACACTGGAGTTTGAGAAACAGGAATAATATCAGTAGATTTAACCAATTCACCTTGAGTTAAGTGATTAATCTGATCAAATCTTTTTTGACTAAAACCATCTTCAGAAAAACGGCAAATATCACCTAATACAGCCCCTGCCTCAACAGAAGCAAGTTGGTCTTTATCACCTAAGAAAATGACGTGACATTTTGATGGAAGTGCATCAATCAAGCGTGCCATCATGGGTAAATCAACCATTGAGGCTTCATCAACAACTAAAATATCAAGCTGTAATGGATTATCTTTGTGGTAACGCACTTGCTGACTTTCAGGCTGAGCCCCTAATAAACGATGAATAGTCTGTGCCTGCTTTGGCATCCACTTATTTTCTTCTTCGCTTAAATTAAGTTGCGCCAAAGCCTTACCTAAAGATTCCGTTAATCTCGCAGCGGCTTTTCCAGTTGGCGCCGCTAATTGAATAATGGGCTTCTCATTTGATGTGAGCATCACAAAAGCCGCTAAAATTTTAGCAACTGTCGTGGTTTTCCCCGTTCCTGGCCCCCCTGAAATAATAGAAATGGGGCTTGTGATAGCAACACTGGCAGCTACTTTTTGCCAATTTGTTTCTTGGCTTTCTTTCGTTGCTGGAAAAAGCTGGTTAAGTACCTTAATTAATTCATTTTCATCAATATCAACAATGCTGTGCTCTTGCCTAAAAAATTGCGCTACTTTCTCTTCATAGCTCCACATTCTTTGTAGATAAAGAAGTCCATTATCTAAAATAATGGGGAAAGGAGAATCATCGTTACTTTGACTAACGCAATGACAATGAGTCAACTCTTCTACTATTTTTTTAGCAGAAGGCTTACCCATTTTTTGCCAAATTTCTTGTGCAAACTCTTTTTGTCTACCATCAAACAGTTGATCTTTTTGAATAATACTCAATGGTAAACAAACATGCCCCGCTCCAGTTTGAGCACTCAAATAAGCAAATACAAATAGTAAAATAGGGTTTTCATCTTCAACCAGCATTTGTGCAAATCGGAGATCTAAAGGTCGTAATAAGTTTTGTGTAATCGCTTGTTCTAATAGTTTGATCATTTTTATTTCTCACCGACTACATCGGATTTGCTACTTTTACCTGTAAATAATGAATCCAACGCCAAAACAAAAGCTTCATCAGGCAAATAAGCGTAAACCCCATTTCCGGGATGTTCTTTATCTATACCCCGTAAAAAAAGATAATAAATACCACCAAAATGAGTTCGATAATCATAATCAGGAATACGTTGCTGTAAAAAACGATGTAACGCTAAGGTATAGAGTTGATATTGCAAGTCGTAGCGATGATCCATCATTGCATTCATCATCGCTTCTTGTGTGTAATCCTCACTCGATCCACCTAACCAATTCGATTTATAATCCACAACATAGTATTTACCTTCCCAAGAAAAAACTAAATCAATAAAGCCTTTGAGCATCCCTTCTACTTGTTGAAATTGCAAAGCAGGACAACGTTTTGATAGAGGATCAAACTGACTTATTAATTGAGTCAATTGAGCTGATGATACTTCTTTCTCAATAGGTAAATAGAATTGTAATTCATCAAGTTGTTGTGATTTTGGGATATCAGCAAGACATAATCCTTGAGAATTAAGAGGCGTATGAAACAGCATTTCCATCCATGTAACTAAAAGAGGAGCCCACTTTTCATCAAAGCCTTGAGCTGTCAATTGTCCTTGTATCCACAGTTCATCAATAGGCTGCGAAAAATCCAACACTTCAAGCAAACTATGTAAGAATGTTCCTGCTACTGCACCTCGAGGGAAATGATGAATAGAATTTTCATCAACCTCTCCTTGTTGCTTCTCACCTTTAGCATCTGTATCAAGTCCTGGTGCGATAGATTGCACCAAAGCCTCAATATCACCCAAATCAAAATGATAATTACGATTTGAATGCTGATAGGTTAATCCTGAATAACTCGTTATACGCCAATTATCATGGATCTGACGTTTAAATATAGCGGCTTCAAGTTTTGTTTCTGCCATTAATTGAGGCTGATAGCGATGTACTGATATGTTATCAAGCGTTGTTACACTGATATTATCATCTAATAAAGCGTGAATTGATTGATGTAATAATTCACTATCGCCTTCTTCACCTTGCTGTAATAAATACCCTAAAGCATTTTTATGCAGATCAGTAAGCCCTGATTTACGTTTAGTCCCTTTAACAAGAGGAGCAACACCAACATAACAGCAGAATTTAGATCGTGTTAATGCCACATAAAGTAAGCGTAAATCTTCAGCTAAGCGCTCTTCATCTGCTAAACGTAAGCTTTCAGGCCGGCTAAAAATATCTAATTTCGCGTGAAATTTTTCTCTGTCATGATAAAGCGCCCCTTTTTGTTCTTGGTAATTACAAGCAAAAGGTAAGCAAACAATAGGATATTCAAGGCCTTTAGATTTATGAATAGTACAAATTCGCACAAGATTTCGGTCGCTTTCCAAGCGCATTTGTTGACTTTCAGATTGCGCATCAGGATGAGAAATCTGTTGTGCTAACCAACGAATAAGGGCGTGTTCACTATCAAGTTGTAATGATGTTTCTTGTAATAATTCACCAATATGCATGATATCTGTAAGCCGGCGCTCACCATCAATACTTGCGAGTAAATTTTCCGCAATTTGATTATCCATCATGATTTTACGCAACATTGGTAAAACACCACGCTTTTGCCATAATGCATAATAATCAGCAAATTTTTCTACATAATTATTCCAGCGATGTTCATCATGATTTAGGCTATCAATTTGCTTCGCGCTAAAACCAAATAATCGGCTGGCTAAAGAGGCTCTTAAAACACGCTCTTTCTCTGGTGTTACAACCGCTTGTAGTAACCAAAGTAGATCTTTCGCTTCATTGGTTTCAAATACACTTTCACGATTGGATAAGAATACGGATTGTATTGAAAGTAAATTCAGTGCATCACGGATCAGTATCGCTTCTCTACGGCTACGCACCAGTACCATAATATCAGCAGACGTAACCGCTCTTCTTGCACCTTGCTCAATCAGCCAAGCCTGTTGCTGATCCCCTGCTGATAACCAATCACGAATTTGTGCGGCACATTGCGCTGCCATGATTTGCTCATAATTTCCCGTAGAAACACTTTCGCCTTCAGCAAGCCAAAAATTAAAAGGCGAAATCGGCTCATCATGGTAAATAAAGACCATGTCTTGGTTTTTTTCAGCCGAACTTACTTCAATAAAAGGGATATGTTCAAATAAAAATGGGGCCTTGGAACGCATAAAAAGCTTGTTAACTGCATTCACCATACCCGGCGCAGAGCGCCAGTTAGTATTTAATGTGTAGTGATGAGATGTCTGCTTTCGTGCTTGAATATAAGTAAAAATATCCGCACCACGGAAAGCATAAATTGCCTGTTTAGGATCACCAATAAACAGCAAACCACTATTTTCATGCTCACCATAAATGGCATCAAAAATACGATATTGTTGAGGATCGGTGTCTTGGAATTCATCGATCATTGCAACTGGATAACGTTCACGAATAGCTTGCGCTAAAGCCTCGCCACTTTCACGTTTTAACGCTCTGTCTAGACGTGTTAATAAATCATCAAAGCCCATTTCACCACGACGCATCTTTTCATTTTCAATACCTTGGCGTATTTCAGGAATGGCGTTGGCAAGAATAACATCTCGCAGAGTTAGGCTCTGCTTTGTTAATCGTTCAATTTCAATAAAAAGAATATGCTCTGGTGCTGGGCCTTTCGTTGCCTTTTCATTCAGCGTTTCTTGAGAAAAACGAACCAAACAATCAGGTAATTGATAGCTTTTCGTTTCTAATGTTGATGCCCACAGAGTAATTTCTTCAATCCATTTAGGTAAGAAACGACTGCTATAACTACGTTTATCAACACCTGAAGCGGTTATCCATGCTTCAACTTCATGATGATGTTCATGCCAACGAGTTTTCACCTTGTTAATTGCTTCAATAACCGCTTGATGACGCTCTTTGACTGATTCATTTTCACTGTCTAATGCCACACCTTCGATTTCAGGCATTTCACCTTGTAAATAAGGCTGTATTTCATAAAGTAGCTGTTCAGGGCCAGACCAAATCTGGCTTACTGCATTAGCAACATCATAAGAAAGTGGATAACAATGACGGCGCCAAAAGTCAGCACATACCCGTTTTTTAAGCTCATATTCATCTTGGATCAAGACTTGTTCAAACAAGACTCCTGATTCAAATGCATTGTTTGCCAACATACGCTGGCAAAAGCCATGAATAGTATAAATAGCCGCTTCATCCATTTGTCGTTCTGCTTCTAACAACCACTGTGCAGCCAGCTCTTTATTCGGGATTTGTTTAAGTAATTCGTGGTAAGCGTTATCACTACTTTCAACATCATGACGGATACAGGCAAGTCTTAGTTCATGGATATTTTTACGAATACGGGCTCGTAATTCATCTGTCGCCGCATCCGTAAATGTCACAACTAAAATCTCTTCAACACTGAGAGGGCGGTAGAATGCAGACTCTCCGCCTAATCCAAGAAGCAACCGTAAATACAACAACCCTATTGTATAAGTTTTCCCTGTTCCTGCTGACGCCTCGATGAGGCGTCTTTGGTACAGAGGGAGTGTATACGGGTTTAATGGCTGTGCCTGTATCACTTCACTCACTCTTTAATTTCCTCAATAGGTAAGGTTTTTTGTAATTCACTTACCGTAGCATAACGTTTCCATTGTTTATTTTCGGCGTAATCAGCATCTTTGCCATCTTTACCAATAATTTGAGAAACAAAAATAAATCCGTTTGGTTTTATAATTGCTTTTTCATAAAACTCAATAGCTTGTTTTAACGTTACTTTATTAAGCTCAGCTAAGAATTTTTCACGTCCATCATATTTTAAGTTATTACGATGGAAGTCATTTCGATAAAGAGAAACTTCTTCATAGAATGTTTGAGGTGGCTGTTTAACTTCGGTAATAATCGCTTGTTTATACTGATTAAAATCAGCCTCTTTCATTTTTTTCAAACGCTCGTAAGCTTGTTGATAAAATGCGTTATAGCGCTCATTTAAATAGACAGGCGGTTTTGCATTACTTTGCAGTAAAAAGCCGATACCTGATTGCTCACCCATAGTAGCTTGATAAGCAAATACAGCATAACCAAGTTGCTCTTCTGTTCTTAATTGATCATAGAACCAAGGTTTGATAATAGACGATAACACTGAAGAAATTGCCTGACCTTCAAGGCGGCTATAACCCGTTGGGATATAAAGCTCACCTAATGCGTTATCTGTGCTCTTCGATTTATTTTGGAATTCAACTGCATTTAATTTATTGAATACTAATGTTTCACCGATCCAATATTCTGTGCCTTGATTACCTAATAATTCGTGTGCAGATTTAGCAATATTGCGGCTTTGCTCTGGCGTTAAGTTACCAATAATCAGCGCTTGAAGTGCCGCGTTTTTAATGACTTCACGGCGATTATCAATAATATCTTGCAGTGTAATTGACTCTAATGCTTTGAGTTTGTCAGCTTCTTCATAGTACGGGATCGTATTTAATCGACGAGCTGGTAGCATAGCTGCTTCAAATGCTTTTAAGTTATGGGTCACTTCAAGTTGTTCACGATACCAAGATTTAGCTTGATCTAGCTCTTCTTGAGTTGACTCAAAACTCATATAGCTTTTCAGTGTCGCATTAACAAGTTCTGGTAAATGTTGCGTATAACCATTCATTGAAAAATCAATACCTTGTCCTGATGTAGATGAGATATTCATTCCCGCAACAGAAGCTTGGTAAGATAATTCACTTAATGCTAGACCTGCAAGATAGTCTGTTAAAGTTTGTGTCACTTGTTGCTTAACAGTGATATCCGATTTTTTATTCACCAAACTTAATGTCACACTCGCTTTCGGTTCATCAGAAAAATAGTGTGATGGCATATAGAACAGACGAGCACTTTTATCCTGCCACAACAATTGTGGTTTGATGATTTTACTGTCCGCATCAATCAGTGAAAGATTATCAGGGATGTAAGGGTTAAGTGCTGGCAATGATAATGAAATATCATCTGATAATGTTTGCCATGTTTTTAATTGCTTATCTGTGATTTTATCAACCTGATAAGGCGCGTTAACAAAGTAAGCTTGTTTGTTAGAAGGTTCATTAGGACTTATTACCCAAATACGAGCCTTCTCTGGTGTCAGTGAATCAAGACGTGAAAGGATAGCTGAAGGCTCATAATTATCAGCGATATAGTCTGCATTAAGGATATTTTTGACTGGATAACGCAGCATCATATCCGAAATGCCTTCTATGTAATTCATATCTCTTACAATAGAGCCATAACGGAATGAGAGATCCAATACATTCGCAATTTCATCAAAGTAACGCTGACTGATGCCTTCTGTTTGAATTAAACGAATGTACGAAAAGATAGCGGAAATCACTTTGTCTTTTTGCGCTAACCCTTTATCGGTTAACGAAACATAAATGGTAAACGAGCCTTGGTTACGATCAATATAGGGCTCTGAGAACGCACTAATATTTTCGGCTAAACCTTGGTCTTGTAACCATGTTGCTAAAGTGCCTGAACTACGATTACCAATTAAATAGCCAATGTATTCGTCCGTTTTACTGCGAAAATCAGCAACGTTGTTATCTATACCAAACTCAATTTGTAAAGTCTTTTGCGGTTGAGCCGGTACTAAGTGGATCATTAACCCTTTTTCTTTATCCGTCATAGCAGGTACAGTGGTGACAGGCACATCTGCCTTTTTATTCGGGATACGAGCGAAAGTGTCTGCGGCTAATTTAGATAATTCATCAAGTGACTTATTACTGTAAATTACCCCATTCATTAAGTTGCCAGAATAGTGCGTTTGATAAAATTTAATTAATTCATCTTGTAATTTACTGTTTGGCTTATCACTCAGCGTTTCTAAATTTCCGCCCATAAAACGGGAACTTGGATGAGCAGGGTTTAAGGTTTCTGCCCTGACTTGCCAAAAACGCATACCATCGCGCGCGCGCGCCATAGTTAATTCTGCATTAACAGCATTACGTTCACGATCTGCATTTTTAGGATCAAGTAAAGGTTCAGCTAAAGCATCAGCAAGTCGATCAACCGCTTCATTAATGGCACTATTTTCCACTTCTAAATAGAATGCAGTACGATAAGTCGTTGTACTCGCATTATGAGAGCCACCATTCTTTTGTAAGAACTCAGACATGCTGCCTGATTGAGGATATTTCACCGATCCCATTAACACCATATGTTCTAAATAGTGCGCAAGACCTTGCTGACTATCAGGATCTTCTAATGCGCCAACAGGTAGCGCAACTGCCGTTAATGATTTAACTGCTTTTTCATCAGAAACCAGTAATACTGTCATTTCATTAGGTAGTTTAATCGCTTGATATTGCCGTGGATCGCTCTCACTTTTTTCAATGCTATCAGGCAATACTTGCCAGAGTGGATCAGCGGCAAAGCTGTTGATACTCACTAGCATCAATAGCAACATGATCCATAGTTGCGAGCAGTACTTTCTCATCTGATATGAGCTCCCTTATTTTTTCAGAAATGGAATTATTGGTTTAAATATTGTTAATGCCGTCTGTTTGACCGTTTGTAAAAAAGGCTCGTCTAATTGAGAGAAAGCACGCTGAACATACATATCACTCATTTCACCATCTCGATTATAGCTATCCGTTAAATGTTGCATCAGTACTAATTCTGCTTTCTCAAGTGTCTCTTCATCATCAAGTAAAAACTCTTGTGATTTTTTATCATAGCAAGCTTGTAACCAAGCCCAGCCACTTTTCGCAAATAGTGCTAATGGGCTGTTTAACCCTTGTTTATAGTCACTGATTAACTTGTCTAACGTTGAATAGGCAAATTCAGGATCAACTGGTAATAAACACCATTGAGTCTCTTTTCTGCCGTAAAACCGACTCTCACCCGTTCCCTGTTTCAAACAATAAACTAGGTGCTCAATCCACAGCTGCAATAAGTCATTAGCGGTTAAGCTGGCAGGTCGCCAACGTAATAAACCATCAGCTTGTACCTCATTTAAACGACCAATCAATGGCATTGCACTAAAGCTTTGCTCTAATGTGACAGAATGTGTAGCTAATCGTTCACTTCTTATCTTTTCAGCTAAAGGAAGTAACTCTTCTATTTGCTGCTCCCAATAAATTTGACCAAATGCACTTGCAGGAAGTTGACCTGCTGCTTTGATACGCTCAAACAAAG
The DNA here is from genome assembly GCF_016238545.1 of Proteus sp. PR00208. NCBI lineage: Bacteria > Pseudomonadati > Pseudomonadota > Gammaproteobacteria > Enterobacterales > Morganellaceae > Proteus > Proteus sp. PR00208. The sequence goes on along the minus strand of NZ_JAEHQE010000021.1, from coordinate 27,764 downwards.
CTTCTGTTGAAGTTTGATCAATCAATGCTTTTAATAACCATTGATTCAATAGATAACGTTGAAGAGCATTTATCACAAATGGCTCTTCTTCGGGTAATTCTGTTTCTTCAATAACAAAGTTTATTTTTAATCTTTGTTGGAAGAATGCACGAATAGGATGACGATAAAAACGTGCAAGCGCATCAACAGAGACTTGATCTATTGTGTCATCATCGTTTAGTGGCTCGGTAAAAGTTTGATGAACCATTCCCTGCCCACTGGCAGCAGGCAGCCATTCAGAGGCATAAGAACGAAAGAAAGCGCCTATTTGGAAATTTTCTTGGGCAAAAGGAACACGGCTATGTTGTGTTAATAGATGCTGATTTATACGAGCCGCACTGTCATCGACATTGAGTTCATCATCCTCCGGTAAACGGAAATTTTGCCCAATATAATCTTGTAACTCTTTGATTAAAACTGATGGATTGCATTCTCGATCGTCACGTATCGATTTTCCGATATAGCTGATATAAAGGTATTTTTCAGCTGAGCTAAGCGCTTCAAGGAATAAATAGCGGTCATCATCACGACGTTTTCTATCACCACGACGGCGTTTTTCCGCCATTAAATCAAATCCTAACGGCTGAATATTACGAGGATAAATACCATCGTTCATACCTAATAAACACACTGCTTTAAAGGGAATGGAGCGCATAGGCATTAGTGTACAGAAATTAATGCTGCCAGCTAAAAAACGCTGACTAATTTTTTCATCATCGAACCGTACTGTTAATTCATCCCGAATAAGGACTAGCGGAATTTCATTTTGATATTGCGCTTTCAATCCATTTTCAATCACTTTTTGCCATTGTTGGATAATAAGCACTAAAACTAATTCCGTTTCCTCATCAGACTCAAAAAAGGCATCAACTAATTGTTGTCCAACTTCTAGCCATGATTCTAATGAACGAGTTTCACTTAAACGTGTACGCCAATCACTTAATGTATAAAGAAAATCAGCGAGATGCCCTGCAAGCTCCGCAACTAATCCACTGGATTCATCATAAGGAAGCACACCTTTCCAAGGACCATTTTCACTTTCCATCGCATAACCAAGCAACATGCGCAGTAAGCCAAACTCCCATGTATTTTTGCCCGTGATTGGCAATAAGAATGAAGCCACATTCTCATCATCTAATCCCCAGCGTATGCCTGACTCATCAACCCAACGACGTAGTAGTTTTAGTTCATTTTCAAAAATAGAAAAATGCCCTGCTAAAGCAGGGACTTCAAGCAGTGCCAACACTTGTTCAGCGGTAAAACGACTTTGAGGAAGTTCTAGCAACGTAATAAAAGCCTGTAATACAGGGTGCGCTTGACGCGCTTTTCTATCTGAAATAGCAAAAGGAAGATAACGTTCTGAAGGTGCATTACCAAACACTGCTTGAATATAAGGTGTATAGCTATCGATATCCGCAACCATCACAATAATATCGCGCGGTAACAATTCAGGATCTTGTTCTAATAAATGCAGTAATTGGTCTTGCAGTACTTCGACTTCGCGCTGTGGGCTATGGCTTGCATGGAAAGTCAGTGAGTGATCATCTGGTGAAATCACTCGTTTATTTTCACTACACTCATAAGTTTCAAGTGTTGTACCTAATTGCGAAAAATCTTCTAAATCAAGAATATCTGCTTGTAATTGATGGAGTAAATTATCTCTTGGGATCTCAACAAACGCATCTAACACATCGGTATATTCAAGTTCAGAGAGGAAATAAAGATTATCTTTACCTAGTTTTCCCCATGATGCTAATAGCGGATTACCGATGTTTTGCTCGCCCTCATCATTAAATAACGAAGAAGCATTTTTTTCATCTTTAAACCAAGGCGATTCATGCAATTGCTTATAATGGCGTGGCTTTCTGCTATTAAGACGAGAGAGAAATTTAGGATCTTGAATATCTCCCCAATAGTAACGGCAAGGATTAGTAAAGAGTAAATAGATCTCAGTATGACGCCCTATCGCTTGTAATGCCTGCAAATAAACTTGAGGTAGAGCCGAAATCCCACAAATAAAAATACGAGGTGGAAAACAGTGTTGAAGCTCCCCTTCTTTTGCATTATTTAAAGTCGAAATAAATTGCTGATAAAGGTTAGAACGGTGCCATTGAGGCTGATTAAGATCTTTTGTGTATTGCTGTAATGCTACCCACAATATTTTTTGCCAGCGTTGATTTTCACTCAACCCTTCGATTAACTCATCATTTTCCCACGAAGCTAACCAATCTGAACGATAAACTAAATATTGGTCAAATAAGTCAGCTACACGTCCTGCTAACTGGTGAAGTTTACGTTTATCTTCATCATCATCAAGGTAATGCAGTAAGGGTTTAAATTCTTCATTAGGCAAAAATTCAGGAAGTAATGCCATTAATTTCCATGTCATCGCATCTTTAGAAAAAGCGCTTTCTTTAGGTATACCTGATAACACCCGAGTAAACATTTCCCAAATAAAGGTTGCTGGTAATGGATAACGGATATTAGCAGCAATACCCAAGCTTTCGGCAAGCTGGATTTGCAACCATTGAGACATTCCAGGGCTTTGTACAAGGATCACTTCTTGTTCAAAAGGAGAAGAAAGTGGCCTGGTCTGCATAAAGTGCACCATAAGTGACTTTAGTAATGACAACTGATTTGAGTGATATATATGAAACATCAGATCCTCATCTTATTAATAGCATGACCAGTAATACAGCCTTATTTCGGGTAATACATTATTGGCAACATAACCTTCTATTTGCTGACAACCTTCAGACTGTAAAAGTGAGCGTGTCATTATTTTGGGGTTAGATGCGAAATAATCAGGTGATTTATCAGACATTTGTTCAAATAAAACAAAAAGTTCCTGCCCTGACTGCTGAATTTGAATTAGCTGCTGAAAATCAGCTTTTAATGATTGACTATACGCTATAATAGCGACAAAACTAATATTAAAAAACAGCAATATAAACATTGTATTAAGTAATATAGAGCCACTTTCTGATTTATTTTGAATATTATCTATAACACACACTCCTTATGCACTAATGGGCAATAATCTAGCCATCCGCTTGGATGAATAGTTATTGTTCTATTTTTATCCTTTAAGATACTAACCCATTGGTAATGATATATTTTATAACCTTTTAAGCTTTCTGCTTGTCCTTGAAGTAAGCCCTTATCTAGAGAGAGCAAAAGTAGGCAGCTTTTTATTTTAGGATTTGCATGAAAAGTATGACATTGCCATTTATTTAATCGAGTTGATGAAAGATCCCAATTAAGTGCAATCCCCCACTGCAATGCAGATTCAGCAAATAAAAAAGCCTGTCGTGCTTGTAACTCTTGCATCACTATTTGTTGAGACTGCCTGTAATGATAAGCAAAGTTTCCAAGTACAAATAAACTCATCACAACAAAACCCATTACCATCAATAAACTTGCAAACCCCTGTTCATCTTTTCTATATGTAAAATCGGTATTCATAACAAGGTCACATTCCTTAAACGCATGATATTTTGATAATGCGACTTCACTTTATGATTTTGTTTTAAATGAAATTTTAAAGAAACTGAAAGATAAAAAAGAGACATCCCTTTTATTAAATGGGGCTTTGAATAAGAACGCAAAGTAAATTCAGTCACCTCAATTTCATTACTCTCAAAAAAACGTTGCCATCCTGAAGAGGCGCAATCTTTGACTCCTCTTCGTTGTTCTAGTTGTCCATTTTTAAGACGGTATCCAAAATAATCACTCTCTTTTGAAGAAGGCGGTTCCCATTTGCCATTGCTGTTTATGTCGTAAGCAAAAATAACGCAGGAGTTTTTCTCTTGAAGGGGGTATTGTCCTATCTTTAAAGAAGACTCAGCCAAGCCGTTTGGCTTCAACGTATTAACACAACTGTCATAACAATACCCTGTGCGTCTTAATTGTGCTTCTAACACCAATAACCGTTCTCTTAAAAAAATATCTAACTGGTATTGTTGGTAAGAATAGATCAGTGTGTTCATTATTTGAGGATAAGCCCGACTGATACATAGAAATAAAACCCCACTTATCGCGATAGCAAAAAGGCATTCCATCAACATCATGCCAGACGAAAATGAAATTCCAGATCGTTTCAACATGATGGAAATGCCTTCATGCTCTGACTACATGCTCTTATTCTGCCTAATGATGAAATAATAATTTTCACTTCGCCTTCTACACTGTGAAGAACAAAGCTCATGGGTTTTAACGTTTGACGAATTCCACCAAACGTAAAGTTTGAAACTGTTGATTGCTTAAGTTGAATGCCTGAAGCTAATTGAAAAATATCTTGTTGCTCTGATAAATGGCGAGAATGAAGAGGAGTCGCAATTATTTTATTATTTGGTGATAACAAAAGCGTAATTTTAATTCTTACATTAAATAATAGAGCTTGTTGTTGCTGATAAGAAAGAAAAGCAATGGTTTCACGCACGCTATGCAGTAACTGACGCTGGTAAGTAAAATGCTGATAAGCAGGAATTGATAAATAGCTTAAAATAGAAACTATCATCATCACAACCAATATTTCAAGTAAGCTTATACCAAATTCGCCCTCTTGCTGATGTGCCCTACTTAGGCTTATATCCATGTTATTGTTCATTTATTTCTCCTTTTAACCTACTGCGAGAATGCAGACAAAACATTTAAAGGTAAATAAAGGAAAGTGTTTTTTTCGAACAACAACGCAATAACCGTATTTTCAGAATAAATACAAAATAAGGGTAAAAATGAAAAAAGCCCCTGTTTATTGCTAAACAGAGGCCTTTAAAGCAAGGAATAAACTAAACTGTAAATGGATATTTTATTGCTTCATGGCATTGATAACCTTCAACAGTAAAATCATCCGTTGTTACCCAAGTTTCAATATCTTCCAACGTTTTGATTTTTGGATTGATATGTAATGTTGGTAACGGTAATGGCTCTCTTTTTAACTGCACATCACGCATTAGAGGTAATTGATTTTCATAGATATGTGCATTGATTATCTTATGAAATGCTTTACCCGGCTTATGCCCTGTAATTTGAGCCACCAGCGCCAATAAAACAAAGCACTGAATTTGGTTGAAATTCAAACCTAGCGGCACATCACAACTGCGCTGATAAGAGGTTAAATAAAGCGTATCACCCACAAGTGAAAAGGTATGCGTATGCATACAAGGGCGTAAACAACCCAGTTCCGTTTCACCCGGATTATAGAACGTTACGATTTCACCACGATCATCGATACCTTTAGTCAGGTCATCTACCACTTTACGTAATTGATCAAAATGAGAACCATCAGGGCGTTGCCATTGACGTCCTTGAACGCCATAAACACGCCCCATATCGTCTTCGCCTTTACGATGAGGGTTATTTAACCATGCACCATTTTCATTTGCATTGGCATTCCATGTATTGCAACCAATTTCACGAAATTGAGCGGCATTGTCATAGCCACGTAAATACCCTAACAGTTCTGCAATGGCCGCTTTATAAAAACTTTTTCGTGTTGTTATCAGCGGAAATTGGTTATTCGCAACATCATATTCCAGATCGGCATTAATCACCGTTAAACAACGGGTTCCTGTCCGTTTATTATCAATCCATTGCCCTTCATCGATAATGCGTTGACACAATGCCAGATACTGCTTCATGTTGTCTCTCTTGTTAATTAGCTAATAATAAAAAATTTATCTCACACTATTTGTGAGCAGATGTTGGGTTTTGTGCCGTTTTTTTATCTTGACGATAAGCCCATACCATAAAAATAATACCCAACAGAATCATTGGAATTGAAAGTATTTGCCCCATACTCACACCACCAAATAATCCTAGTTGTGCGTCTGGTTGACGGAAGAATTCAACAATAATACGGAATGCGCCATAACCAATCAGGAATAGACCCGACACACTTCCGACAGGACGACTTTTACGCACAAAAATATTCAGAATAATAAATAACACCACGCCTTCTAACAGCATTTCATAAAGCTGAGAGGGATGACGAGGTAAAACACCATATTCTTGAATAATAGGCAGTAACGTTGTTGGATCTTGAGCAACAAGCTGGAGATCCGCAGAACGCGAGGTTGGGAATAAGAACGCCCAAGGTGTATCTAATGTGACACGTCCCCATAATTCGCCATTGATAAAGTTACCAATACGGCCTAGCCCTAATCCAAATGGAATTAACGGTGCAACAAAGTCTGCCACTTGGAAAAATTTACGTTTAGTGCGTTTAGCAAACCAAATCATGGCACAAATGACCCCAATTAAACCGCCATGGAACGACATTCCGCCATCCCACACTTTAAAGAGGTAAAGAGGATCATTTAAAAAGACAGGTAGGTTATAAAATAAAACATAACCTAAACGACCACCGATAAATACCCCCACAAAACCGACATAAAGTAATGTTTCAACTTCATTTTTATTCCAACCACTATTCGGTTTTGCAGCTCGGCGATTTGCAAGCCATAAGGCAAAGACAAACCCAACTAAATACATCATACCGTACCAGTGTAGTGACACAGGCCCGATAGAGAACATAACGGGATCAATCTCTGGAAATTTAAGGTAGCTTATACTCATTATTCCCTACTTCACTTAATCAATAATTTCTGTGCTGGTTATTTATTACCAACATAGAAAAGGCTTATACGAAGGTCTGCTAGATACCTCCGCGAATTAATCCACCTAATCCTTGCCGTTCCATAAATTCAGAAGACAATTTTTTGATTTCTGTTGTGGTTTCAGCTTGCAACACCTGTTGCATAAAAGGCTGTAACATCACCGGATCAAGATGGCGCAATAAGTATTTTACCCTAGGTAAACTACGACCACTCATGCTTAACTGCCTAAAACCGAGCCCTATTAACAGCAATGCCCCTATTGGCGTACCCGCCATTTCACCACAAACACTCACTGGCAACTGATAATATTGGCATTGTGTTGCAATCAAATTCAGTGAACGCAATAACGCAGGATGTAAATTATCATAGAGTGATGCTACATGGGTATTATTACGATCGACAGCAAGTAAATACTGAGTCAAATCGTTTGTTCCAACAGAGATAAAATCAACCCGATTGGCTAATTGTGACAGCATAAACACCAACGAAGGAACTTCAAGCATGATGCCTAACGGTGGTGGAACACACTCACACTTTATTTCTCGACTAACTTCATCACATGCTCGTAGCAGCAATGTTCTTGCTTCGTCGATTTCATCAAGACTTGTCACCATCGGCAACAATATTTTCAAATTTTTAAATTCGAGATTTGCTTTTAGCATTGCATGTAGCTGAATAAGGAAGATTTCAGGTTGATCGAGCAATATTCTTATTCCTCTCCAACCTAAGCAGGGATTTTCCTCATTAATTGGCATATAAGGAAGTTGCTTATCAGCACCAATGTCTAAAGCGCGCAATACAACGGGTTTATCTGGAAAAAAAGAGAGAATTTCACGATAACGGTTTTTTTGTTCATCTTCAGAGGGAAAACCGCTTTGCAACATAAAAGGTATTTCGGTGCGATATAAACCCACACCATCTATTCCCACACTAATGCGTTGCTCATATTTTATATTTAATCCCGCATTCAATTGAACGCTAACTGCTTCACCGTTTTTTAAAACCGCTTGCTGTTCAAGTTGATCTTCTGCGATTTGGCTTAATACGCTCTCTTCATCAATAATTTGTTTATATTCTTGAGTAATAAAAGGCTCTGGCTCAATAAATATTTCACCACGATAACCATCAAGAATAAGCATGCGATTATGTAACAGCTCAGGTTGAATATCTGCTCCCATAATCGCGGGTATTCCCATCGCCCTAACAAGAATGGCAGAATGTGAGTGAGTTGCGCCATCTCGAACAATGACACCAGCAAGTTGTTGCTCTGGTAACTCCGCCAATAAACTGGCACTTAATTCATCAGCGACCAAAATAAAACGCTCTGGCCAAATATTGGTTGAGCTTAGATCATCATCTAAATGGAATAATAAACGCTGTCCTAATGCTTTAAGATCAGACGCTCTTTCTCGCATATAACCGTCTTTCAGGCTGGAAAATTGTGCTGATACTTTCTCAACCACCACTTTAACTGCCCATTCTGCGACATAACCTTGTGTGATTATCGCGGTCATTTTATGTTTAAGCTGTGGATCATTAAGTAAATGCGAGTAGAGATCAAAAATGGCCGCACTCTCTTTTTGTGCATTCGCCATAAAACGCTTACTAAAACGGCGACATTCTGCTGTCGCATCTTCTAAAGCAACAGTGAGTCGATTTAGCTCTGCTTTTATATCGAGTGCACTGGCTTTAAATACATTTTCAAGGATTGGCTGAGCGACTTCTTGCCAGCCATATGCCATCACCACCCCCGTCGAAACCGAAAGTGCTTTAATACGGCTTTGACGATATTGTCCAAAAAGCCCTTTAGTTTGTACTTGCGATAACGTTGCACCTAATTGTGTCGCCAGTGTCACCATAAAAGATTCTTCGCTTTCATTAAATAAGCGACGCTCTTTTTGCTGAACGACTAATACACCAAGGAGTTGGCGACGATAGACAATAGGTACACCGAGAAAAGCACGGAGATCATCTTCTTTAACTTGAGGAAGGTATTTAAAGCTAGGATGCTCGCGAATATCAGCGAGGTTGATGAGCTCTGAAAGACGCCCCACTTCACCAACAACGCCTTCATCAAATGAGAGGCTAACGGCTCTCCCTCTGGGTTTTTTTAACCCTTTGGTCGCCATAAGATAAAAACAACTACGTTGTTTATCGGCAAGATAAATAGAACACACATCCGTGTGCATTGCCTGACACGTTTCCTTGACTAAGAGTTCAAGCGCTTCTGGAAGCCCCGCTGCCATAGCCACTTTTTCTACAATTTCTCGCAAACGTGTCAGCATAGTGTTATCTAATACCTTTTACGCCGATATCCATACGATGGACGAGGTAAAGACACTTGTTCTTGCAACGGCATGACTACGGGTGCGAACTCTTTCATTACACGTCGATAAACATCGCGTTTAAAAGAGACGACTTGTCTAACAGGATACCAGTAACTCACCCAACGCCAGCCATCAAATTCTGGCGTTTTGCTTTGTTGAACATTAATGTCTTTATCATTACTTGTTAACTGCAAGAGGAACCAACGCTGTTTTTGTCCAATACAAACAGGTTTTGTGTCCCAACGCACCAAACGCTTCGGTAACTTGTAACGTAACCAGTTACGTGTGGAGGCAAGAATTTTAACATCCTTGCGACTTAACCCAACTTCTTCGAACAACTCTCGGTACATTGCCTGCTCTGGCGATTCTCCAGGATTAATTCCCCCTTGAGGAAACTGCCATGAATGTTGCCCATAGCGACGAGCCCAAAGCACTTGCCCTTGCCGATTACAAATTACAATCCCTACATTCGGGCGGTAGCCATCATCATCGATCACTAGACTACCTCAATAACCAAATTTGAAAGATAACTCATTGTTTCATACTACCCACAAACGGTAAACCTCTATCAACAGACTTTGCACGACGCGCGTATTTATCTACAATGGGAAAGTCTCAACGGGGTGCCTTTTTAGGCTGAGAAAAACTCGTGGAACCTGATCCAGCTAATACTGGCGTAGGGATTTGAGTCAGGATGTTGCAATATTCATTGATTTGCCATCCTCACTCCTCAGATCCTACCTGACTTTTACTGAGGAACTAAACGTGTTAACTAAATCGCTTCGCTTTACTTTCCTTCTGGGCGCTCTGGGCATTATGAGCACTTTTTCAACTCAAGCCTTAGCACAAAAACCCACACTGACTGTTTACACTTATGATTCATTTACCGCAGATTGGGGGCCAGGGCCTGCAATAAAAAAAGCGTTTGAACAACAATGTGATTGCGAATTAAAACTTGTTGCCCTTTCTGATGGTGTTTCTCTGCTTAATCGCTTACGTATGGAAGGTGATAAGAGTAAGGCTGATATTATTTTGGGTTTGGATAACAATCTGATCCACGCAGCAAAAGAAACGGGACTTTTCGCACCAAGTCATATCGATACATCAAAACTCACCCTACCTGAAAAATGGGCTGATGATACCTTTGTGCCTTATGACTACGGTTATTTTGCTTTTATCTATGATAAAAACCGCATTGCTAATCCGCCCAAAAGTATGGCTGAACTGCTAAATAGCAAAGAAAAGTGGAAGATTTTGTATCAAGATCCTCGCACCAGCACACCGGGTTTGGGTTTAATGCTATGGATGCAGTCACTTTATCCTGAAAATACGGCCTCTGAATGGAAAAAATTGTCAGAGAAAACGCTGACAGTGACTAAAGGTTGGAGTGAGTCTTATGGCTTATTCTTAAAAGGTGAAGGTGATTTTGTGCTTAGTTACACATCATCTCCGGGTTATCACATTTTAGCGGATAAAAAAGATAACTATGCAGCGGCAATTTTCGATGAAGGACATTACTTACAAGTCGAAGTCGCGGCAAAATTGAAATCGAGCAAACAACCTGAATTAGCGCAACAATTTATGCAATTTATGCTCACCCCTGCTTTCCAAGAAACTATTCCTACAACCAATTGGATGTATCCTGTTATTGATATTCCATTACCTGACGTCTATTCCGTGATGACTAAACCCGAAAAATCATTGCAATTCGATGCAGATGTTGTCGCAAAAGAGCGCCAAACATGGACTCGTAATTGGCAATCTGCGGTTAGCCGCTAATGGGAAGATGGCTTATCCCGGGGCTATGTGCCTCGGGTTTACTGCTTATTGTGGCGTTATTGTCATTTGGCGCATTGTGGTTTAACGCACCAAGTGGTGAGCTGACCTCAATTTTTGCTGATGAATATTTATGGCATGTTGTCCGCTTTACTTTTTGGCAAGCCTTTTTATCTGCGCTGTTTTCGATATTACCTGCTATTTGGCTTGCCAAAGCACTCTATCGACGCCAATTTAAAGGACGAACACTGTTTTTACGCCTATGTGCCATGAGTCTTGTGTTACCTGTTCTAGTTGCACTTTTTGGTATTTTAACGGTTTATGGCAGAGTGGGATGGATTGCTCAAATTTGTGAATGGCTAGGGATCGACTACCAATTTACCCCTTATGGTTTGCAAGGCATTCTATTAGCTCATATTTTTTTCAATATGCCGTTAGCAACCCGAATGCTATTACAAGCACTCGAAAGTATTTCGTCAGAACAACGCCAATTAGCCTCACAGCTTGGCATGAATGGCTGGCAACGTTTTCGTTTTCTTGAATTTCCCTATTTGTGGCGTCAAATTCTGCCCACGGCATCACTCATTTTTATGCTCTGCTTTGCAAGCTTTGCCACTGTCTTGGCATTAGGCGGAGGTCCTGCGGCAACGACTGTTGAACTCGCGATTTATCAAGCGTTAAACTATGACTACGATTTACATCGCGCTGCACTGTTAGCGTTGATCCAGCTTTTTTGTTGTTTAGGTTTAGTGCTTATTAGCCAAAAGCTAAAAGGCACCCTTTTTGTGGGAAGCAGTCAAAAGCTACATTGGCGTGATCCCTATGATCCTATCTTTAGCAAAATAACCGATGGTTTAGTGATCACTCTTGCGATCCTCTTTTTAGTACCGCCAATTCTAGCGGTAATAACGGACGGTCTTAACAGTCAATTTATACGTGTCATACAACAACCTGTACTTTGGCAGGCGTTTACTACCTCACTGATTATTGCGGTTGGTGCAGGTATTGTTTGTGTTGTATTAACGATGATGTTGCTATGGAGTAGCCGAGAACTTCGCTTACGGCACTTTAAAAAAGCAGGACAAGCCATGGAAATGAGTGGTTTGATTATTCTGGCGATGCCGGGGATTGTGTTGGCAACAGGCTTTTTCCTTCTATTCAACAATACGATTGGATTACCCGAATCACCGTATGTTTTAGTCATTTTAACCAACGCATTAATTGCTATTCCGTATGCATTAAAAGTACTTGAAAATCCAATGAATGACATCGCTTCACGTTATAGTCTTTTGTGTCAGTCGCTCAATTTACAAGGTATAAATCGACTCCGTTGGATAGAATTACGCGCATTAAAAAAACCAATTTCACAAGCCCTTGCTTTTGCTTGTGTGATTTCTATTGGGGATTTCGGTATTGTGGCTCTTTTTGGTAATGAAACCTTTAGAACCTTACCTTTCTATCTTTATCAGCAAATTGGTGCTTATCACACTCAAGATGGTGCCGTGACCGCCATGATCTTATTGCTACTTTGCTTCACTCTTTTTAGCCTAATAGAACGATTGGCAGGAAAATCTCATGATTAAATTAGAGCACCTTGCTTACACCTATGAACACCAACATCTCTTATTTAATTTAACCGTTAATACGGGAGAGCGTATCGCTGTGTTAGGCCCCAGTGGCGCTGGAAAAAGTACATTACTCAGTTTAATTGCGGGTTTTTTACCGTCAGAAAAAGGAAGCCTTTTTCTCAATGGTGAAAACCATACTAAAACCGTCCCTGCTAAACGTCCTATCTCCATGTTATTTCAAGATAATAACTTATTTCCACATTTAACTGTCAGACAGAATATTGGTTTAGGGTTAAATCCCAGTTTAAAACTGACTGATGCGCAAAAAGCACTATTAGAAGATCGCGCTAAACAAGTGGCTCTCAGTGAATATCTTGAACGCTTACCATCCCAATTATCGGGGGGGCAGCGTCAACGTGTCGCAATTGCACGCTGCTTGGTACGTGAACAACCGATTTTATTACTCGATGAGCCTTTTTCTGCATTAGATCCCGCTTTACGCATTGAAATGCTGGCACTACTTGAGCAACTTTGTGGTGAGAAGACGTTAACCTTATTGATGGTTTCGCATAGTTTAGAAGATGCTGCAAAAATCGCCTCAAGAGCGATTGTGATTGATAACGGTATGATTGTGTATGATGGAAATACACAATCACTAATAAATGGTAAAGTGGATCAATCACTTATTTTAGGTATTCCGTTTAATTAATCTTAGCTAAAATTAACTGTATAAATAACCACTATATTGACTATAATAAACACATATTTAGTAAATTATTTGTGTTTATTGGGTGCTCATGATTGGTCATACGGAACAAGGTTTTATTCTTACTCGCCACTGGAGCGACACACCAAAAGGTATTGTCGTCTCTTATTGGCTGGCGACAGATCATGGTCCGCATAAAGTGACTGTTCCTATGCAACGTGCTATCGGTTTTGTTGCCCGTCAATATGAAACTGTTTTACGCTCACTCGTTAATAAAAATCCTGATATTGAAATTCGCCCCCTCGAGTTAAAAGATTTCGAAAGACAGCCCGTTTTTGGTGTTTATTGCAAACAATACCGCCAACTTGTTCAACTTGAGCAACAACTTAAAGAGCATCACATCCGACTTTATGAAGCGGATATCCGCCCACATGAACGTTATATGATGGAGCGCTTTATCACCGCACCAGTCTGGTTTCGTTATCAACAAAATAATATTGCTACATTAAAACCCGCTCCTGATTATCGCCCAACGCTTCGAACCGTGTCTTTGGATATTGAAACCAGTGAGTTTGGTGAACTTTACTCCATTGGGCTTGCAGGTTGTGGCGATAATGTGGTGTTTATGCTTACTGATGAGTTGCCCGCAGAGTGTGAAAGCCAACAATTTCAAGGCTATCGTTTATGTTATGTCAGTAGCCGATTACGTTTAATTGAAAAGCTAAATGAATGGATACAACACTATGATCCCGATGCCATTATTGGTTGGAATTTAATTCAATTCGATCTACGTATTTTGTACACGCATGCCCAACGGTATGGCGTCAGTTTATTATTAGGTCGTCAAAATAGCCCGTTAGAATGGCGTGAGCATGGATTTAAAAAAGGACATTTTTTTGCATCGGCTCAAGGTCGTTTAATTATCGATGGCATTGAAGCATTGAAAATGGCGACGTGGAATTTTCCCTCTTTTAGCCTCGAATCGGTTGCTCAAACACTGTTAGGTGAAGGTAAAGCCATTGATACACCTTATGCCAGAATGGATGAAATTAATCGGCGCTTTAAAGAAGATAAACCTGCACTGGCTTATTATAATTGGCAAGATTGTGTCTTAGTGAACCGTATCTTTGATGCGACATCTCTTATGGCATTCTTATTAGAAAGAGCCTGTGTTACAGGGCTTTCAGTTGATAGAAGCGGTGGCTCTGTCGCGGCTTTTACTCACCTCTACTTACCCTCAATGCATCGCATTGGATATGTCGCGCCTAATCAAGGTGAAAAACCTGAAGAGCATAGCCCCGGTGGCTTTGTGATGGATTCTGCTCCCGGCTTATATGATTCTGTTGTTGTGCTTGATTACAAAAGCCTTTATCCCTCTATTATTCGTACTTTTTTAATCGATCCAGTAGGAATGATTGAAGGAATGCACCAACCTGACGAAAAGTTTTCTATTTCTGGATTTCGCCAAGCACGATTTTCACGAGAACTGCACTGTTTACCCGCTATTGTGTCGCAAATTTGGCATGAAAGAGATAATGCCAAATTACATAAAAATGCCCCGCTCTCTCAAGCGCTCAAAATCATTATGAATGCTTTTTATGGTGTTTTAGGCTCTGTGGGTTGTCGCTTTTTTGATCCTCGTTTAGCGTCTTCCATTACGCTACGAGGTCATGAAATTATGAAAAAAACACGAGAATTAATTGAGGCCAAAGGTTATCAAGTTATTTATGGCGATACGGATTCAACCTTTGTTTGGCTGAAGTCACCTCACACAGAACAACAAGCACAACAGATTGGGTATCAATTAGTACAAGAGGTAAATCAATGGTGGAAAACACATCTCTTTGAAAACTACCAACTAGATTGCAAATTAGAACTAGAATACGAAACCCATTACCGCCGCTTTTTAATGCCTACCATCCGAGGTATGGAAACGGGTAGCAAGAAACGCTACGCCGGACTCAGCAATGATAAAATGGTATTTAAAGGATTAGAAACCGTCAGAACAGATTGGACTCCCCTTGCTCAAAAATTTCAACAAGAGCTTTATACACGCATTTTTCATCAGCAACCTTATCAGCAGTTTATTCGTGATTATGTTGCGGATACGCTTGCGGGAAAATATGATGAGAGATTAGTGTATCGTAAAAGATTACGTCGAAAATTATCAGAATATCAGCACCACGTCCCCCCTCACGTCAAAGCAGCACGTAAGGCGGATGAATATAATTTATCCCAAAATAGACCTCAACAATATCAGCAAGGCGGTTGGATTAGTTATATAATTACCCTCTTGGGGCCTGAGCCATTAGAGCACATTACCACTGCACCTGATTATGAGCACTATATCAATAAGCAATTAATGCCTATTGCAGATGCAATCCTACCTTTTATACAAGATGATTTTTCAACCTTGTTAAATGGGCAAATGACACTCTCATTTTAAGTTGTGTCATTTTGCAGGTGACGGTTTGCTTTGCATCTATTAACATAACGCCCCTTTGGTGATAATTAGCTTTTCTTTGTTCAAGGAACAAGCACTTTTTATCCCGCAGATTTTAATGACAACACCGCAATACTGCATTCATTAATAATTCCTAAATTATATATTTGAGAGCTGAGTTTATATATATGCCTTTTACTCTTGGTCAACGTTGGATTAGCGATACTGAAAGCGAGCTTGGACTGGGTACTGTTGTGGCAATTGATGCCCGCATGGTTACCTTACTTTTTCCTGCCTGTGGCGAAAACCGCCTTTACTCCCGTCATGATGCACCAATAACGCGGGTGATGTTCAATGCAGGGGATACCGTCACCAGTCACGAAGGCTGGAAACTCGCCATCGATAACGTTGTAGAAGATAACGGCCTACTTATCTATCAGGGTGTACGTTTAGACACTGAAGAGCCTGCACAATTACGTGAAGTGTTCTTAGATAACAAACTCACTTTTAATAAGCCTCAAGATCGCCTTTTTGCAGGTCAAATCGACCGTATGGATCGCTTTGCATTACGCTACCGCGCTCGTAAGTTTATGAGCGAGCAGTTTAAGCAAGCACAAAGTGGTTTACGTGGTATCCGCGCAAGCCTTATTCCTCATCAGCTTTATATCGCCAATGAAGTGGGTAAACGTCATAACCCTCGTGTATTATTAGCTGATGAAGTGGGTTTAGGTAAAACGATTGAAGCTGGTATGATTATCCATCAACAATTAATGGATGGTCGTGCTGAGCGCGTGTTGATTATTGTGCCTGAAAGCTTACAACATCAGTGGTTAGTTGAAATGTTACGCCGTTTCAACCTCCGTTTCTCACTGTTTGATGATAGCCGTTATAGCGAATCTTTATTAGATAGCGATAATCCATTTGAAACAGAACAGATGATCATCTGCTCTTTAGATTTTGTGCGTAAAAACAAACAACGTTTTGAACACTTGGTTGAAGCAACATGGGATATGTTAGTTGTCGATGAAGCTCATCACCTTGTTTGGAGTGAAGATGCTCCAAGCCGTGAATATCAAGTAATTGAAGAATTAGCTGAATCTATTCCTTCGGTATTGCTATTAACCGCAACCCCTGAGCAATTAGGTCAAGAAAGCCACTTTGCCCGTTTACGTCTGCTCGATCCAAGCCGTTTCCATGACTATAACGAATTTATTAATGAGCAACAAAAATATCGCCCTGTTGCTGATGCTGTCACTATTTTGCTATCAGAAGATGATTTAAATACCGAACAACAAAATATCATCAGTGAAATGATCAGCGAGCAAGATGTTGAGCCATTACTGAAAGCGGCAAATACCCAAGGTGAAGAACGTACTAAATCCCGCCAAGAACTTATCCATATGCTAATGGACAGACACGGAACAGGTCGTTTGTTATTCCGTAACACTCGTTCTGGTGTTAAAGGTTTCCCGAATCGCTTACTTCACGCGATAAAAATGCCACTGCCAACACAATATCAAACCGCAATTAAAGTGGCTGAAATTATGGCAGCGAAAAAGAACCTCGAAGTTCGTGCAAAAGAGATGCTCTACCCTGAACGTATTTACCAAGAATTCGAAGGTGAAAATGCAACATGGTGGAACTTTGACCCTCGTGTTGAATGGTTACTGGGTTTCTTAACTGCCAATCGTAATGAAAAAGTACTGGTAATTTGTGCTCAAGCAGCAACCGCACTGCAATTAGAACAAGTTTTACGTGAGCGTGAAGGTATTCGCGCGGCAGTCTTCCACGAAGGTATGTCATTACTTGAACGCGACCGTGCAGCTGCTTATTTCGCGTCTGAAGAAGAAGGCGCGCAAGTTCTACTATGTTCAGAAATCGGCTCTGAAGGACGTAACTTCCAGTTTGCTAATCAACTGGTTATGTTTGATCTGCCATTTAACCCTGATTTACTAGAACAACGTATTGGTCGCCTCGATCGAATTGGTCAAAATCGCGACATTGATATTAGCATTCCTTATCTTGAAGGTACGGCTCAATCCGTATTATTGCGTTGGTATCACGAAGGCTTAGATGCCTTTGAGCATACTTGTCCAACAGGTCGTACTATTTATGACAGCAAATATGATGCTCTCGTCAATTACCTTGCGCAACCTAATGAATTAGCGGACTTTGACGAGTTTATCGCTGCTTGTCGTAAACAACATGATGAAATGAAGCTCAAACTTGAGCAAGGTCGCGACCGCCTATTAGAAATGCATTCTAACGGTGGTGAAGTTGGTGTTGAATTAGCGGGTGAAATTGCAGCGCAAGATAACGATCCTGAGTTAGTGAACTTTGCACTGAACTTATTTGATATCGTCGGTATTAATCAAGAAGATCGCAGTGATAGCTTAATTATTTTAACGCCATCCGATCATATGTTAGTGCCTGATTTCCCAGGATTACCGCAAGATGGTTGCACCATCACATTTAATAGAGAGCAAGCATTATCTCGTGAAGATACCCAATTTATTAGTTGGGAACACCCAATTATCCGTAATGGCTTAGATTTAATTTTGTCTGGCGATACAGGAAGTTGTGCCGTTTCTTTACTAAAAAATAAAGCATTGCCAGTGGGAACGCTGTTAGTGGAACTGATTTATGTGGTCGAAGCGCAAGCGCCTAAACATCTTCACTTAAGTCGTTTCTTACCGGCAACACCAGTTCGCTTATTACTTGATCTGAAAGGTAATAATCTTGCATCTCAAGTTGAGTTTGAAAGCTTTAATCGCCAATTAAATGCGGTTAATCGTCATACTTCGAGCAAACTGGTCAATGCGGTACAAAGTGAAGTCCACCATGTACTTAAAGCTTCTGAACCATTAATGGAAGTTGAAGCGAAAGGACTTATCCAAAAAGCGAAAGAAGAAGCGGATCGCGTGCTGACTCATGAATTGTCGCGCTTAGAAGCTTTACGTGCGGTAAACCCAAATATTCGTGATGATGAAGTCGAAGCAATTGAAAATGAACGTGCTCATATTCTTAACCATTTAGATGAAGCAACGTGGCGTTTAGATTCAATTCGCCTCATTGTTGTTACCCACCAATAATCACCGTTAAAGCGGGGAGTATTTTACTCCCCGTTGTTTTGATGAGATATCCACCATGATGGAAGTGTATAACCCGCCGACAGATCCTTGGTTACATGTTTTATATCAAGATGAGCATATTATTGCCGTCAATAAACCCAGCGGATTACTGTCAGTACCGGGCAAAGCGCCAGAGCATAACGACAGTATTATGTCGCGCATTAAAGCTGAATTTCCTAATGCTGAATGTGTGCATCGCCTTGATATGGCAACCAGTGGCGTTATTGTTGTTGCACTAAATAAAGAAGCAGAGCGTGAACTAAAGCGTCAATTTCGTGAACGTGAACCCAAAAAAACCTATATCGCACGCGTTTGGGGACATATAGAAAAAGAAGAGGGTTTGGTTGATTTACCTTTGATTTGTGATTGGCCTAATCGACCAAAACAAAAAGTCTGTCATGAAACAGGGAAAGCGGCGCAAACTTTTTATGAAGTGTTGGAATATGAAGAGAATGCGACAAGAGTGAAACTCTCACCAATTACTGGGCGTTCACATCAATTGCGGGTACATATGCTAGCGTTGGGGCATCCAATTCTTGGGGATCGCTTTTATGCACACCCACAGGCAAGAGCGATGGCGCCTCGCCTGCAGTTACATGCTCAGGAATTATTTATTACGCATCCTGCTTTTCGATCCCCGATACATTTTGAATGCCTTGCCGATTTTTAGTGTCTTATGACACTAAAACAGTCACTGAACTCAATGAAGCAAGGAGCAGGCAAAGCGCTAATCCCATAACCCCAACAAGAACACGGACGTTTGACATGGATATAGTTCCTTTTTTAAGAGAAGAGAGAATGAAATAATTAAATTTCACTTATATTTTACCGTGATAAATAATAAACTCAACTCAGTCTAAGTTATCTCTATCACGGAATAATTCTCTCTTTTCTCATCTTCTTTTACAAGATGTTAACGAAATCCTTTTTCTTTTTTAATCAAATCGTAAGCAACTTGTATAGACTGTGCTTTTTGTTTTGCGATTTCCATCATTTCTGGCGGTAAACCTTTCGCTACAAGTTTATCCGGATGATGTTCTCCCATCAATTTTCTATAAGCTCTTTTTATGGTTTTAACATCATCATTCTCATCGACGCCAAGTACCTTACACGCATCAGAGAGCGTTGGACCTTGAGGTTGGGGCTGATAACCCTGTCCATTTTGATAATGAAAATTCTGACCAGCCTGCATCATTGCTAATATATGTTCAAAATGCGCACGAGAAAAACCTAGCTCATCGATAATGATAAACAACATTTTTCTTTCATTTGGATGCAGTTGACCATCTGCAAAAGCAGCTTGTAATTGGATTTCCAGAAACATCTGAAGTAAGTCACGGCGCCCAACACAAATTTGCCGAACACGTTGCAATGTGGCTCTTAATGGAAAATCGGGTGATTTGCCTTCTCTAAAAGCTTGTTGCGCGGCTTGGCGACCAACACCATGCAGATTCATGCGATCCATTAATTCGCTGGCAAGAGAGATATCGGTTTGAGTCACTCGCCCTTTTGATTTTGTCAGATGGCCTAAAACTTGAAAGGTTGCGGCAAAGAAAAAAGCTTGTCTATCACGCGTATAGCGCCCACCACTTCCTAATTTACTTCGTTGCATGTCATAGAGGTGCCCAAGAAAAACACCAATAACAATGCCCCAAAAGCCTATTCCTGCAAAACTACCAATGGTAAGGCCTAATAATTTTCCCCAATAGCGCATAGACTCCTCAAATCTTCAATGCTCTGACTGCAATTTTGCATTATCATACTATTCATTTGCTTGCACACCTAACACCAAGCAACCTCTAAATAGACTTTTTCTTAAAATGAAGAGATTTACTGTTTCTCTTTGGACAGAGGTAATGCTGTTTTCGTTTAAATTGTGTTAAAGTAAAATGAGTGACCAAACGAATAACTTTAGCGTTGTTATACAGCACGAAATACCGCATCAGCGCGGTGTTTTTTTGTTTCTAATAAGGCTATAACCCTATTTCAACACAGAAACATCGAAAAAATGAGGCATACGCCTATTTTTCGGTTACCGTTAGAACAATGTTCAGAACGTTGGGCTGGTGTCGCATAACTCCCTGCGTTAGTTTCTCGCTGTTTATCAGCACGAAGCCACTGATGACGGAAGCACATAAATACTTATGAAAAAAAGTTATCCCACACTGCTGGCCACCCTAGTTTGGGCCACAATATACGGTCAGCCTGCTTATGCTGATCTTGCCTCCCAATGTTTACTGGGAGTTCCTGTTTATAACAAACCATTAGTACAAGGCGATCCTAACAGCTTGCCCGTCACCATCACTGCAAATGATATGCAAGGTGAATATCCTCGCATGGTCAAATATAAAGGTGATGTTGATATTAAACAGGGAAACCAAACCTTAAGTGCCGACAGTGTTGAACTGACACAGACTGAGGGAGAAACACCATTAAGAATGGTCACAGCAACGGGAAATGTGTCTTATGATGATCCTCAAATCATCTTAAAAGGCCCGCGTGCTTGGTCTAATCTTAATAATAAAGATACGGATATTGAGCAAGGTGATTACCAAATGGTTGGCCGTCAAGGCCGTGGTTACGCAGATAAAATGCAAATGCGTGGCGAAAACCGCTATACCATTATGGATAAAGGCATGTTCACCTCTTGTTTACCAGGAGATGATAGCTGGAGCGTTGTTGGCTCAGAGGTTATTTTAGACCGTGAAGAGCAAGTCGCTGAAATTTGGAATGCGCGTTTTCGTGTCGCCAATGTGCCTATCTTTTATAGCCCTTATCTTCAATTACCAATTGGTGATAAACGCCGTTCTGGTTTCTTAATTCCTAACGGAAGCTATTCCCGTAGCTCTGGATTTGATTTCCAACTCCCTTACTATTGGAATATAGCTCCTAATTATGATGCGACCATTACGACTAACTATATCAGCCGTCGTGGTTTAAAATTAGATAATGAATTCCGTTATTTAACGACTCCAGGTAGCGGTACGATTGCCGTTGATTGGATTAATCACGATAGCCAATACAATAAAGATAAAGAAGAAAATAAAGCTGGCTATCTTCCTCGTGATTCTGCAACACGTTGGTTATTCTACTGGGGACATAGTGGCGTCATGAACAATGTGTGGCGATTTAATATCGATTACACAAAAGTAAGTGATAACAAGTACTTCACTGATTTCACCTCTCAATATGGTAACACCACAGATGGTTATGCAACTCAGAAATTTAGTACGGGTTATGCGCAACAGAACTGGAATGCCACATTAACAACCAAACAGTTCCAAGTCTTCTCTGATAATAAAGATGCAAGGGCTTATCGTGCAGAGCCACAACTTGATCTCAATTATTATAAGAATGATATCGGGCCGTTTGATTTCCGTACTTACGCTCAATTTGTTCGCTTTACCAGTGTGGGAGATAACACCCCTGAAGCAAATCGTTTCCATATTGAGCCAACGATCTCACTGCCTGCATCAACAGGTTGGGCAAGCTTTAATAATGAACTGAAAGTGATGGCAACTCATTACGATCAGGACATTCCTGAGGCTTATAAGAAAAGATATCCTAACCAATTAGATGACAGCGTTAATCGTGTATTGCCACAGTTTAAATCTGATATGAAAGTGGTTTTCGAGCGCCAATATCAAACCAATGATATTACTCAAACCCTCGAACCTCGTGTGCAATATCTTTATGTTCCTTATAAAGATCAGTCTAATATCAATAACTTTGACTCCGCATTATTACAATCAAACTATGGCGGACTTTTCCGCGATAGAATGTATGGTGGTTTAGACCGCATTGCTTCTGCAAACCAATTAACCACGGGTGTAACTTCGCGTTTTTATGATAGCGAATTAGTTGAACGTTTTAACGTTTCTGTAGGTCAAATCTACTTCTTTGAGCGTCCAAGAACAGGTCCTTCTTCTATTGGTAATGAGATTATTAATAGCAAAGATGAAACAGGTTCAATGGTATGGGCGGGTGATGCCTACTGGCGGATCACAGATACTGTAGGTATGCGTGGTGGTTTACAATATGACCGTCGCTTAGGTAGCGTCTCAATGGGCGATGCGATTATGGAATATCGCGCAGATAGCGATCATCTTCTACAGTTAAGCTATCGTTATGTTGATCGTGACTATATCCAAGCCACGCGTGTTCGCCCTTATGATGGTGGTATTAATAAACTTCCTGAATACCAAAAAGGTATTTCACAAGTCGGTGTCGTAGGAAGCTGGCCATTAGCAGAGCGTTGGGGACTTGTGGGTGCTTATTACTTTGATACCAAAGAATCAGAGCCTGTTAGCCAAATGGTTGGTCTACAATACAACACCTGTTGCTGGGCTGTGAATGTGGGTTATGAACGGAAAATTGTTGGCTGGAAAGTTGACCACAGCGATATTGATAATAAATGGTCTGTCAATGTGGAACTCAGAGGCCTAAGTAACAATCATAGTTTGGGTAGCCAGAAAATGCTTGAACGCGGTATCTTACCTTATCAAAGAGCATTCTGATTTAATCAGACTACGGAATTGGCTGAATAAATATGTCACCCCGCAATAAGATGCGGAAAATACATAATGGGAAACTTATGAAAAATTGGAAAACGCTGTTTATCGGCTTAATGATCACGGTCGGTGCAGCCACCAGCTCAACAACATTTGCTGCTCAAGAATTAAACCGTGTATCGGCGATTGTCAATAACGGTGTCGTTCTAGAAAGTGACGTCAATAGAATGCTACAGACAGTCAAAATGAACGCAAAAAATGCGGGACAAGAGATGCCTGATGAGCAAGTTCTTCGCCAACAAATTCTAGAGCGTTTGGTGATGGATAACATCATTTTGCAAATGGCACAGCAAATGCAAATTGATATTCCTGATGCCGCAGTAGAATCTACAATTCAGGGTATTGCTGCTGAAAATAAACTCTCTCTTGAGCAACTGAAAAAGCGTCTTGCTGGCGATGGGATTTCTTATAACGAATATCGACAAGATATCCGTAAAGAGATGATGCTAGCTGAAGTTCGCAACAATGAAGTGCGTCGCCGTATTACTATTTTGCCTCAAGAAGTTGATTCTCTTGCGAAGCAAATTGAAGGTCAAGCAAGCCAAAGTGTTGATCTAAACCTGAGCCATATCTTAATTCCATTATCAGAAAATCCTGCGCCAGCAGAAATGGAAAAAGCAAAGCAAGTCATTGCTCGCATTATGAATCAGCTTAAAAATGGTGCGGATTTCGGTAAATTGGCTGCAACTTATTCTGCTGATCCACAAGCTTTAAATGGCGGTAATATGGGTTGGGCATCTATTGATGAATTACCAACACTATTTGCAAAAGAATTAGCAAATGCGCAAAAAGGCCAAATCGTAGGGCCTCTTCACTCTGGTGTTGGCTTACACATTATCAAAGTAAACGATATTCGTGGTGGTTCTAATACCCTTTCTGTTACAGAAGTGAAAAGCCGTCATATTCTGCTAAAAAGCTCGCCAATCATGAATGATGAGCAAGCCTATGCCAAGTTACAGCAGATCTCTGCCGATATTCGCAGTGGTAAAATAACCTTTGCTGATGCAGCAAAAGAGTACTCTGAAGATCCAGGTTCAGCATTACGCGGCGGTGAGTTAGGATGGTCAATGCCTGATGTTTACGATCCGGCATTCCGTGATGCGTTGATGCGCTTAAATAAAAACGAATTAAGCCAACCTGTTCGCTCAAACTTTGGCTGGCATTTAATTGAATTAGAAGACACACGTAGTGTTGATAAAACAGATGCCGCGAATAAAGAACAAGCATACCGTTTACTCTTCAACCGTAAATTTAATGAAGAAGTACAAAACTGGATGCAAGAGCTACGAGTAGGGGCTTATGTGAAAATAATGAACGAGAATAATGCAAACTAAGCAAATAAAACCACTTGTTATCACCCCCGGCGAACCAGCCGGGGTTGGTCCTGACCTTATTATCTCATTAGCACAAATGAGTTGGGATTTACCTTGGGTTGTTTGTGCTGATCCTCAGTTACTTAAAACAAGAGCAGAATTGTTAAACCTGCCTCTTTCATTAGTTGAATACGATCCTGCTACGCCACCTCAAATACACACACCAAGCCAAATTTATGTACTCCCAATTGCACTTCACACTAATGTCATTCCAAGTACATTAGATGCACGCAATGGTTTATACGTTGTAGAAACATTAGCTCGTGCTTGTGATGGTTGCCTAAATGGTGAGTTTTCGGCACTCGTGACTGGACCAGTTCATAAAGGCATTATCAATGATGCAGGTGTGCATTTTACAGGACACACCGAATTTTTTGCTGATCGTAGCCACTGTGAACGTGTCGTTATGATGCTGGCGACAGATACATTAAGAGTCGCATTAGCAACCACACATTTACCATTACGAGATGTGGCGGATGCAATTACAGGTGAGCTTCTGCATGAAATTATCACTATTTTAAACCACGATTTAAAAACCAAATTTGGTATAGCAGAACCTCAAATTTATGTTTGTGGCCTTAATCCTCATGCAGGGGAAAGCGGTCATATGGGACGTGAAGAAATTGATATTATTGAGCCTGCATTAACACAATTACGTCAGCAAGGCATTCATCTTCATGGTCCTTATCCTGCTGATACCTTATTCCAACCTAAATATTTAACACATGCTGATGCGGTACTTGCGATGTATCACGATCAGGGATTACCTGTGCTAAAATACGAAGGTTTCGGTCGTGCCGTGAATATAACTCTCGGCCTTCCTTTTATCCGTACTTCTGTTGATCATGGCACCGCCCTTGAGCTTGCAGGTACGAAAAGCGCAGATGCTGGCAGTTTTTGCACCGCATTAAATTTAGCCATTAATATGATACAAAATTGTAATGAATAATAGAGTCCATCAGGGGCACTTTGCCCGCAAACGCTTCGGGCAGAACTTTTTAACAGACAGCTATATTATTGAAAGTATTGTTGAATCCATTTATCCTCAACCTGGTGAAGCCATTGTTGAAATTGGTCCTGGTTTAGGTGCAATTACAGAGCCAGTAGGCGCAAGAATGGATAAAATGACGGTTGTAGAAATTGACCGTGATTTAGCCGCTCGTTTAGAAGTTCATCCTACATTAAAAGACAAGCTGACCATTATTCAGCAAGATGCTATGACGATTGATTTTGCGCAATTAGCAAAAGAGCGTCAGCAGCCTCTGCGTGTTTTTGGTAACTTGCCTTATAACATTTCTACACCACTCATGTTCCACTTATTCAGTTTTGCTGACGCAATTTCTGACATGACATTTATGTTGCAAAAAGAAGTGGTCAATCGCCTTGTTGCTGGTCACGGCAGCAAAACTTATGGTCGCCTAAGTGTGATGGCGCAATATTATTGCCAAATCATCCCTGTACTTGAAGTTCCACCAACTTCATTTAAACCGGCACCTAAAGTTGATTCAGCGGTTGTTCGCTTGATCCCTTACAAAGAAAAGCCATACCCAGTAACGGATATTACAATGCTTAGCCGTATTACCGCTCAAGCATTCAATCAACGCCGTAAAACACTACGTAATAGCTTAGGTGGATTACTCACAGCAGAAGATATGATAGCTCTTGATATCGATCCAACTGCAAGAGCAGAAAATATTTCTGTTGAGCAATACTGCAAAGTGGCAAACTGGTTATCGCAAAAGCAAGACTCACAAGCATAAGATAAAGCCAGAGACAGGAGGCACTATGTTTACCTCATCAAAAGTGGCGATACAGGTACAAAGCGTTTACATTGAAAGCCAATCTTCCCCTGAAGATGAGCGATATGTTTTTGCTTATACCATATCAATTCATAATTTGAATAAATGTGCAATTCGCCTCCTGCGCCGCTATTGGTTGATCACCAATGCACAAGGTAATACCACTGAAGTTCGAGGTGAAGGTGTTGTTGGCGAACAGCCGCTTATTGAACCTGGCACACAATATCGCTATACCAGTGGTGCCGTTCTTGAAACACCAATGGGAACAATGGAAGGTCATTATGAAATGATTGACACTGATGGTCGATTATTTCAAATAGAGATCCCTGTTTTCCGCCTTGCACTTCCAACATTGATAAACTAACTATGGCAACTTATTTAATTGGTGATATTCATGGCTGTTACCATGAACTGCGCCACCTTCTTGATAAAGTCAGTTTCAATCCAGCACAAGACACATTGTGGTTAACGGGTGATCTTGTTGCACGAGGCCCTGATTCTCTTGAAGTACTGCGCTTTGTAAAAAGCTTAGGGACTTCACTTAAACTCGTCTTGGGCAATCATGATCTTCATCTTTTAGGTGTATTTGCAAAAATTAGCCGCAATAAACCAAGAGATAAGTTGAATGATTTACTTAATGCGCCAGATGCAGACGAATTAATTAATTGGTTAAGACGCCAACCTGTATTGCAAGTTGATGAAGACAAAAAAATCATCATGGCTCACGCAGGGATCACGCCACAATGGGATTTAGAAACAGCCCAAATGTGCGCTCGTGAAGTCGAAGCTATTTTAAGTAGTGATAGCTACCCTTTATTTATTAACTCAATGTATGGTGATTTACCAAACAACTGGTCACCAGAACTTTCGGGTCTAGCGCGATTACGCTTTAGTACTAATGCACTCACTCGTATGCGTTACTGCTTTCCTAATGGTCAGCTTGATATGATTTGCAAAGATAAACCACAAGACGCGCCTGCACCATTAAAGCCTTGGTTCGATTTGCCAAGCCAATTACCTGAAGGCTATAGCATTATATTTGGGCATTGGGCCTCTCTTGAAGGGAAAGGCACTCCTGATAATATTTATGCGTTAGATACAGGATGTTGCTGGGGTGGGGATCTCACTTGTTTACGTTGGGAAGACAAACAATATTTCACTCAATCTAGCCTATCTGCTCCCAAATAAATCACTTATTATCCCCTTCTTTCTTAAAGCGCAAAAATGGCCACATTGCCTTTTGCGCTATGCGGGTTTTATCCTCACATATTACCTAAATTACTCTTTTTTATTCTAAAGAGAACATTTTATATACAAAAACGAACACTTTAAAATATCTCTAAATTTAACTATTAATAATCAATATGTTATTTTTTTTCATAGAAAAATAAGTACAAAAAAACACAATATT
>NZ_JAEHQE010000020.1:0-94934 GCF_016238545.1 Proteus sp. PR00208 | reverse complement strand
CGCTGATAATAAAAACCAAATCAAAGCCTCTGATTTAATGGGTGATGATATTTTATTACAAGGGGCTCATTTAACTGTTGATGGCAAACAGTTACAACAAAAAGACACAGATACTGACAATCGTTGGTTCTATTCTTGGCAATATGATGTCACTAAAGAAAAAGAGCTAGTACAGCAAGTTGGTAGCCATATTGATGCCAAAAATAGTGCAACATTAACAGCAACTAAAGGTGATGTAACACTTGAAGGTGCCAAAGTTAATGCAGGTAACACGCTGGCAATTAATGCCAATAAAGATATTAATATCAATGGATTAATTGAAAAAGAAAGTCGCAGTGAAAACGGCTATAAACGTAACCATACTTCTCGTTTAGAAACAGGTAGCTGGAGCAATAGCCATCAAACAGAAACCTTAAAAGCGAGTGAACTGACCGCAGGTAAAACGCTGGGCTTAAATGCTGAAGGCTCTATTACCGCTCAAGGTGCAAAATTACATTCTAATGAGAATGTTGTCGTTAACGCTAAAGAGAACATCAATCTTAATGTTCAAAATACCAACAATGATAAAACAGTAACCAACAATCATGTTGTTTGGGGGGGTATCGGCGGTGGTAATAATAAGAATAATAATAACAAACAAGAAGTTAGCCATTCAACACAATTAACGGCTGACGGACAACTGTTACTTACGGCAGATAACAATGTCAAAATCACGGGTAGCCAAGTGAAAGGCAACCAAGGGGCTTTTGTTAACACAACCCAAGGTGATGTTGTTATTGATAATGCGATTAGCGAAACCATCACTAAAACTGATGAGCGTACAGGCACAGCCTTTAATATTACTAAGAATTCCCATAAAAATGAAACTAATCAACAAGTTTCAACCGGTAGTGAATTAGTTTCTGATGCACAATTAACCGTGTTCAGTGGGAAAGATGTCAATGTTATTGGTAGCTTGATTAAAAGTGCTGATGAGTTAGGCATTGAATCTTTAGGTGATATCAACGTTAAATCTGCACAGCAGACCACAAAAATTAATGATGAAAAAACATCATTAGAGATCACTGGTCATGCTAAAGAAGTTGAAGACAAGCAATATAGCGCAGGTTTTCATATTACTCATACATCCAATAAAAACAATAGCACTGAAACCGAACAAGTAGGATCTACTATTAGTGGTGGCAGTGTTAAAGTTCAAGCGGATAAAGATGTCACTTTTGCAGGTTCTGATTTAAAAACAACCGCAGGTAATGCCTCTGTTTCTGGTGACAATGTTGCTTTTGTTTCAACAGAAAACAAAAAAGAAACAGACAGCACAGATAGAACCATTTCAGGTGGCTTTAGCTACACAGGTGGTGTTGATAAAGTGGGCTCTAAAGCTGATTTTCAATATGATAAACAGCATACAACAACTGAGATCACCAAAAATAAAGGTAGCGAAACTCAAGTTACAGGTGATTTAACCATTACTGCGAACAATAATGTAACGCATCAAGGTGCATCACACAAAGTTGACGGTTCATATAAAGAATCAGGCGAAAATATTAATCATCTTGCGGCAAATGACAGTGCAACATCTAAAACAGATACCTTAAATATCGGTGTCGATGTGGGTGTTAATCTTGATTACAGTGGTGTGACTAAACCGATTAAAAAAGCAGTAGAAGATGGAATTGATACCACAAAACCAGGTAACAATACCGATATGGATAAAAAAGTTACTTTTAAAGATGCCATTAGTAATCTTGCTAACTTAAGTAACCTAGAAGCACCTAATGTCGGTGTTGAAGTCGGTATTAAAGGTGGCGGTAGCCAGAAATCACAAAGCGATAGCCAAGCGGTTTCAACATCAATTACTGCGGGTAAAATCAATTCTGACAGTAATAACAACTTACGTGACCAAGGTACTCATTACCAATCAACACAAGGTGATGTATCACTAACCGCAAATACTCACACCAGTGAAGCGGCTCAAAACAAACACCAAGAGTCTTTCCATGAAACAACAGGTGGTGGTCAAGTTGGTGTCAGCACGAAAACAGGGAGTGATATTACCGTTGCCATTAAAGGCGAAGGTAAAACCACAGATACAAGCTTAACCACAACGAAAGCTAATGGTAGCCAGTTTAATTCAGCCGGCAATATCAATATTAATGTACGTGAAGATGCTCATTATGAAGGCGCTAAGTTTGATGCTCAAGATGGCAAAACGGTAATCAATGCTGGCGGTGATTTAACACTGGCACAAGCAACAGATACTCACTCTGAAAGCCAACATAACGTGAATGGCAGCGCAAACCTCAAAGTAGGTACAACACCAGACAGCAAAGATTACGGTGGCGGTTTTAACGCAGGTGGTGCTACTCATCAAAAAGATCAGACAACAGCGAAAGCAGGTTCAGTGAATGGCTCTCAAGGTATTGAGTTAAATTCAGGTCATAATCTGACTTTACAAGGTACTCATTTAACCAGCGAAAATGATGTTGCTCTGACAGCAACTAACAAAGTTGATTTCCAAGCAACAGAATCTCAACGTACTGAAACAGGTAAAAACTTATCTGGTGGATTACAAGCGGGCTTAGGTCAAAAAACAGGAGAGAAATCATCTTCTGTCAATGGCTTGGGTGGCGCTGAATTTGCTATTGGTAAGCAAGATGAGAAAACGGTCTCTCGTGAAGGTGGAATAATTGCTAACCAAGGCAATTTAACCGTTAACGGTAGTTCCGTTAATCTTCAAGGTACTAAAGTTAATAGCAAAGATACGCAATTAACCTCTCAATCTGGTGATACTACCCTGACTTCAGCACAATCCACTGATTACAAAAATAATTGGGGTACTGATATCTCTTTAAATGGCAAACAAACTAATACGACGCCAAAAGAAGTGACTGAAGAAAACCCAGCAACCTCTATCCATAATATTGGTGGCAAAGTTTTAGTAAACGTTGAAGATCAACAAAAATCCACACACCAAAATGTTTCAGTAGAAACAGGCACATTAACTGTAAATAGCGACAAAAACCTTGCTCTTTCTGGTGCCAATGTTTCTGCGGATAATGTGACAGGTAATGTGGGTGGTGACTTTACAGTGACAAGCCAAAAAGACAGCGATCGTCACGTTACTGTTGGTGTAAATGTCGGTTACAACCACAATAATGATCCTAAATCTAGCCAAGTTGATAAAACAGCTAAAGCAGGTGGATCACTATTAGAAAATACGATCAAAGAGACTATTGATTCAGGTATTAAATCTGCAACTGATGTTATCTCTGATAAATACAACTCACTCTCTTCAACTATCGCAGATAAAACCGGTATCAGTGGCGAAACAAAAGCCAAAATTGATAAAGGTGTTGGTACAGTGGGCAATGGCATCAAAAATATCGTAACAGGTGCTGAAGGCCATACGGCGAATGCGGATATCAAAGTTTCTCATATTGATAATGATGCCGTTACCCAAACCACAACCTTAACAAGCAAAAATGACATTTCATTAAATGTAAGTGGTACAACTAAACTTACAGGTGCTGAAATTAAAAGTGAGCAAGGTCAGGTTGATTTAGGCGGTAGCAACGTTCAATTAAACAATATTGAAGGTCATCAATATGAAGCAGGTGCAGATCTTGATCTGAAATCATCTGCTGTTGATTTAGTGAAACAACTTGCAGGTGGTGACTTATCATTAAAATCACCTATTAAAGTGAATGAAACGGTAAACACAAAATCGTCTATTTCTGAAAAATAATAGACACCCTATAAAAGAGTAATGCCTATTCTTTTGTAAACCAAACCCCACTTATTAGGATAATAAAGTGGGGTTTTTTATGTGTTCGTTTCAAAATAGAACGTAAAGTACGATCAGTAATCGATAAAAAAGATCCACTTATGACTAAGTGGATCTTTTTCTAATCAGTACATTACACAGCTATTATTATGAAAACTAAATTAACCTAATTGGCCATGACAATGCTTATATTTCTTACCTGATCCACAAGGGCATGGCTCATTACGACCCACTTTTTTACCTGCAGCAACTTGACCATCGATTGCTGACATTTGAGATTCTTTTGTCACTTCATGGCTTAATTGTTGTTGTTTAGCTAAACGCTCGGCTTCTTCACGACGACGACGTTCTAACTCTTCAACTTCTTCAGGTAAACGAACTTGTACTTTGCTTAGTGTGCTGATCACTTCATATTTCAGTGATTCCAACATGTTAGCAAACATAGCGAACGATTCACGTTTGTACTCTTGTTTTGGATCTTTTTGTGCATAACCACGTAAGTGGATACCTTGACGTAAATAATCCATTGCTGCCAAGTGCTCTTTCCACAGTGAGTCTAGCGTTTGTAACATCACGCCTTTTTCAAAGTTACGCATCATTTCAGCACTAACGATCTCTTCTTTCGCTTTATAGACTTCGATAGATTTTTCTAAAATACGCTCACGTAATGTTTCTTCGTGTAATTCTGGTTCTTTATCTAACCACTCTTTGATTGGTAAATTTAAATCAAAGTCTTTTTGTAAACATGCCGTTAAGCCGTCAATATCCCACATTTCTTCTAGTGATTGAGGTGGAATATAGTTATCAATCATCGAAGTGAAAACGTCTTGGCGAATACTATCGATAGTTTCACTTACGTCTGCCACATCCAGTAATTCATTACGCTGAGTATAGATTGCACGACGCTGATCATTTGCCACATCATCATATTCAAGCAGTTGCTTACGAATATCAAAGTTGCGGTTTTCTACTTTACGCTGTGCGTTTGCAATTGCTTTGGTTACCCAAGGGTGCTCAATCGCTTCGGTTTCATTCATCCCTAATTTACGCATCATGCCAGACACTTTGTCTGAAGCAAAAATACGCATTAAGGAGTCTTCCATAGACAAATAGAAACGAGAAGAACCTTCATCCCCTTGACGACCCGCACGACCACGTAACTGGTTATCAATACGGCGAGATTCGTGACGCTCAGTACCTATGATATGTAAACCACCTGATGCTAATACTGCATCATGGCGCTCTTTCCATTTAGCTTTGATTTCTTCAATTTTTTCTTCTGTTGGCTCTTCCAGTTTAGCCACTTCAGTTTGCCAGCTACCCCCTAACACGATATCGGTACCACGACCTGCCATGTTAGTTGCGATAGTTACCGCGGAAGGTAAACCTGCGTTAGCAATAATATCTGCTTCCATTGCGTGGAATTTCGCATTCAGCACGTTATGGTGAACATTCGCTTTAGTCAGCGCTTTAGAAATCTCTTCTGATTTTTCAATTGAAATGGTACCGACAAGAACAGGCTGACCATTTTGAGTACGTTCACGAATATCTTCAATAATGGCTGCAAATTTACCTTGCTCATTCATATAGACTAAGTCAGGCAGATCTTTACGTACCATTGGGCGGTTAGTTGGGATAACAATTGTTTCTAAGCGATAGATAGAGTTAAATTCAAACGCTTCTGTATCCGCAGTACCCGTCATCCCTGCTAATTTTTCGTATAAACGGAAATAATTTTGGAATGTGATTGACGCTAATGTCTGGTTTTCATTTTGGATCTTCACACCTTCTTTTGCTTCAACAGCTTGGTGTAAACCATCAGACCAACGACGACCTTGCATTGTACGACCTGTATGTTCGTCAACAATGATAACTTCGCCATCTTTAACAATATAATCAACATCTTTGGTAAACAGCGCATGAGCACGCAATGCCGCTGTTATATGGTGCATTAACATAATATTAGCCGGTGAGTATAAAGACTCCCCTTCTTTCATCATGCCAGCATCTGCTAATAAACCTTCAATTTTAACCAGACCGCGTTCTGTGATATTCACTTGACGTGTTTTTTCATCAACAGAGTAATCGCCTTCACCTTGGAATGTATCTGAGTCTTCTTTTTCTTGAGAAACCAAATGAGGAATGATTTTATTCATCTGGATATAAAGCTCAGAACTGTCTTCTGCTGGACCTGAAATGATCAGTGGTGTACGTGCTTCATCGATCAAGATTGAGTCAACCTCATCCACTAATGCATAGTGTAATTTGCGTTGAACACGTTCTTGTGGACTAAATGCCATGTTGTCACGTAGATAGTCGAAACCAAATTCATTGTTCGTACCATAAGTGATATCAGCATTATAAGCTTCACGTTTTACTGGTGGCGCCATATTTGGTAAGTTGATACCAACGCTTAATCCTAAGAATTCAAACAAAGGACGGTTGTTTTCGGCATCACGCTGTGCCAAGTAGTCATTGACGGTAACAACGTGAACGCCTTTACCTGATAGCGCATTTAAGTACGCAGGTAATGTTGCGGTTAATGTTTTACCTTCACCCGTACGCATTTCTGCAATACAACGTTCATTCAGAACCATACCACCGATTAACTGTACGTCGAAGTGACGCATACCAAAAACACGTTTACTGGCTTCACGCACTGTTGCAAACGCTTCTGGTAAAATATCTTCTTCTTTCTCACCATTTTTTAAGCGCTCACGGAATTCATCCGTTTTCGCTTTTAGCTCATCATCTGTCAGCTTTTCAAATTCTGGCTCTAGTTTATTAATTTCAGCAACAACCTTGCGCATACGGCGGATTGAACGATCATTACGACTACCAAAAATTTTGGTTACAATTTTACCTAACATAAATCTTTATTCTCATTTATGGCGTGAAACGCCGAAAACAGCCTCTGTTTTTATTGATAAACAGAGATAATCATAATCTTATTAGATTAAGTGACTCAATTAAGCTGTTAGGTAAGGCCCTGCGCGAATACCACGGATTTGTGCAAGCCATAATCCGGTATGATAGGAAATTTTATTCTGTACTAAAACATAGCCAGAAAGAGGGAGGAGGCTTAGTGCCGATGATGGAGTCTCTGTTAATAAGGCATACAGCGTATCAAGCATAACCGCTGCAACATTAGAAGCAGGTAACGGTTCATCTTTGGCTTTAACCATCAATTCGGGTGAATTAATGGTGAATGCAAAAGAGAGCTGTTTGATCACATTTTTTACTGCATGCTGTTGCCAGTAATTAAAGGTGAAGGATGAGGCAGGATTCTGTACACTTTGACGTAAGAATAAGTTATCAAACGCAATAATTGCCTGGCTTTGACGGTTTTGAGAAGAAGGAGTATCTGTTTGCTGTGGATTTTCGGCATGAGCAGACAACAGCGAAGGTATTCCGATACCTGCTGCTACCATCCCTAAAAGCAGATGCGACCAAAAATATCGCCTGCCAAACTGTCGCCAAAAACTTATAATACTCATTAACCTTCGTTGCTCATTAATCTTTATTTTGTGGAGTCAAAATCTATGCGGGATAGTTACCCACAATCATTGGAAAAAATCTTCATTGAACTTGAAGGTTCCAACAAGAGTACACTACAACTTATACAACAGCGCGCAACGATTTTACTAAAATTAAATCGTGCCGTCATGGCTCTTTTACCCGTTCCTTTACGAGATAAGTGCCGTGTCGCAAATTATCGTAATGCTATTTTAATTATTGAAGTTGCAAACGCAAGTTGGTTAACTCGTTTACGTTATGAAACCCCGTCATTACTTTCCGCATTGAGACAAGAAATTTTACCATCCTTATCCTCAATAGACATCAAAATAAATCCGTCTTTAGGCGTAAAACAGGAAAAAAGATCTTTAATATCATCATTAAAAGAACAAGAGCCTAAAAAGAAACGTCACTTAAGTTTAGAAAGTGCGCAATCATTGAAGTATTTAGCTGAGAAAAGCCCGAAGAAATTAAGAGAGAGATTAGAACGGTTGGCTGCACTTGCCGGAGAGAGTACAAGTACAGCCAAAGATGAACGTTAATTAGAGATAATTAACGCGCTTTCCTTCGCAGGAATTAAGCAAAGACCATTGAGGGAGCTTTGAATGCCACTGGCATTTGCGCTTCGTCTTCAAATGTGACGAATTCCCACGCAGATTCTTTCGCTAATACAGCTTGGAGCAATTTATTGTTCAGTGCATGACCTGATTTAAACGCGGTGAATTCACCGATAATGTTATAGCCACACATAAATAAATCACCGATTGCATCCAACATTTTGTGACGAACAAATTCATCTTCAAAACGTAAGCCATCGTCGTTGAGAACACGATAGTCATCAACTACGATTGCACAATCGAAGCTTCCGCCCAAACACAATCCTTTAGATTGTAGATATTCGATATCACGCATAAATCCAAATGTACGAGCACGGCTAATTTGGCTCATAAAAGATTCAGCGGAAAAATCTAATTTATAACGCTGTGTACTTGCATCAATGGCTGGATGATTAAAATCGATAGTAAAATCTAATTTAAACCCGTTGTATGGACGCATCTCTGCCCATTTATCGCCATCTTCTACACGTACTGTTTCTTTGATGCGAATGAATTTCTTCGCAGTACGAAGCTCTTCGATACCTGCATCAAGTAACAAGAAAACAAAAGGTGCCGCACTTCCATCCATAATTGGAATTTCAGGTGCATTCACTTCAATTACGATATTATCAATGCCTAAACCAGCCAGTGCTGCATTTAAATGCTCAACGGTTGATATACGCACATCGTCTTCGTTGACTAAGCAAGTACATAACATAGTGTCACGAACTGATTTTGCGTCTGCTGGAAAATCCACCGGTGGATTTAAGTCAGTACGACGGTAGATGACCCCAGTATTTGCTGGCGCCGGACGCATTGTAAGCGTAACTTTTTTACCCGTGTGAAGTCCCACACCGGTTGCTTGTACAATTCGTTTTAATGTCCGTTGTTTGATCATCATTTTATCTCGCAATGTTATCAGTCCTACCAATCATTATACTTATAATTGGCAGGACAGTTTAGCACAAAAAGCGGAGATGCCAATCTTTTTGGCGATTAATCAGCCTGTTTTCTCAGGAACGCAGGGATATCTAAATAATCTGGTTCTTTGTTTGCCTGAGTAGATTGTTCGTTAACGGCTTTTGCGGCAGGCTTGCTTTCTTCTACAGCAGAGAAAGAAGACATGCTATTTTGCATTTGCTGGTAACGATTCTCCATTGCGCTTTGCTGATTCTGTTTATTAGTTACCAGCGTAATTTCTGGACGTTTGTCCATACCAATACCTGTTGCAACCACAGTCACACGCAATTCATCATTCATTTCTGGGTCAAGGGATGTACCGATAACCACAGTCGCATTATCTGATGCAAATGCACGAATGGTATTACCCACTGTTTCAAATTCATCAAGACGTAAGTCAAAACCTGCTGTGATGTTGACTAACACACCACGCGCGCCAGATAAGTCGATGTCTTCCAATAATGGACTTGAAATCGCCATTTCTGCTGCTTCTTCAGCACGATCTTCGCCTTTCGCAGCACCCGATCCCATCATGGCATAACCCATTTCAGACATCACAG
This sequence comes from Proteus sp. PR00208, assembly GCF_016238545.1. NCBI lineage: Bacteria > Pseudomonadati > Pseudomonadota > Gammaproteobacteria > Enterobacterales > Morganellaceae > Proteus > Proteus sp. PR00208. The sequence continues at coordinate 85,518 of NZ_JAEHQE010000020.1, read as the reverse complement.
TTCTTACGTCAGCAAAGTCAACGTTCATTAAACCTGGGCGAGTGATTAGCTCAGCGATACCTTGAACTGCGCCTTTTAATACATCATTAGCTGCGCCGAATGCATCTAATAATGAAATTCCACGACCAAGTACTTTTAATAACTTGTCATTTGGAATAGTGATTAATGAGTCAACATGTTTTGATAACTCAGTAATACCTTGTTCCGCAAATGCCATACGTTTTTTGCCTTCAAAATTAAAAGGCTTAGTCACTACAGCAACGGTCAAAATGCCTAATTCTTTAGCCACTTCTGCAACAACAGGCGCAGCACCAGTACCAGTACCACCGCCCATACCTGCTGCGATAAAGACCATATCGGCACCTTCAAGTGCTGCACGTAACCCTTCGCGGTCTTCCTCTGCTGCATTACGGCCTACTTCAGGATTTGCACCTGCACCTAAGCCTTTCGTAATGGCATTACCGATTTGGATAGTCTGTCCGACCGCTGTTTTACGTAGCGCTTGAGCATCCGTATTGACTGCAAAGAAATCTACGCCTTCAATACGTTCACGAACCATGTGCTCAACCGCATTACCGCCGCCGCCACCAACGCCGATGACTTTGATCACCGCATCGTTGGTTAATTCCATAGGTTCAAACATAATTTCTCTCCGTTTTGTGCCTTCTCAGGGCCGCTTGCTCAAACGACCTCTTTTTAAATTTGTCTGATTATTAAAACTCTCTTTTTAGCCAACCAGTGAGTTTTTTAAATAAACCACTGACAGCAGAGCGTTTCTCGGTTTCAGTTTCCTCACCAAAGTGAGATTCTTTACCGTAATGCAAGAGCCCAACCGCTGTTGAGTAATAGGGATCCTGCGCATAATCTGTTAGCCCGGTAATATTTAACGGTTTACCGATCCGTACTTGCGTGTGGAAAACACGTTGAGCACATTCAACAAGTCCATCAATCTGTGCAGCACCACCTGTTAGCACAATACCTGCGGCTAAATGATGCTTAATCCCTTGCTGGCGTAACTGTTCTTGAACTTTTAAAATCTCTTCATTAACAAGATTGAGCAGTTCGGTATAACGAGGCTCAATCACCTCAGCAAGAGTTTGTCGTTGCAGACTTCTTGGTGGTCTGCCTCCGACACTTGGAACTTCGACATTTTCATCTTTACCAACTAAAGAGCCTAATGCACAACCATGACGAACCTTGATAGCTTCGGCATCATTTGGCGGAGTGCCAAACGCGTAAGCGATATCACTTGTTACTACATTGCCAGCATAAGGAATAACGCGAGTATGCCTTAATGCTCCACCGGTATAAATTGCGATATCCATTGTACCGCCACCAATATCAACAACACACACACCTAATTCACGTTCATCTTCGGTCAATACAGCAAAACTTGAAGCCAGTCCCGCAAAAATCAGTTGATCCACTTTTAACCCACAGCGTTCAACTGCTTTTACAATATTCTTTGCCATATCGTTATGGCAGGTAATTAAATGAACTTTAGCCTGCATACGCACACCCGATAATCCAACTGGGTTTTTGATCCCTTCTTGATAATCAATGGCATACTCTTGCGGTATAACGTGTAAAACACGATGTTCATCTTTTACTTTGACGGATTTCGCGGTATGAACCACGCTATCAACATCATCTTGAGTCACTTCTTCTTCCGAAATTGGCACCATACCAATCTCATTTTGGCAACTGATATGCTTGCCTGATAACGCCAAATATACTGAAGATATTTGGCAGTCAGCCATTAGCTCAGCCTGATCTACCGCCCGTTGTACACATTTTACGACGGATTCGAGATCATTAACGCCACCTTTATCCATGCCCCGAGATGGACAACTTCCCACCCCGATAATATTCACTACACCATCAGGCAGGATCTCACCGACAAGGGTGGCTACTTTGGCCGTACCAATCTCAAGACCAACTACTAATTTTCTGTCCGTCGCTTTGATCATTATTGTTCTGCCTTCGCCTTCATCGTGTCATCTGCCACGTCTTGTTTATTCATTATCAAGTAATAAAGGAGCCCATCCGACTGCACCACCACTGTCATAACGCAGATCCACGTAATCAACTCGTTTATCTGTTTGTTGTTGCAGTATCGGATACAACTCAATAAAGCGAGCGATCCGTTTTTCGTTATCCTTACGACCTAACTCCAATCGGACATCATTGTCTAAAACTAATTGCCATCCTTGACGGGCAGACATTGACGCTGCTTTTAAATTCAGGTTACTTGCAAGAAGCTGATCTCTCATTGCCACATAACCTGACAACACCATTTTTTCGCTTCCTTGAGGACCATATAACAAAGGATAACTTCCTTTGGTTTCCAACTGCGTTGGCAGACTGAAAACACGTCCTTCTTTATCAAGAAAGTAAGTGTCATTCCAACGGGTAAAGGGAACATACTCTACCAGATGGATTTTAAGTTCATCAGGCCACTGTTTACGAACAGTGACTTGCCTAATCCATGGCATACGTTCAATTTGTTGCTGAATAATATTCACATCCTGTGTCATAAATGTACCCGGCTGTCCTAAAGACAAAATGGCCTGACGTACATCATCATTCGTTGTGTAATGTCGCTCACCCGTTAATACAAGTTTTGAGATTGGCAGACGATTTGCGTCTTTCATCCAGTTAACCACTTGTATTCCACCCCAAATGATGGTGGCAATCACACATAAGAAAAAGATTAATCCTGATAAATAAGTACCATTACTCGGTCTGTCAGAATGTTGCTTCTCTTTGTGTTCTTTTATATTTAGCGCTGCTTGTGACATATTAACCCACTAACTCCTGAGCAACGTTTAAACAAGAGAATCGCCCATTCTTTTGTCCGATATTCCAGCGATTAATACTTTTCCTACATATATATACTTTATGAACACTTTTAGGTTTGATAATTAAATCACTAAATTGTTCAATCTGTTGAGAATTATTTACTTTAAAAGAAGAAATTGCGAATTTTTCTGCGTTTTTCTTACTTTTTAACTGAAATTTTTTCTCAACACAGATTTGAGCAAGCGAATTCTCGATCATTTTTTTCGCTAATACAGTGTTATTTTCCTCATAACACGCCATCATTACAGTTACTTTATTGACCATTTCACCATAAATGATGTTCACTTGCTCAAACATCCGTCTTAATCCTCGCTGAAAGATGGTTGTAATTTCGTATCTGCTAAGCGACGCGCTATTTTACCAATATTTCCAGCACCTTGAACTAAAACAAGATCATTATCTGTTAATACACCTGCCAATATTGATGAAATATTAGTCACATCAGAAACCCAGATAGGATCTAGCTTCCCACGTTGGCGAATTGTTCGACAAAGTGAGCGACTATCGGCACCTGCAATAGGCGCTTCCCCAGCAGAATAAACATCTGTTAATAATAAAATATCAACCTGATTGAGAACAGTGGCAAAGTCTTCATATAAATCGCGAGTACGTGTATAGCGATGAGGTTGGAAAATCATCACTAGGCGTTTATCTGGCCATCCCGCTCTCGCCGCTTTAATCGTTGCATCAACTTCTGTTGGATGATGACCATAATCATCCACTAGCATCACTTCACCTTCTTGACCATTAACATGCTCAAGACCGTAGTTACCTAAGAAATCAAAACGACGTCCAGTACCTTGGAAGTTAAGTAATGCGGCTAAAATATGTTCGTCAGCAATGCCTTCTTCTGTGGCGACAGCAACCGCAGCTGTCGCATTCAGTGCGTTATGGCGACCAGGTGCATTTAATACAACTTGTAAATCTGGCATACCTTCACGAGAAATAGTGAAAAAGCCCTGAGCACCTTTTTGTTCATAATGTGTAATACGAACGTCAGCATCTTCACTAAAGCCATAAGTCGTAATATAACGACCCACTTTAGGAATAATAGAGCGAATGACATCGTCATCCAGACACATCACTGCACGACCATAGAATGGTAAATTGTGCAAAAAGGTAATAAACGTCTCTTTTAGATTGTCAAAATTACCGTGATATGTGTCCATATGGTCTGCTTCGATATTCGTAACGACAGCAACCATGGGTTGTAAATGTAAAAACGATGCATCACTTTCATCAGCTTCAGCAATTAAATAACGACTGCAACCTAAGCGAGCATGAGTGCCAGCCGATTTAACAAGCCCACCATTAACAAAAGTAGGATCTAAACCCGCTTGCGCATAAATATTTGAAATCATCGCTGTTGTTGTCGTTTTGCCATGTGTTCCGGCAATCGCAACACCATGACGATAACGCATCAATTCGGCCAGCATTTCAGCACGACGAATAACAGGGATACGCGCTTCTCTTGCTGCAATAATCTCAGGATTTTCAGCACTGATTGCTGTCGAAACCACAACAACACTTGCGCCACGAATATTTTCAGGGCGATGATTAAAATAGACTGTCGCGCCTAAGGCAACGAGCTGTTGTGTGACTACGTTTGGTGCTAAATCAGAACCGCTGATTTCATAACCTTCGTTAGCCAACACTTCGGCAATCCCCCCCATACCAGCACCACCGATGCCAATAAAGTGAATATGCCTAACTTTTCTCATTTCAGGCACAAATGATCTTAATTTTGCCAGTTGTTGTGTATTCACTATTTACTTCTTCACTCTACGTTAATGGTTACAAGTTACGTTTATTTTTTTACCACTTCGATTATCACATTCGCTACGCGCTCTGTGGCATCCGTAATCGCAACACTTTTTGCTTTCTCTGCCATTGCTAACAAGGTTTCTCTATCCCAATTTTTCAGGGTTTGTGCAATGACTTCTGGAGTTAAATCGTTTTGCTCAATAATACGCGCTGCACCCGCTTTTTCTAACGGCAGTGCATTCCAATATTGCTGTCTATCTTTGTGCTGGAAAGGAACAAAAATAGCGGGTAATCCCGCTGCGGCAATTTCGCTGACCGTTAATGCACCAGAACGACACACAACAACATCAGCCCATTGGTAAGCTTGCGCTATATCATCAATAAATTCAGTAACTTTATATTCAGATTTAACTGAATTTTTTGCTAATTCGTTCTGATAGCGTGTTTTTGTATCACTTTCGCCACCTTTTCCTGCTTGATGCCAGATTGTAACATGTTCACCTAGTAAACCTGCAACTACGGGTAAGGTGTGATTTAAAATTCTAGCGCCTTGGCTACCACCAATGATCAGTACACGAATAGGCCCTGTTCTCTCTTTTAATCGTACAGAAGGCGCTTCAAGTGCCAATACATCTTCACGAACAGGATTTCCAACAACCGGTGCTTTAGGAAATGCCCCCGGAAAAGCCTGTAATACACGTTTCGCAATTTTCGATAACCAGCGATTGGTTAATCCAGCGATACCATTTTGCTCATGCAAAATAACGGGTATCCCGCACATCCAAGCGGCAACACCACCAGGACCTGAAACGTAACCACCCATACCAAGTACAGCATCTGGCTGATAGCGCTTCATAATGGCACGAGCTTGAAAAATCGCTTTAATAATACGAATAGGTGCTGCGATTAATGCTTTAATACCTTTTCCACGTAAACCTGAGATACGAATAAATTCAATTTCGATACCGTGCTTAGGAACTAAATCGGCTTCCATTCTATCTGCCGTTCCTAACCATCGGATTTCCCAACCTTGAGATTGTAGATAATGAGCAACAGCCAGACCTGGGAATACATGTCCCCCAGTGCCACCAGCCATAACCATTAAACGGCGTCTACGCTCGCTCATTTCGGGCTCCTTACAAACGCCTGAGCTTGTGCTAGACGTGTTTCATAATCAATTCGTAATAACATCACGATAGCCGTTGACATAATAATCAAACTCGAACCACCGTAACTAATAAGAGGAAGGGTTAATCCCTTTGTCGGCAACATGCCTGCTGCTGCACCTACATTCACCAATGATTGGAATGTAAACCAGATCCCGATAGAACAAGCTAAAAAGCCTGAAAAACGTTGATCGAGGATCAGCGCACGTCGTCCAATTTGCATCGCGCGAAAAGCGATGAAGAATACCATTAAAAGCACCAAAACCACACCGATATAACCAAGTTCTTCAGCCAAAATGGAGAAAATAAAGTCGGTATGTGCCTCTGGCAAATATTCTAGTTTTTGTACTGAGTTTCCTAAACCTTGTCCAAGCAAATCACCACGACCAAATGCCATTAGAGATTGTGTAAGCTGATAACCGCTTCCAAATGGATCTTCCCAAGGTTCTAAAAAAGAAGTGATACGTCGAACACGGTAAGGTTCAACAATAATCAACATAACAACAGCGGCAATTCCTGAACCGATAATGGCTAAGAACTGCCAAATTTTAGCACCTGCTAAAAATAACAGTGCTAATGTTGTTACGAATAAAACCACAACGGTTCCTAAGTCTGGTTGTAATAACAATAAAACGGCCAGTACTAACATCACGCCCATCGGCTTACAGAAACCCCAAAAGTTATTTCTGACTTCTTCAACTTTTCGGACTAAATAGCTCGATAAATAACAAAACAGCGCAAGTTTTGATAATTCAGCAGGCTGGAAATTTAATGGTCCCACCGCAATCCAGCGTGAAGCACCATTAACGGAACTCCCTACCCCCAATACCACTAATAAAAGTAATATCGAACCAAACAGCATTAAGCTGCTATAACGTTGCCAAATTGCCATTGGAATACGCATGGTGACTAACGCAATACAAAATGCGACAACAATATAGATGCCATCACGTTTAGCAAATAAGAAAGGATCTTCTGCAAGACGTTGACCAACAGGCATTGAAGCTGATGTCACCATAACAAAGCCGACAACCGCTAATCCGAAAGTAAACCAGAGCAAAGTGCGATCATACGGTACAAATGCCGTATTCTCAGTTTGATAACTGCCCACTAGCCACTGTTTTAATCTTCGCATTGCGAATACGCTCATCAGCCAAGCTCCCTTGCTAAACGTGCAAATTCATCACCACGCTGCTCAAAACATTTAAACTGATCTAAGCTTGCACATGCAGGAGAGAGCAACACCATATCCCCTGATTTTACAGAAGGAGCTAAAGCCCGCATGGCTTCTTCCATTGTCACTGTTAATAAAGAGACATCTGGTCGTAGATTTGCCAATGCGTGTCCATCTTGTCCAAAACAGTACAGACGAATATTGTCTCCACTGATATAAGGCAATAAAGAAGTGAAGTCAGCAGATTTCCCATCACCACCTAATAAAAGATGTAGTGTGCCCTCAACTTCAAGTCCTCGTAATGCCGCTTCAGTGCTTCCCACATTGGTGGCTTTCGAGTCATTTATCCAACGTACATTTTGATGTGAATAAACTAATTGAAAACGGTGAGCAAGACCGTGATACGTTTTCAGTACCTCGGTTGCAGCTTTACGAGAAATACCCACAGCATCAGCAAGAGCTAATGCGGCTAATGCATTGGTATAGTTATGCTGTCCTGAAAGGTACATTTCAGCCGTTGAAAGGACTTTTTCACCTTTCACTTTTAAAATGCGATTTGTGTTATCAAGCTGATAATCACCTTGTCCAACACCAAAACTAACACAACGATTATCTTTACCCGCTAAAGGTAGCGTTAATGCATCATCTTCGTTATAAACACAGGTTTTAGCATTATCGTAAATACGCAGTTTTGCTTCACGATATTGTTCTAATCCTAACGGATAGCGATTCATATGATCTTCGCTAATATTCAACACCGTTGCAGCAGCGGCTTGTAAGCTATAAGTCGTTTCTAGTTGAAAACTCGATAGCTCTAATACATATAAATCATAGGGCTCGGTTAATAAGGTCAGAGCTGGAACACCAATATTGCCACCGACTCCAACACGAATACCATCCGCGCTTGCCATTTCACCCACAAGCGTTGTCACGGTACTTTTACCGTTAGAGCCCGTAATCGCTACAATAGGCGCTTTGGCTTCACGGCAAAACAGTTCAATATCACCAACAATTTCAACACCATGATTTGCGGCTTCAACAAGCTCCGGTGTCGAAAGTGCAATACCCGGACTTGAGATAATTAAATCAGCATCGTTAAGCCATGCTTGATGAAAACTACCTGTATGATATTCAACGTCAACAGGAAGCTTATCTAAGCCTCCTGGTTTTTGGCGTGTATCAATAACCTTAGGTGTAACACCTTGGCGGATAAAAAAGTCAACGCAAGAAAGGCCTGTTATCCCAAGCCCAACAACAACCACTTTTTTTCCCTGATAATTTGCCATCTTAACGCACCTTTAATGTCGCCAGACCAATAAGCACTAACATCAGTGAGATGATCCAGAAACGGACAATAACACGAGGTTCAGGCCAGCCTTTTAATTCATAATGGTGATGAATTGGAGCCATACGGAAAATACGTTGACCACGCAACTTAAATGAACCGACTTGTAAAATAACGGAGAGTGTTTCAACAACAAACACCCCCCCCATAATCACTAATAAGAACTCTTGGCGTAATAACACTGCGATAGTCCCTAATGCGCCACCTAATGCAAGTGAACCAACATCGCCCATAAAGACCTGTGCTGGGTAAGTGTTAAACCAAAGAAAACCTAAACCAGCGCCAACTATCGCGGTACAGACAATCACCAATTCGCCCGCATGCATTAAGTAAGGAATTTTCAAATAACTGGCGAAATTAACGTTACCTGTTGCCCATGCAACTAATGCAAAGCCCGCAGCAACAAATACTGTTGGCATAATAGCTAAACCATCTAAACCATCTGTCAAGTTCACAGCGTTACTGGTACCCACAATCACAAAGTAAGCCAATAAAATGTAGAGCATACCTAATTGAGGCATAACATCTTTAAAGAATGGAACGACTAGCTGTGTTGCTGGCGTATCTTTACCAATTGCGTACATACTAAATGCCACAACAAGTGCGAGTACGGACTGCCAGAAATATTTCCAGCGAGCAATTAAGCCTTTTGTGTCTTTACGAACTACTTTGCGATAATCATCAACAAAACCAATCACGCCGTAACCAATTAAAACCAGTAATACACACCAAACATAGGGGTTATCTAATCTTGCCCATAGTAGTGTGGAGATGGATATAGAGAACAGGATCATAATCCCGCCCATTGTTGGCGTACCGCGTTTGCTAAAGTGAGACTCTGGCCCTTCGCTACGAACCACTTGCCCGATTTGCATTTTTTGTAACCATGCAATCAGATGAGGTCCCATCCACAACGCAATAATTAATGCCGTCAATAAGCCAACAATCGCCCTGAATGTCAGATAAGAAAACACATTAAAAAATGTATGGTATTTAACCAAATATTCGGCTAGCCAAACTAACATTCAAAGCACTCCTTTAATGCGTTCACGATATCTTCCATCGCGGAGCTTCGTGAACCTTTTACTAAAACTGAAACAACATCATGCTGCTGTAATAATGGAATTAATTGAGCAAGTAAGTCGGCTTTAAATGCAAAATGCTGACCACCTTGATTTTCATCACTAATAAAATGGCTGTGATGTCCTACGGTAAATACGCTATCAATACCTACATCGTGTGCAAAACGCCCCACATCACGGTGACATTTTTCTGAATCTTTACCTAATTCAGCCATATCACCTGCGACAAAAATCTTATATCCCGGTAATTGAGACAAAACCTGTAAGCCTGCGATCATCGAACCATCGTTAGCATTGTAAGTATCATCTAACACCATTTTTCCTGCTGTTAATTCAACAGGGTACAATCTTCCTGGTACGGCTTTTAATGTCGATAAACCAAGGCGAATATCTTCAAGCGTCGCCCCAGCAGATAGCGCAAGCGCACTTGCCGCTAAAGCATTCGCAATGTTATGACGACCCGGTAATGGAAGAGTGACTTCTACACAACCTTCTGGTGTGTGTAAGGTGAAGTTTGTGATGAATTGCTTAACCGTGATATCTGATGGATAAAAATCGGCTTTACCTTGTGCTGATAAAGAGAATGACCATTGCGTTTGGCGCGCATTCAAATGGTGTTTCCACAGAGGTAAGTCATTACTATCCAGATTAATAATGGCTGTACCTTGCTCTTTTAAGTGGGTAAAGATTTCACCTTTTGCCTGAGCAATCCCTTCCAGTGAACCGAAACCTTCAATATGTGCAGAAAAGAGATTATTTACCAATGCACTATCTGGTTTTACCATATTTACGGTATAAGCGATTTCACCGATATGGTTTGCACCTAATTCGATAACCGCAAAACGGTGTTCTGGCGTTAAACGAAAAAGCGTTAAAGGTACGCCAATATCGTTATTTAAATTGCCATGGGTATATAAGGTTTCGCCACAGTGACGCAAAATAGAAGCGGTCATCTCTTTAACGGAGGTTTTTCCAGAAGAGCCTGTCAACGCAACAATCTTGGCGTGGCTTAGCGAACGAATATGTGCTGCAATTTCGCCCATTGCTAGATGGGTATCTTTCACAATGATTTGCGGACAATCAACATCAATCTCACGATTAACTAAAACCGCAACGGCGCCCTTTTCTTTTACATCAGCAATAAAATCATGAGCATCAAAACGCTCACCCGCTAATGCAATAAACAGGCAATCTTCATCAATTTTACGACTATCTGTTGAAATCGATTTGATGATAAGTTGATCCGCTTGGCTTTGAGCGAGATGGCTCAATGTGCCTTTGCTAATTTGTGCAATATTTCCTAAAGACAGAGGGATCACGCTATCACCCCCAATAACCGAGCAACGGTTAATCTGTCTGAATAATCGAGACGACGCGAGCCAACCAACTGATAATCCTCATGCCCTTTACCTGCGACTAAAATCATATCATTGGTATCTGCTTGCATAATCACGTTAGTAACCGCTTCAGCCCGACCTTCAATAGCAATCGCACGACCAGGATCCATTAAACCCGAAAGAATATCTTGGATAATTGCTTGAGGCTCTTCACTACGAGGATTGTCATCGGTGATAACAACTTTATCAGCCAGCTCTTCTGCGACTGCTCCCATTAGTGGGCGCTTACCTTTGTCTCTATCTCCGCCACAACCAAATACACACCATAGTTTACCTGTGCAGTGTAAACGAGCAGCTTGAAGTGCTTTCTCTAAAGCATCTGGAGTATGAGCATAATCGACAATAACCGTAGGGCGATTATCCGCACTAAATACTTCCATGCGGCCACAAACAGGTGTGAGTGAAGATGACGCTTTAATAACCGCATCTAATGGATATTCAAGTGCTAATAATGTCGCTAAAGCGCATAAAAGATTACTAACATTAAATGCCCCCATTAATGGGCTTTCAATTTCACCATCACCCCAGCTAGAACTAAAGTGAATGGTTGCACCCGCATCATGATAATTAATCTGGGTTGTTTTAACAAAACGGCCTTGCCAATTCTGTGGCAATTTATTTTCCATTGTCACGGCAACAGCGTCAGGTAAACGAGATAACCATTTTTGACCAACGGCATCATCCGCATTGATGATTTTTTCACCACTGCAATGAGTGGAAAACAGTAACCATTTTGCTTCTTCGTAGTTAGCCATATCACCATGGTAATCAAGATGATCACGACTTAAATTCGTAAATACACTCGCCACAAAAGGCAATGCACTCACACGACCTTGAACTAAACCATGAGAAGAAACTTCCATAGCGGTCAATGTCGCGCCTTGATTTAATAATTGCTGTAACTCTAATTGAATATCAACCGCAGATCCTGTGGTGTTCATCGCAGGAACAACATGACCTAAAAGTCCGTTACCTACTGTTCCCATCACAGCACTTGTTTCACCTAAACCTTGTGCCCACTGTGCTAACAATTGTGTTGTTGTCGTTTTTCCATTAGTCCCAGTAACACCAATCAGTTTCAGTTTTTCCGCAGGTTGATGATAAAAATGTCCCGCTAACTTTGATAATTCTGCATTAAGATTATCAATGTAAATAACTGGAATACCGTGACTTTCACGGATTTCACCATGCGTTGCAACATCTTGTGCTTCCGCTAATACCGCCGAAACACCTTGAGCAATTGCTTGAGGAATATAGCGTCTACCATCAGTTTCATGACCTTTGATGGCGATAAAAAGATCACCGCTCGCCGCTTTTCGGCTATCGAGTGTCATGTCTTTGAGCATCAATGACGGTGCTTGTATCCCGAGTGCCCCTAATAGGTCACTTAAGTTAGGATCGGCCACTTGTATCCTCTTCTTTTTTAATTACAAATTCATTTTTATCGTCTGGCGTCAATGCGTCAGGTTCTACGTTCATTGTGCGTAAAACCGCGCCCATGATCGCGCCAAACACCGGTGCAGAAACTGCCCCACCATAGTACTTCCCTGCTTTGGGTTCATTGATTACGACAACCAATGCAAAACGAGGGCGACTTGCTGGAGCAACACCCGCCGCATAAGAGATATATTGATTGATATATTTTCCGTCTGGCCCTACTTTCTTCGCTGTCCCTGTTTTAATCGCAACACGATAACCTTTAATTGCAGCACTCACACCGCCGCCACCGGGCAATGCAACGCTTTCCATCATATGAACGACGGTTCTCATCACAGGCTCGGGGAATACGCGAGTTCCCGGTACTGGAGGGTCAACTTTTGTAATAGAAAGAGGACGGTAAATACCAAAACTACCAATCGTTGCGTAGACACGCGCTAACTGTAACGGCGTTACCATTAGCCCATATCCGAAAGAGAAGGTGGCCCTTTCAAGATCGGACCACCGTTGTTTTTTTATTGGAAATATGCCACTACTTTCGCCAACTAGCCCCAAGTTAGTTGGCTTCCCGAATCCAAATCGTGAATAAACATCCACAAGTTCAGATGCAGGCATCGCTAACGCCAGTCTTGAAACACCAACGTTACTCGATTTCTGTAATATTCCTGTTATCGAAAGCTCATGATATAACGCCACATCTTTTATCTGATGCCCGCTAATACGATAAGGAACGGTATTAATAACACTATTTTCTTTAATAATATGATTGTGGAGCGCACTCATCACAACCATCGGTTTTACGGTAGAACCTGGTTCAAAAATATCGGTGATAGCACGATTACGCATCGCATCTTTAGGCGTTCCCGTTAAATTATTTGGGTTGTACGATGGGCTGTTAGCCATCGCCAGCACTTCACCGGTATTTACATCAACTAAAACAGCGGTTCCCGACTCTGCTTTATTCTTAATAACCGCATTGGTTAATTCGCGATAAACCACAGATTGCAGACGTTCATCGATACTTAACATCAGGTTATGAGCAGCTTGGCTGTCTGTTTGAGCGATATTCTCGATAACACGGTTAAAACCATCTTTACGAACAACACGCTCACCAGGAGCACCTGTCAGCCACTGGTTAAAGCTTTTTTCAACACCTTCAATACCATCACCATCAATATTTGTTACACCGATGATGTGAGCAGTTACTTCGCCTGATGGATAATAGCGTTTTGATTCTTGGCGCATATTAATCCCAGTGATTTTTAGTTTACTAATATAATCACTAATTTCAGGGTTCACTTGGCGAGCTAAGTAGATAAAACGAGCGGAAGGCGTTGCGACAATTTTTTGCTCGATATGATTCACTGGCATTTTCAGTGCATCAGCAAGTGCTAACCAACGAGAATCTGTCATATCGGGATTAGCATCTAATACAACTTTAGGATCTGCCCAAATGGCAAAAACAGGCACGCTAACGGCAAGAGGCCTCCCCATTCTATCGCTGATCATGCCTCTTGCTGTCGGTACTTTTTGTACACGTAGAGAACGCATATCCCCTTCACGAATAAGGGGATCGGGGTTAATAATCTGTAAATAGGCAACACGGATTAATAGCGCGGCTAAAGCGATACCAATACCACCGCAAAGCAACGCAAAACGCCAACTCACAAATCCTGTTTTTTCTTCAGGCTTGCGTAGTTTGGCATTTGACTTTGTTTTTGCTTTCGCTTTTGCCGAACGTGAAAATTTCATACTTGCCTTAATTATTTAGTAACCACGATGTTCTCTTTTGTTGGGTCAACATGGATCATTCCCAAACTATCACTTGAAAAACGCTCTACTCTGCTATGGTCAGCCAGTGCGTTTTCTTCAAGAATGAGATTGCGCCATTCGATCTCCAATACGTTTTTCTCCAGCACTAAACGCTCTTTCTCGGCTGTTAATAAACGTGTCTTATGTGCGGTCGTCACGACATACACCGCAGAAATAATCACAGCAATCAGTAAACATACAGGTAATTTGCCATGACGCAGTAAATCCTGCCCTATAACTCTCGGTAGTGAGTGTCGTTCAGTAGACATTTATTCCTCAATACGTTGTGCTACACGCAATACAGAGCTTCGTGCCCGTGGATTTTCTTCAACTTCTACGCCTGTCGGTTTCATCTTGTGAATACTCGATAAGCGAGCACTTCCTAACTCTTTTATCTGCGCTTCTGTGAGAGGAATACCCGCAGGGACAACTGGCCCTTTACTTTCATCTCGAATAAAACGCTTCACCAATCGGTCTTCTAATGAATGGAAACTAATGACCGACAAACGTCCTTCTGGTGCTAAAACAGAAACAGCACCTTTTAATGCTTTTTCAATTTCATCTAATTCGCTGTTGATATAGATACGAATTGCCTGAAAGCTACGTGTTGCTGGGTGCTTATGTCGTTCTTTTACTGGGCTTGCGTCGCTAATTAAATCAGCCAATTGTTTGGTTCGAGTCAAAGGCTCTTCTGTTTTGTTACGTGCAACAATGGCGCGAGCAATACGCTTAGCAAATCGTTCTTCACCAAAGGTTTTCAATACCCATGTGATGTCTTCTTCTGCTGCTGTCATCAGCCATTGTGCGGCTGATTGCCCTGATGTTGGGTCCATACGCATATCAAGAGGTCCATCACGCATAAAAGAAAAACCACGTTCTGGATCATCAAGTTGAGGTGAAGAAACACCTAAATCCAGTAATACACCATCAATTTTCCCTGCTAAACCTAACTCAGTGACATACTGCTCAATATTTGAAAACGGCCCATGAACAATAGAAAAACGAGCATCATCAATTTCATTAGCAACAGCAATCGCTTGTGGATCTCTGTCTATCGCAATCAAGCGACCTTGTTCGCCCAATTGCGATAAAATTAGACGAGAGTGCCCTCCGCGACCAAATGTTCCGTCGATATAGATACCTGAAGGTTTAATATTCAGGCCATTCACTGCTTCATCCAGTAATACACTGGTATGACTAAAATTATTCGTTGTCATTATTTAAAGTGATAAATCCAATAGTCGTGTCGATAACGGTTCCTGTGAGGTTTGCTCGGCTACAATGTCTTTTTCGATCTGTTTGTACCAGACCTGTTCATCCCACAATTCAAATTTATTGAATTGACCGACTAACATGACCTCTTTTGTTAGCCCCGCATGCTGTCTTAGCGTGCTAGCTAACAAAAGACGTCCTGCGCTATCCATTTGGCATTCGCTGGCGTGACCTAATAACAAACGTTGAACTCGACGTTCCGCAGGATTCATGGAGGACAAAGCCGCTAATTTTAACTCAATCTTTTCCCATTCTGGAAGGGTATAAAGCAATAAACATGGCTGATTGAGATCAATGGTACAAACCATTTGACCTTCAGAAATCTCACTCAGCGTTGTTCGATAACGGGAAGGAACTGTTATTCGCCCTTTGCTGTCAAGATTAACGAGTGTTGCTCCACGAAACATCCTCATTACCCCCAGCTTTGTAATTTACACCACATTATCCCACAAATCCCCACAAATAGAGTTTACGGATGGTATGAAAACGTTGTCAAGCCAGATATAGGAAGCTTTATTTATATTTACAGTAATTTGGTAGATACTCTGGAATGTTTAAATTATCGACAAAAAGAAAAAAAGAAATATTAACACTATGATTAATAGAGGTTATTTTTCAAATTCTATTTTTAATCACGAAAAGTAATTATTTATAGCGATTACAAGGAAGAAAACCAGATAAAGAAATCATAATAAGTAAATCATGATTTTTATTATAAAAAACTAATTTATTGCAGTTCATTTACCTTTAGCCAACATAATAATTTGAGGTTGCTTTTATATAAACAAAAACAGCAAGACGAAAAAAAATAATTCAATATCATGAAGATAGTTATTTCTTTTTTTCTTAAGTTTCCCAAAATAAAATTAATTACTCATTAAATTTAAGCAATATCACTTATGGATATGTCAAAATTCAATCTACTAATTTAGCAAAATGCGAGAAATAGTAAAAAAACGCTTAAGATTAATCTCAAATTTAATATTCTCTAAGCAATTCGACATTCTTAAATCAAATAAAACATCCCCGTTTTAATTTAATAAAACAGGGATGAGTATAAATGCAGATAATTACCAACAGAGCGACATCAATTAACGCGCACGCCCCAAACTGCCTCGACGACATAAATCACGACGAATACGTGTAATTCCTGCTTGCGGTTTTTGTTCTTCTTCAAGACTCGCAAGAACAAGTTCTAACACACGTTCTGCAATATCACGATGTCGTTGAGCGACAGATAAAACAGGACATTCAAGGAAATCCAATAACTCATGATCACCAAAAGTCGCAATAACCAATTGTGTTGGTAAACGACCACTACGTTGTAATGTCACATCCATAACCCCTTGTAATAAAGCGAAAGAGGTAGTGAATAACGCATCAGGCATTGGATTGTTATTTAACCATTCAGAAAAAGCAGCCGCAGCAGCTTCTCGTTCATAGCTATTTGCATATAGGTAGGTGACTTCTCTAGGATCATCTTTCCATACATTACGGAAACCTTGTTCACGTAAAAAACTCACAGAGAGTTCAGGAAGTGCGCCTAAATAGAGTACAGATTGCGAAGGGAATGCTTTTAATTCTGTTGCCAGCATTTTGGCGTCTTCTAAGTCATCGCCAACAACACTGATAAAATGCTCACTTTCTAATGCTCGGTCTAACGCAATAATCGGTAATGAACGATTTGCCCAACGCTGATAGAAAGGATGCTCTGGTGGCAATGCTGTTGAAACAATAATGGCATCAACTTGACGTTGCAGTAAGTGCTCAACACAACGAATTTCGTTGTCTGGCTGGTCTTCTGAACAGGCAATCAGTAATTGATAACCGCGTTGACGCGCTTGTCGTTCAAGGTAATTTGCGATCCTGGTATAACTGGTATTTTCCAAATCAGGAATAACCAAACCAATAGAACGCGTACGACCAGCACGTAATCCCGCGGCAACAGCGTTCGGGTGGTAATTATGCTCTCTGACCACCGCCATCACTTTTTCAACAGTCTTGTCACTTACACGGTACTGTTTCGCTTTACCATTAATGACATAACTTGCTGTTGTTCGTGAAACACCAGCCAAGCGGGCGATTTCATCCAGTTTCACATTAGCCTCTTTTAATTATTAAATGTGTTATTTATTACATATTGCTATGAATTTCAGTCATCATGCTGATCTGAGTTTGCATTTTAACACAATTTACTGATAAAACCGTATGCGTCAACGTTTCCGTTTATGTCTTTTATCAATTATTTCAATCATTATTATCTATCAATAAGTAATTTCAAAAGAAAAAAGCACCATTTAGGTGCTTTTTCATCAATTAAAATTAATCTTGATACATTAATTCGATTTCATTTCGATAGCGTTCAAAAATAATTTTACGGCGAAGTTTCAATGTTGGTGTTAATTCACCCGATTCCATAGAAAAGCCTTCAGCAAGAAGAGTAAAGCGCTTAACTTGATGAAAACTTGCAAAGTTTTTTTGCATTTCACGTAAACGTTCATCAAATAGCTCTTTAATTTTAGTATGGCGTAATAATTCCATACGATCTTGATATTTTAGATTTAATGCACGCGCGTGTTCTTCTAATGCATCAAAGCAAGGTACGATAAGTGCAGAAACAAATTTGCGTGTATCTGCGATCACCGCAATATGCTCAATAAAGCGGTCTTGCCCTAATGTTCCTTCGATCATTTGTGGTGCAATGTATTTACCATTTGACGTTTTCATTAAATCTTTTAAACGTTCAGTGATAAATAACATGCCATCACTATCAAGTGCACCAGCATCTCCGGTACGTAACCATCCATCTTCTGTAAAGGCATCCGCCGTATCTTCAGGCTTATTGAAATACCCTTTCATGACAATGCTGCCACGTACTTGGATTTCGTTTTCTGCGCCAATACGCACTTCGACGCCCGGCAATGGGGTGCCAATAGAACCTAATTTATATTTGTTCTCTTCCCAGCATGAAACTGTGGCGCAGGTTTCTGTCATACCATAGCCATATTTAATATTGATACCAGTAGCCAAGAAGAAGCGGATCACAGCATCATCTAAACGCGCTCCTGCCGCAGGTAAAAAGCGAACTCGCCCACCTAAAATTTGACGCACTGGACTTAACACTTTTTTATCTGCAAAACGATAACATAAGCGGGAAATAAAGCCCTGTTGACGTTGATTTAGTTGTGCTTCACGCTGTTTTTCACCCTGCTTTATCGCCCATTTAAAGATAAATTGACGAAACACTGAAGCTTGAGACACTTTATCTTGAATAGCGCTATACACTTTCTCATAAAAGCGAGGAACGGCGCACATCACGGTAGGTTTAACCGCACTCATTGCCTCTCTGACAGCATGAGTGTCAGTCAAATACACGTTAACCGCACCTGTATGCATCACATAGAAGCTCCACGCGCGTTCAAAAACGTGAGAAAGAGGTAAGAAACAGAGAGAAACATCTTTATCAGATAATGAGAGACGCTCATCATGTAGATAAAGTTGTGATGCTAGACTTGTATAGTCAAGCATAACGCCTTTAGGTTCACCTGTGGTTCCTGATGTATAAATCAGAGTAAACAGATCATCTAAATTGCATTCATTAATACGCTGTTTTAACACGTCATCATGCTGAAATGTTGACTGGTTAATTAAATTTTCCAGATAACATGAAGGTATATTTTCGTTTAACACAACATCAGAGTTAAACACAATAATATGTTCAAGCTGAGGACATAACGCTAATAATTCAGAAACAATATCGTATTGCTTTTGGTCGCCAACAAAAAGAATACGAATATTCGCATCATTTAAAATGTAAGCGGCTTGTTCAACACTACTTGTTGCATAAAGAGGAACAGTTACTGCACGTAGCTGCAAAGAAGCAATATCAGCTAAAGACCAATCAATGGTATTTTGAGAAAAGATCCCAATATTTTCTTGAATATCCACACCCATTTCTAACAATGCATTTGAGAGCGCGCGTGTTTTCTTTTCAACCGACTCCCAAGACATTTCGATATTGCGCTTAGCATCCCACTGACGATAAGCAATTTTATTCCCGCTGTGCAAAAATTGCATCTGCAATCTTCTAATTATATGATAATCATGAAGATTATTATTAGTTATCATAATTTTCCTGCTATTTATGGAAAAGCGACCGTGTTATGAAACCGAAATGGAGAAAATGTCTCCCTTACAATTTCAGCTTACACATGTTCGCTGACTCGAATAAAAGTCTAAGTGATCCACCAAAATAAAGGAATTCAATTTTACATAAATTTGTAAAATTGTGAGTTATGAAAAGTTTTGTCAAAAAAGGCTATCTCATCATCGTGAGAAAACTAAATATGATGATCTTATTTTTTATGGAAAGCCGAAAAGAAAAGCTGATAAATAACAATAGGTAATTGTTATAACTTAATCAATGACAATATAGAGAGGAGAATATTAGTGAAAAAAAATAGGTTTAGCACAGTATAATACAAATAAGAGTCATTATTACAAAGAAAGGGCAAAAATAGTGACAGCAATCCAATTTAGTTTACCTAACTGCATAAACGCCATTTTGGTCATTAGCCGAATAGCTAACGTTATCTGCCACTATTTCTGCATAATTAGTAAAAAAAACTAATTATGAGCAAAAACACTCTATTTTTGACAAACTTCACTTAATAAATTTTTCATCCATAAGTGGCCTTTATCACGCGCTGTTGACTCATGCCAAATCAAGTAACATGGACGCTCTGTTTTTTCCCAAGGTAACGACACAGCTTTAATATCTAATTGCTCAGAATAACTTTCAACTAACCATCTTGGTGCAATAGCGACCAAATAAGTTCTAGATACAATATTTAATACACTATTTAAATCGGTTCCTTGATAAGTGATTAAATCTTCCAAATGAGTATCTTTATAATAAGGCGCACTAAATGAACCAATATCATCTAAAGAAACAATGGAATGTTGCTCATTTAATAACATCTCTTGGGTCACACTCTCTTTAATACGAGGATGTTTATTAGAAACGACTAAAACAACTTCGTCATTAAATAGTGGTTGTGAATGAAATTCAGTCTTTTCAAATTCCTTATAGCTAATAAAGAACTCAACTTCTTGATATTTTAATTGGTGTTCTATATTGCTATTTAAATAAGACTTAATATTAACGTTAATATTAGGTGTTTCATTTTTAATTTGTTCAACTATTTTGGGTGCTAGTTTTATATCTAGAGGACTACAAATAGATAAATTAAATATACGCTCACTTTGTTCTGGTTCAAATCCTGCTCCAGGAAGCTCGTTATGAACCAATTGTAAGGCTTGTCTTACTGGGCCAAAAAGTTGTTTAGCTCTTAATGTAGGTTGAATACCGCGTCCATAGCGAACAAATAATTCGTCATTAAACATAACTTTAAGGCGAGATACAGCATTACTCACTGCGGGTTGTGACATGCCCAGTACTTGCGCAGCACGGGTAACATTTTGCATTTGCATAACAGCATCAAATACCGTTAATAAATTAAGATCAACATTACGTAAATGCATATCTGCTGATTCTCTGCTGGTAACTGTTGCTGATGTGTAATCCGTCATTTCTTACTCCACTATGTTATCATAATAGTCAAATAAACATTATTAACTAATATATTATTAATAATAAATAAGCTTTAACTATTACTTAAACTATTTATTAAAATTTATTATTCATCATCCATGTATATAACTAAAAACATAATTTTCATATCAATAAAAAAACATATTTCATATAAGAAATTAATTTTGACATTAAAATTACATGTATAGAAAATGATTATATCAATATATATTACAACCTGTTTTACCTTCTGCCTTGCAAATAATAAAACAAAGTATGATAAAAATCATAATAAAATAATGTACTTTCATTCCTAAAATAGGTATCCGATATCTATTATTTTTTATAATACAATGATTTTTATTCTTACATTCAAAACGTTGCTCACATTTGTCAATTATTCCTCCCCTAACCCCCTCTTTTTCCCCTACCCACTGGCTGATTAAAAAAAAAGCAAACAATTGTTTAATTTTTCATTTCACTCTTTTTCAAACAACGTATGGAACATTAACCCAATCAATGAATGCTTGATAGTTATAATCATTAGTAAAAATTTAGATATTAGCCAGAATCACTATGAAAAATTTATAAATAACACTGACAAATGAATTAATAAATTCCAACACTTGACATCTTTATTGGTATTAGGTATCAATAAATACAGATTATTGAGAACTTATCTAAGGATGTTTCATGTCAAACGCAATTTTACTATCAAGCCTACTACTACTCGCAACTTTTATGCGCGGTCGGCTTATGGGTAAAAAGTGAAACACACCTGCCCTTAGAGAGAAAACCCGCGCTAGTCGCGGGTTTTTTTATACCTGGGAGAGCGCAAACAGCAAATAAAAAGAGAAAGGAACAGATTATGAGCCATGACGTGATTATTTTTGATACTACATTGAGAGATGGTGAACAAGCATTGCAGGCGAGCTTAAGCGTAAAAGAGAAGTTACAAATTGCTTACGCTTTAGAGCGTTTAGGTGTGGATATCATTGAAGCGGGCTTTCCTGTTTCTTCTCCCGGTGATTTTGAATCCGTACAAACCATTGCACGCGAAATCAAAAATAGCCGTATTTGTGCATTAGCACGCTGTGTTGATAACGATATTGATGTTGCAGCAGAGTCTTTAAAAGTCGCAGAAGCTTTTCGTATCCACGTGTTCTTGGCAACCTCGGCATTGCATGCTGAACATAAATTGAAGAAATCATTCGAAGATATTATTGAAATGGGCGTGAACTCAATAAAACGAGCTCGTCGCTATACCGATGATGTGGAATTTTCTTGCGAAGATGCGGGACGTACTCATATCGATAATTTATGTCGAATTGTTGAAAGCGCAATTAATGCTGGTGCAACCACCATTAATATTCCAGACACCGTAGGCTATACAACGCCTTATCAGTTTGGTGGCATTATCACCAACTTGTTTGAGCGTGTTCCCAATATTGATAAAGCTATTATTTCTGTTCACTGTCATGACGATTTGGGCATGGCGGTCGCTAACTCAATTACCGCAGTACAAGCGGGTGCAAGACAAGTCGAAGGGACAATTAATGGCTTAGGCGAACGTGCAGGTAACTGCGCATTAGAAGAAGTCATTATGGCGATAAAAGTCCGTGAACAAATGATGAATGTTCAGACACGGATTAATCACAAAGAAATTTATCGCACCAGCCAATTAGTCAGCCAATTATGTAATACGCCAATTCATGCTAATAAATCTGTTGTTGGCTCCAATGCATTCGCGCATTCATCGGGTATTCACCAAGATGGCGTTTTGAAGAACCGCGAAACCTACGAAATCATGACTCCAGAATCTATCGGATTAAAAGAAGTGCAACTGAATTTAACTTCTCGCTCAGGTCGTGCGGCAGTTAAACATCGTATGGAAGAGATGGGTTATCGTGAAACAGATTATAACTTGGATACTTTATATTCTGCCTTCTTACGTTTGGCTGATAAAAAAGGCCAAGTCTTTGATTACGATTTGGAAGCTTTAGCATTTATGGGACAACAGCAACAAGAGCCTGATGAGTTTGTAATGAATTATTTTAATACTCAATCGGGTTCATCAACCGTTGCTACCGCGAGTGTCAGCATTACTCATGGTGATAAAGAAATTACTGAAGCAGCAACGGGTAATGGTCCCGTCGATGCGGTTTATCAAGCCATCTCTCGCGCAACAGGTTATCCGTTGAAATTAGTCACTTACCAATTAACAGCTAAAGGTGAAGGCAGAGACGCCTTAGGGCAAGTTGATATCGTCGTTGAATATCAAGGACGTAAATTTCATGGAATGGGTTTAGAAACTGACATCGTAGGTTCATCAGCAAATGCCATGATCCACGTTATTAATAGCATTTGGCGCTCAGAGCAAGTCGAAATAGAAAAACGCAAACAACACACAACACAAGAAGCGGTTTAATTATGTCAAAAAATTATCATATTGCAGTATTACCCGGAGATGGTATTGGCCCTGAAGTCATGGCTCAAGCACAAAAAGTGATGAAGGCAGTTAGTGAGCGCTTCTCACTCAATATCACAACAAAAGAATACGATATCGGTGGCATTGCCATTGATAATCATGGTACTCCGTTACCCGCAGATACTTTAGTAGGTTGTGAACAAGCTGATGCGATTTTATTTGGTTCAGTCGGTGGTCCTAAATGGGAACATTTACCTGCAAATGAACAGCCAGAACGTGGTGCTTTATTACCATTACGTAAGCATTTTAAATTGTTCTGCAATTTACGCCCAGCTCGCTTATATGAAGGTTTAGAAGCCTACTGCCCATTACGAGCCGATATTGCACAACGTGGTTTTGATATTTTATGTGTACGTGAATTAACAGGCGGTATCTATTTCGGTCAACCTAAAGGTCGTGAAGGTGAAGGTGCACAAGAGCGTGCTTTTGATACTGAAATTTATCATCGTTATGAAATTGAACGTATTGCACGCTTTGCGTTTGAATCAGCACGTAAACGCCGTCATAAAGTAACCTCAATTGATAAAGCTAACGTATTACAAAGCTCTATTTTATGGCGTGAAGTGGTAACAGGGATCGCAAAAGAATACCCAGATGTTGAAATTCAGCATATGTATATCGATAACGCAACAATGCAGTTAATTAAAGATCCTTCTCAGTTTGATGTGTTGCTGTGCTCCAATATTTTTGGCGATATTTTATCTGATGAATGCGCAATGATCACTGGCTCTATGGGAATGTTGCCATCTGCCAGTGTTAACGAAGAACGCTTTGGCTTATATGAACCAGCTGGAGGTTCAGCTCCTGATATAGCAGGTAAAAACATTGCTAACCCTATTGCACAAATTCTGTCTGCCGCACTGTTATTACGTTATAGCTTTAATGAAGATAATGCAGCTCAAGCCATTGAAGATGCTATCACACAAGTGTTAGCAAAAGGCTATCGCACCGCAGATTTAGCGGGTGATGGTAACGCAATCACAACCGCCGAAATGGGTGATCGTATCGCTCAATATATTCGTGAAGGGGCATAACATGGGTAAAACATTATATCAAAAAATTTATGATGCACATGTTGTCAGAGAAGTGAGTGATGAAACACCCATTCTGTATATCGACCGGCATTTAGTGCATGAAGTGACATCGCCTCAAGCCTTTGATGGATTAAGGACAAAAGGTCGCCCTGTTCGTCAACCGAATAAAACCTTTGCAACGATGGATCACAACGTATCAACACAAACTAAAGATATTAATGCTTGTGGTGATATGGCAAGAATTCAAATGCAAGAGTTGATGAAAAACTGCCAAGAATTTGGTGTCACGTTGTATGACTTAAATCATCCTTATCAAGGAATTGTTCACGTAATGGGGCCAGAACAAGGCATAACCTTACCGGGAATGACTATTGTTTGCGGTGATTCACATACAGCAACTCATGGCGCTTTTGGTTCATTAGCTTTTGGGATTGGTACTTCAGAAGTTGAACATGTTTTAGCAACTCAGACCTTAAAACAGTCTCGTGCTAAAACATTAAAAATCGAAGTTCAGGGTAAAACAGCCATTGGGATCACGGCAAAAGATATCGTATTAGCCATTATCGGCAAATTAGGCAGTGCGGGGGGTACAGGCTATATCGTTGAATTTGCAGGTGAAGCCATTGAAGCCTTAAGCATGGAAGGTCGAATGACCTTATGTAACATGGCAATTGAGATGGGAGCTAAAGCAGGTTTAGTCGCACCTGATGACACCACTTTTGACTACTTAAAAGGGCGTCAATTTGCGCCTAAAGATCAGTCATGGGATGAAGCCGTCACTTATTGGAGAACCTTAAAATCTGATGATGATGCAATCTTTGATGCCACAGTGACTATCAATGCTGCCGATATCGCACCACAAGTCACATGGGGAACCAACCCAGGCCAAGTCATTGCGATTGACCAAATTGTTCCATTATTAAACAGTTTTAACGATCCTGTTGAACGTGCCTCTGCTGAAAAAGCCTTGGCTTATATGGGATTAAGTGAAGGCGTTAACTTAACAGATGTCGCTATCGACAAAGTCTTTATTGGCTCTTGTACAAATTCTCGTATTGAAGATTTACGTGCTGCCGCTGAAATAGCCAAAGGTCATAAAGTCGCCTCTCATGTTCAAGCGATTGTTGTTCCGGGTTCAGGGCCGGTTAAAGCCCAAGCGGAAGCGGAAGGCTTAGATAAAATCTTTATTGAAGCAGGTTTTGAATGGCGCTTACCGGGTTGTTCAATGTGTTTGGCCATGAATAACGACCGATTAAATCCAGGCGAACGCTGTGCATCTACCAGCAACCGTAACTTTGAAGGCCGCCAAGGTCGTGGAGGTCGAACACACTTAGTTAGTCCTGCAATGGCGGCAGCTGCTGCTATTAATGGTCATTTTGCAGATATTCGTACATTTGCAGTGGCATCTTAAAGGAGAACACAATGAATAAATTTACTCAACACACGGGTATTGCGGTTCCTTTAGATGCAGCAAATGTGGATACCGACGCCATTATTCCTAAGCAATTTTTGCAGAAAGTGACGCGTACTGGTTTTGGTAAACACCTGTTTCATGATTGGCGTTTTTTGGATGACGAAGGCACTCAGCCTGATCCTACATTTATTTTAAATCAGCCAATTTACCAAGGCGCTTCTATTTTATTAGCACGAGAAAACTTTGGTTGTGGATCATCTCGTGAACACGCACCTTGGGCATTAACTGATTATGGTTTTCACGCCGTTATCGCACCCAGCTTTGCTGATATTTTTTACGGAAATTCATTTAACAATCAATTATTACCCATCAAATTAAGTGATGATGAAATCTCACAATTATTTGATTGGGTAAAAGAACATGCTGGTACACCAATTACCGTAGATTTAGTGGCACAAGAGGTTAGAGCGGGTGAATTACATTTCTCTTTTGAAATCGACTCATTTCGCCGTCACTGCATGATTGAAGGATTAGACAGCATTGGATTAACGCTGCAACACCAAGATGATATTAGTGCTTACGAGGCAAAACAACCCACCTTTATGCGCTAACTACAGTAATTTTTTCACCTTCTTCTACTTTCTGTGATGTTTACTTTGTCATTCTTGCCGTAAATTCATTTACGGCTTTTTTTTGCTCAAATAAAAAAGCCAGTGATCCGTATCACTGGCCGGTAATCACCGAATGCTCAAATGGGGGAGTCTGTCAGTATTCGTAATTTGTGATAACTAACATGAGAGCTAACTTTAAACACAGGCATTATCGGTCTAATATAAGGAAATTAAAATTGATCACTTTATCAAGGGATTTCCTCTTTTATGACCTCACCCCGCTTAGAGTTACAATTTATTCGCTTATGGCAAGCCTTTCAGGGAAAAGCAACCGAAACAACGTTACAAGAATTAGCACAAACCCTGCATTGCACACGTCGTCATGTCCGCTCTTTATTAAATAAAATGCAAGAAATAGGTTGGATAAATTGGCAAGCAGAAGTCGGTCGAGGTAAAAAATCCACGCTTATTTTTCATTCTAATGCACTTGAGATCCAACAAAATCGCGCCGAAAGACTAATAGAAGATAATGATATTGAAAAGCTTGTAGCACTAATGGGTGATAAAGATTCTGTACGCCAAATGGTGCTCTCACAAATTGAAAAAAGCTTTCATCCCGGTCAACAATTACTACGTATTATTTACTACCGTCCCTTTAAAAATTTATTACCAGGAACACCATTAAGGCGCTCTGAATTGCATTTAATGAGCCAAATATTCAATTCGTTGGTGCATCTAAAAGAGGAAAATGGGGAAGTAGAAGCGGAATTAGCTCATCATTGGCAAATGCTCACAGAGCAACATTGGCGATTTTATTTACGTCCCTCTATCTATTTTCATCATGGTCGAGAGCTTACACTTGAAGATATCAGCACTTCTTTAATGAGAATGAAACACTGCAATCCTCTTTATGCCCATATAGAACAAATTTCCTCGCCCCAACCTTATGTGCTCGACATTTACTTAAGCGAAGCTGATAAGCAATTTGCAACGTTATTAGGGAGTCCACAAGCTGTTATTTTGCCGCAAGAATGGGCATCACTTCCCTCTTTTGCACAACACCCTATTGGCACAGGCGCTTATCAAGTTATCGCTAATGATAAACATAAGCTGCAAATCAAGGCCTTTAATCGCTATTTTGGCTTGCGGGCATTATTAGATGAAATTGATATTTGGGTCGTTCCTGAACTGAATAACAAGATGGTTTGTTCAACTATTCATTTAACGGACGATGATACCAATAAAGATTCATTAGAAAGTCGTAAAGAGGAAGGGTGTTATTTTCTTCTCTATGATAGTCGCTCAAAACTGTGCCAACAGACTGAAATAAGGGAATGGTTAAGCAGTGTATTGACCCCTGTTAATATGCTCACTCATTGTGATCCTTTCTATCAACGTCATTGGTCTCCCGCTTATGGCTTATTACTTCATTGGCATCACAGTAAATTAATACGCCAACATCCTAAACCAGCTTCATTAACAAAACTCACTGTCACGCTTTATAAAGAGCATCATGAATACAGTACTATTGCAGACTTAATAGAAAGTATTTTATCTCAGTATGATATTGAACTAACCATTCAAGTACTTGATTATGAACAATGGTATTACGGTGAAGCTAATAGTGATATTTGGTTAGCGACAGTGAATTTTTATAAGCCTTTAGAGTTCTCAATTTTTGCTGCACTTTATGAATTACCCCTCTTTCACCAATGTTTGGGAGCACCGTTCTCACAAGAGCTCACATTATGGCATCAAAAATCTTTGCCACTTGAAGAGTGGTGTCGCCAGCTAACACAAGATATTTGGCTTTACCCTCTATTTCACCATTTATTAGAGCTACAAGGGCAGAGAACCATACGAGGTGTCAAAATGAATACTTTTGGCTGGTTTGATTTTAAATCAGCGTGGTTTACACCTGATATCGATACACCAAGATTAAAATAGGTTATCGTCTCTTTTCAGCATACGGATTAGCCATTATTTGCGTTAATTCACAGAAACCTTGAAAGTTATAAACACCCACATAAATGCTTAGGGGATTTATTCACTTTTTCTGTGGATATCTATGTGAAAAAGAGTGAGATAATCAGGGTATAGTTTTTATATTGTTAGAAAGGCTGTTGATATAAATTTTAAAATATCACTTATAATTCAAATTAATAGCTATATTTCAATGCCTATTTCAGCGATTGGGTAAAACAATTAAAATACTCCCCTGCTTAAATCGCACAAAAAATAACCATAGGGTGTTTTATCCACAGGTTATGCCGATTAGTTAGACAAAATAGGATAATTTTGGCAAATATCTGCAAAAGTCAAGGCTGTAAATCAGAACAGTGATCTCACTTTCTGTGAGTTATCCCATAAAGCTGTGGATAACCTAGTGCAAAAGCCTGTTTATGATTTCAGGATAACCGTGCACAACTTAGAATTATAAATTTCAATTGGCGAGTTAACTCAAAAAAATGATGATATATCATGCTATTATGATTTAAATGAAATAAAGCTAAATACGTTATCAATAACCTGTTTTTTCTGTCTATTATTTATACAAGAAGATAATAACTATGTTTACGCCACCAGTAGCGCCCGAAAATGAGCAAGTTTTATTCGAACGAGCAAAAGCGCTTGCAGGTTATACTTTTGGTGAACTTGCCTCTTTTGCACAACTTCCTATCCCAATTGATCTTAAAAGAGATAAAGGCTGGGTAGGTATGTTGTTGGAATATTATTTAGGTGCAAGTGCAGGTAGCAAACCTGAGCAAGACTTCAGTGAGTTGGGCATTGAACTCAAAACAATTCCAATTGATAGATTAGGTATGCCTTTGGAAACAACTTTTGTCTGTGTCGCAGCATTAACCGGAAACAGCGGTATTACATGGGAAAATAGCCATGTAAAACGTAAACTCTCAAAAGTATTATGGGTGCCTGTTGAAGGAGAAAGGGAAATACCATTAGCACAACGTCGCGTCGCCTCTCCATTACTTTGGAGCCCTAATAGGACGGAAGAAGAATTATTACGTCATGATTGGGAAGAGCTAATGGATATGATTGTGTTGGGTAAAGTAGAAAGCATTACCGCACGCCACGGACAAGTCTTACAAATCCGTCCTAAAGCAGCTAACAGCAAGGCATTAACCGAAGCCATTGGTGAAAATGGACAACGTATTATGACATTACCCAGAGGCTTTTATTTAAAAAAGAATTTTACCGCTCCACTGCTTGCTCGTTATTTTCAGCTTTAACGTTATCGTAGTTAAGATATTTGTTATCTGTGAAACAGCCCCAAATCAAATTGGAGCTGTTTTTTTAAGTTATGGCATCTCAATGATTAAAAAATCACAACTGCTTTTCCACTAATGCCAAAGGTGACCATGTCGATAGCGACATAGTTTCATGATTGTTTACGACAGTAAATTGTTGCTGATTGAATATTGCCATATCTTGGATAATATTTGCCACCCCTTGTAATGATAGCTCTGAGGATGTTTCAGTCATCGAAATAACAGGTTTCTGTTCTTTTTCATTCACCTCATTTGCTGCCATTTTTACAGTTAGCGTAAATTGCTTATCTTCAGTTTGATACTGTGTATTATTACCCACTTGAGATGAAATCAATGTTTCATTTTCCGTCAATCCAGTCACAAAAATATGACTGTTTTTTCCTTCATCATAAACAGTCACATGACTTTGCCGTTTTTGCACCACATATACATTGTTACCTTCACCCCCACTCAGATAATCATGACCAAATTGAGAAATTAACAGATCGTTGCCTTCACCTCCGCTCAAGCGATCATTACCTTCTCCAGCAATTAAAATATGATGCCCTTTATTGACAAGAATATTATCATCACCTTTCCCACCATCAATAACTGAGCTTATATTATTATGATTAATAACAATATCATTCCCATCATTCAGTTCAATAATAGGCAATAAATCAATGAGTTCTTTCGGTTTATCTGCAAGTGCTACTGATAATGGAGTTGAATAAGGCACTACTGAATTAACACCATAGGCAGATAATGCTTCTTTATTTAAAATAAGTGATTCAGGGATCACTAATAAATCATCATTATTACTTATATTTAAATTCAAATTAACTACAGGCATTAGCAAATTTGAATAGCTATCTTTAGTTGGTAATGTAAAAACAATATTATCTTTATCTATTAATCGAATACTCACGTTTGTATCGACGATTTTATTTAATAGCTCTGAATCGAAAGATAGCGTTAAATAATCATCAGGAAGATAGCGATGAGATAAAAGGCCATCTTTAAATGTTAAATCAAAACCACTTATATCTGTTAAAAAGAAATGGCTCACATCAGCATCAGTTAGTTTATCGATATAGTCAGATAGTGAGATATTTACCCTTTCATTGTTATTGTTTGTTAAAAATGTTTTTATTTGATAACTGTCATTTCCCTGACTTAATTTAATGTATGAGTTAGCCTCAATACCAAAATAATGATTATTTTGGTTATTCCCGTGAATACCAAATCGTAAATTTGTTCCAGATGAGAAACCACTATATTTAAACTCTGGCAATAATTTTATATTTCGACTCTGACTTTTAAAAGCAGTCACAACTAAATTATCATACTCATTAATATAAAAATCTTTAATTGCTAATTTTGATTCATTATATTTTTCTAAATAACTAAACTTGTATAATACCTTATCTTTAGTACTTTCATCCAACGTGAGTGTAAAACCATCTTGAGTTATTAATGTATAACGATGTGAATGCGTATTATTTACTGAATCATCATAAACATTTTTCAATGTCACAGAATGATAAATATATTTTCCCTCCTGATTTTCATTATTAATTTTAAAATCAAAAATAATATCTTTTTTATTACGTTTTATTGATGTTATCTCATCAAAACAATAATTAAACCTTACAACACTAGATCCGAAATTATTAGTTTCATTAATTATAGTTTCAAATAATTTATTATAACTCTGTTCTAAAGAAGAACGTAAAATAACATAGCTATCATTGCCCTCCCCCCCTTCAGCATAACCTTCATTTAATACAAGTGTATCATTTCCCCCTTTACCATATAAATGATCAACACTACCAGCACCATTTAAATAATTATCCTCTTCATTACCCAAAATATAATCATCACCTGTTTCACTGCCAATAACATTTTCAATACTGTCTAAATACGCAATGACTTGCTGATCTTGTAACTCTATATTAGGCATTGTATCAATAAGTTTTTTCGAATAAAAACGCCCTTCACTTTGATAAAGATAAAGTTTTGAATGAAAACTTTGGCTATTAGTTTTATCTTCTGAGTTTTGAAATTTAACGTAATTATGTTGTAAATCGACTTTATAACCCGTGTATTTACCTGTGGTTTTTATCAGGCGAAGTGTATCATTTCCTTCTCTACCATAAAAACGACTCGCATAATAAGGTGACTCTGATGTAAAGACATTAAATACATCATCTTTTTCACCACCACTTAATCGCTTAGTGCCATTATAAATATCGAATGTATTTTGAGTTATTGAGGGTGCTGCAATAATATCATTACCATTATGTGTGTTAAAATAAAGCACTGCATTTTCATGCCAATCCGAAGTATAGTATTTTTCAATATTATTAGTTTTTATTAATCCATTCTCTAATTTACTTTCTCCTAATTTATTAATTACATATTCTTTAGTCGTTTTACTATTCTTAAAAAAATCTTCATCCACTATCTCGCCAAAAATAGCATCTTCGTCGTCAGAAGCAATTTTTATTGTATATCGGTTTAACTCATTAATATAAAAATCCATATCAAAAATAAGTTTTTCATCTGTGGCAATCGCTTCTTTAGGTAAATAATATTTATAGACTGTTTTTTTCGCACGCAGATTAGGATGAAGCGCTGACATTTCTTCAGCTTCTTTTTGGCTCATATTTTGTGCTATTCGCTGAGAAATAAAATCTTTTGAAGGTATTAAAATAGAATCGACTGTTTCTTCTATTAATGTAGAAATAACTTTATAATAATAATGTTCTTGATAAATCTGTTTTTCATTTGTATAAAAATAGCTACTATTTGGGCTCTGTTCTTTTATTTCTTCATAATGAGTTAACGCTTTTTTATCAATCATCTCTTCAAGTTGATTTTCGGTGTCTAAATATATTATCTCATTTTTCTTATCTGGCATAATATCGCCCATAAGAAAGGCATGAAAACCATTATTTAATTCCTCCATAGGTGTAAAATTGACTTGTTTTTTTGCCTCTTCAATTAATCTTACTGCATTATAAATTGAAGTTGCCAATGCAATCAAAGTACTCGCGACAATACCAATAGGTCCTGCAATTGTTGAACCTGCAAGTATAGCTATAGAAATGCCGACAGTAACAAGCCCTGAAACAATCGCGAATGAACCATTAACGATATAATCAATTTTTCTCTTTTCATCAGTCTCACCTGAAATACGGCTGAAATTATCATAAGCATGATAAATATCAAATCCAACTGAAAGCACATTAAGCGCAATCCCTACTCGCGTGCTTATCTTACTCACATATTCCAAAGGGTTGTGTCGATATCGCAATAATCCTTTTGCTATTGCAATTTCAATTATTTCAGAAACCCCATTAAATGCCATTTCAGACCACATTAAGGACAAGTCAGTAATGATTTCTTTTCGTTGTTGTAAAGATATATTTGGGTTATTGAGTTGTTCTGCTAAAGAAAAAGTATTATTAACAGACTGCCACATGGAATAACCAATATTAGCATAACCTACCTTACTCAATATTTTCATATGTCTAGGTATTTTTAATGAAGGTTTTCTGATGCTCTCCCAATAATGTTCATCAAATGGGACTTTTTCTAATTCTAGAATTTTAACTAATCGTTCATAACTTGCAAGATAATCAATACGCTCAGCATTAATTGAAATTAATTTTTTTATATTCTCTTCTTTATTATTTAATAAGCTTCTAATAATAGAAATAGCTGTTTTATCATCATCTGTTCCCGAAGCACATAAGAAATAATCATTTAGCTTATCCGCATCGAATGTAAAATTAGAATAATCATGATTTTTTTCAAAAATATCCGTATGCTCTATTTTTTTATTATTAATTTTCGCACCTAAGCTGATAAGTAGTCTTTTGTCTACTTCGATATCATGGATTTTTATTTTATCCTCTACAATTTCACTATTATTAAGCCCTAAGCTTAATTCAAATAAATTATCAGTTGATTTATTCTCATGTGATCTTTTTTGACTTAATGCTCGTACTTCGTTTATACCAAATGATGATAAAATATCTTTATTACTATTTAATGAGATTAAATAATCAACATCATTAATAGCAATATTATACTCTTGTTCATTTAAAGCTATTTTCAAT
This sequence comes from Proteus sp. PR00208, assembly GCF_016238545.1. Lineage (NCBI taxonomy): Bacteria > Pseudomonadati > Pseudomonadota > Gammaproteobacteria > Enterobacterales > Morganellaceae > Proteus > Proteus sp. PR00208. The sequence goes on along the minus strand of NZ_JAEHQE010000020.1, from coordinate 51,674 downwards.
AAATCAACTGTCAATTTATTTTTATTAGGTTCATTAAAATAATGAGAGAGTAAATCAATTGATGCGTCACTTAAATAATCAATCGATTTTGGTATATCATAAATATTATTTATTAATAATTTAATTCTATTTAAATTATCAGTTATAGTATCGTTTAAATAGTTAAAATCATAGCTGTTTTTCCATGCTTCTAAGGTTATATTTTCATTCACATACTGATTAAACGCTTTACTCATTAATGGATCATAAAGAGCAATATATAATTTATTGGATAATAAGGTGCTATTATCAATAGAGAAAACCTCTGAAATTTCTTTAAAGTATTTATGTATTGCATATTCAACTGAAATTTTGCCTTCGATAATTTTATCTATCACATTTTTAATAGTGACTGATCCTAGTGATTCACCACACCAAGCTCCAAAAATATTATTCAGCTGGAAAGAATTTATCTTTCTTTCCGTTTTTTCGTTAAATGTCGTTCTATACTTATCAATACCAATGCCTTTTAATTCTCCGTCATATAAATCAAAAACGGGCTCTTGATAATTTATTTCATTAGCAATTTCTAATACAACGTAATTTTTATTATTGATAATTTTATTTTTTATTACACGAAGATGTGTTCCCGGTGCAATAATTGCTCTTTCTGAACTACCTGAATGAAGACTTGTTAATGGTTTAGCTCGGTGCTTTCCAACAATAGAAACATACACATTATCAGACGATGTTTTCTTTACTTTTTCAATATTACTAAAGCCATGAAAAATACCATCAAAAGCGAGCAAATTTCCTTTTTCATAATTATTTTTTAAAACATCACTATTTTTAACAGTAAATGATTTATATATTGGTGTATCAATATCAGAATATTTAGATAATAAAGAAAAGACACTAATTAAACTAGTTTCATTCGTTCTATTCAAAAAAAGTCCATCTGTCTTAATCAATGACTCAAGTAATTGATAACCTACTTTTTTAAACCATTGTATATCTCTTATTTTAGAATAAAATTCGATTCTCTCTTTTGTAGATAGAAGATGATTTTTATTAGTCATCTTATTTAAAAGATCATTTTTACGATTATATTCTGATGATAATAAAGTTATTTCATTCCTAGCATTATTATTGAGTTCTATTTTAGACGAAATTGTATTATTTTTAACATAAGAACCTTCATTAAACTTATTAAGTGAAGCTTCATGTTCTAACGTATATTTATCTTTTTTATCTATGCTTAACTTTCGTCCTACTTCATTTTTTGTATCAATAAATGAGGCTGAGATCTTTCGTTTATTTGTAAAATAATTATCATTGATCCCATTGTTCCATTTTTCATTTAAAGGCGCAATATAACCTAAATCAATCATAAATTGCTGAAACTTTGAAAATTCATCTGGTGATTGTAATACAACAGTGCCATTATTATTAATATAAAATAAATCATGTAATGTTTGATTTTTTGAATTAAGGGATTTATCAAATAGTGATTTAGGAACAAAAAAAGTGGCAGGAAAATTATCATGAATTACTGCAAAGGGATTAGCATCATCGGCACCATGATGGACTATTTCCATCCCTATTGATCGCCCCAATGCTGTGTTTAGTTCATTTTTTAGTTCTTTTATTTGCTGACTAATAAACCCTAATTGATGTCCTTCATTTTTTTCATATAATAATTGATTATTGTACAATATTTTTTGCTTATCAGTGAGTTCAGAGTAATTCACACTTTGTTTCCATTCCTCCCAAGATACAGGCATATTAACCCGTGTATTTGTTCCTAAATGGCTATAAGGATAAATCACCGTAAATAGATCATAATCCGCAATCATCGGTTTATTTGATATAGGATCAGCTATCACCAATACAGGCTCTACTTCAAGTCGATTATGGTGTTGAACTAAATAATACTGTTTTCCTTCTATTATTTGTGGTTCTAAAAAGAACTCATGTGTTTTATTATTGTGTATGACTTCAAAAGTTAAAGGTGAATCTTTATCATAAGGATAATTGATCACCTTGCTCTCCATCAATTCGTCCACTCTTTCGGTAGAAAGATAAAGCTCACTCACAGATGCAACGCCTGTTTTTATTGCATCTGCTACTGCGTCCTTATATTTCAATAGATCTTTTTGTGCCGATGCTTTAGCCAGTGATTGATCGACAGGAATAAAACCAGCCATAGGTCCCCAATCAGAACTTTTCGCCTTGATAGCTAAACTCTTACTACTATATTCTCCCGATGAAATTAATGAAGTTGAGTTAGTATCGATCGGTCTTACACCAATAATAAGCCCTTTTTCTTCTGCTATCTGAGAAAATATCGCTTGATCTTTAATTGGCATACCTATTTTTACTTCGTTTAACTCCTTTTTTCTATGATTATTATAACCTAATGAATTTAATATCTTATTATTTTCTTTTTTGTTTAATTCTGAAAAGCTATTATATTCTTCTCTATTTGTGAAGCTGATTTTTTTTACTTTTTTATTTTTACTTAATAATTCATTATAGATGAGATTATTGTTATAGTCCTCGTCAGGATTTTCATAAGAGAAATAAATATTTGTATTTATTTCCAAATCTGATGGAAAAATAAATTCATTTTTAGGAAGATAACTACTTAATATAATGCCTTTTATTTCATTATTCTTGGCAATATTATTTGCATATAATAAAAGCGCATTTTCTCTTTGATCGTTATTTCCATGAATGAAAATATTTTGAGGTAATTGCCCTCTATGCTGTAACCAAAGATGTTCTAATAAATCAGAACCTGCATTTTTGTTTTTTGATACATCAACAATAAATAAATCATATCCAGCCGCATGATATTCATCTACATATCTAAGATAGTTTTTTTCTATTTCATCTGCTTCACTCAGAAGAATAATGACATTTTCGTTAGTGTTCTTTCTTTTATCATTTAATGAATAATATGCATTTATTTTATCATTTCTTACTTTTTTTAAGATATCTGTCTCTGCTTTTATGAGTGTAAATCGATATGATTCATCATTATCTATTAATAATTTATTTTCTTCCATTTTATATTTTCCATTTAAATAATTTATTTATCTGAAAAATAATTGCATTATTTCATTAATGTAAATATAAAAAATAACACACATTAAAATAAGATGTATAATTATAATAAAACGAGTAAGAACAAGAATAGTTATTTTATAAAAAAATAGCTTCATATTATGAAGCTATTTTTTATTTAATAGACATCAAGCGAAGTTATTTTTTAGCTGCCTGCAAATAAAGCATATCAAGTGCAATTGTTGCCCCTGCAAGCGCAGTAATATCAGATTGATCGTAAGCTGGAGAAACTTCAACTACATCCATACCGACAATATTTAACGGTTGCAATGCACGTAAGATCTTCAGCGCTTTATCTGTTGTTAATCCACCGACAACGGGTGTTCCTGTTCCTGGTGCAAACGCAGGATCAAGACAGTCAATATCAAAAGTGAGATAAACAGGTAAATCGCCAACAATACCTTTGATCTGATCTACAAGATCAGCCACACCACGATCGTTAACTTGCGCTGCATCCAATACAGTGAAACCATTATCACTGTCATGATCAGTACGAATACCAATTTGAACAGAGTGGTTAGGATCGATTAATCCTTCATTTGGTGCATGGAAGAACATTGTACCGTGGTCAAATTTACTACCATTACCATAAGTATCGGTATGTGCATCAAAATGAACTAATGCCATTTTACCAAAGTGTTTTGCATGGGCACGTAATAACGGTAATGTGACAAAATGGTCACCACCAAACGTTAAACATTTTTTACCTGCCGCTAATAATTTCTCTGTATGAGCTTGTAATTTATCGCTCATATCTTGTGCATCACCGAAGTTAAAAACTAAGTCACCACAATCGACGACGCTTAAACGTTCACGCATATCGAAATCCCACGGCCAGCGGTTACCTTCCCACGCTAAATTCGTTGAGATTTGACGAATAGCGCCCGGTCCGTGACGAGTTCCTGCGCGACCTGATGTTGCCATATCAAAAGGCACACCCGTAATAACCCAATCTGCATCACTGCTGTAAGGCTGAAAATTCAGTGGAAAACGTAAAAAACCAAATGCATTAGAGATCAATGAATTATCAGTCTCATTACCTAACGTACTATTTTTCATGCTATTACCTCTGTTACTTATTTAAAATAAGCAACATACAATCAATATGATAGATAAAGAGTGATGTTTAATAACATCACTCTTGCATTGGAAAGTGAAGAATTACTCTTCTTCTTCCAGATACGTATAACCGTATAAACCACTTTCAAATTCAGTCAGGAATTGCTCTTGTAACGCTTCATCTAACTGTGCATTTTTTACTTGAGTACGGAAACGATCTAACAGCACGGTAGGATTTAACTTAACGTACTGGAGCATATCGGCAACCGTATCACCCTCTTCACTTTGCTCGTAAGTCAGGTTACCTTTCTCATCAAGGTAAACGTCAACAGCTGCCGTATCACCAAATAAGTTATGCATATTGCCTAAAATTTCCTGATATGCCCCTACCATAAAGAAACCGATCATGGGTGGATATTCAGGATCATAAGCGGGCATTGGCATTGTTGTTTCAACACCATCACCATCAACATAATGGTCAATAATACCATCTGAGTCACAAGTAATATCGAGTAACACTGCGCGACGATCAAGAGGTTTATCTAGCCCTTCAATAGGTAATACAGGGAATAACTGGTCGATACCCCATGCATCAGGTAAAGATTGGAACAATGAAAAGTTAACATAGAACTTATCTGACATACGTTCTTGTAACTCATCAATAATAGGACGATGAGCGCGATTACTTGGATCTAAATCATACTGAATACGACGACAGATATTCAAATACAGCTCTTCTGCCCATGCACGCTCTGTCAGGCTTAACATGCCGTGAACATATTGAGTATGCACATCGTGTAAGTCTAATTGGCTATCGTGTAACCATTCACGTAATGAACGGCTATGCCCCTTAGTTTGCATCTCTTCCCATGTTTCCCAAAGACTTGCAATCGGTCTTGCAGCATCATCTTCAGGTGGTGTAATTGCCGTAAATTCATTACGCTCAACGCCAATCACATTAGAAATTAATACGGTATGGTGTGCCGTTAATGCACGACCTGATTCAGTAATAACAGTTGGATGTGGTAAATCATTTTCATCACATGCGTCACCAATCGCCCAAATAACGTTATTCGCGTATTCATTAAGGCCATAGTTAACAGAGCAATCAGATTGTGAGCGTGTACCTTCATAGTCCACACCTAAACCACCACCCACATCAAAATACTGAATATTTACGCCCAATTTGTGCAGTTCAACATAGAAGCGTGCAGATTCACGAACACCCGTTGCGATATCACGGATATTCGCCATTTGTGATCCCAAATGGAAATGCAGTAATTGCAGGCTATCTAAGCGGTCAGCTTGGCGTAACATATCAATTAATTGCAGAACTTGTGTCGCAGCTAAACCAAATTTTGATTTTTCACCACCACTTGCCTGCCATTTGCCTGATCCTTGAGAAGCAAGACGAGCGCGAACGCCTAAACGTGGAATAACTTCTAAACGTTCAGCCTCTTCAAGAACCATTTTAATCTCAGACATTTTCTCAATGACTAAGAAAACTTTATGCCCAAGTTTTTCACCTGTGAGTGCTAAGCGAATATACTCACGGTCTTTATAACCATTACAAACAATCACAGAGCTTGTCATATTGGCATGAGCAAGTACTGCCATTAATTCCGCTTTAGAGCCAGCCTCTAAACCTAAAGGCTCTCCTGCATTCACTAATGACTCAATCACACGACGTTGTTGGTTAACTTTAATTGGATAAACTAAAAAATAGTCACCTTTATAACCATAGGATTCACGCGCGCGATGAAACGCGGCATTAATCGAACGTAAACGATGTTGTAGTATTTGTGGAAAGCAAAAAAGTGCAGGTAAACGCAGGTTTGGTTGCTCTTCTTGAACTCGTTTAACCAATTCGGTTAAATCAAAAGTAGCATCAGGAACATCAGGATTAGGGCAAACACTAATATTTCCCCGATTATTCGCTAAATAGTAACCGCCCCCCCAATATGCAATGTTATAGGTCTGCTGCATCTTACGAGCGATGTTATCATTCATGACATTCTCCTTAGGGAGTATGAGTTTATACCTTGCCTGTCACCATAGTAGTCAATTATCTGACAAAAATCTGAAACGACTGATAAATAACAGTTGGAAGTAATGGCTCACTATATATTTTTATATGATTATCCAGCTATACGCAGGACATAATAGTAGAAAGTTCTTGAGTTAACCTATAACGAGTTAACACAATCACCTATTGGCAAGTAACAGACAACTTCGCTCTAAAGAGAAAGAGCTCAAAGAGGAAATTACTCTAGATATACTACGTGTATAGTATTGGTGAGTACTGTTTTGGTTTTTGAAAAGACTAACCTGTAGACAATGGAACATTACCCATTCACTCCACACATGGCTTAAACCCGTAAGCCATTTCCCTAACAGAGAAACAGGATCAGAAATCCTGCGGTTTACACTGTGTTCAGATTTCACAGTAACCGCGAGTTTATACCTTTACTTAGTTAAAAATGCAAAGCAAAAAGTACAAAAAACTTTTTTTTCTCTACTCCCTATTTTCTCCACACAAAAATAGCGGGCAACAAAAAATAAGATTAACTGTTTGATTCTGCTTTATCCCTATATTTGATTAAAAAAAGCTGGAATTAAAGAGAGAAGAGTCATAAAATGGACGTCTAGATGTTAAAACATCCATCCTTAAACCGTTTGTATTAAGGTAACGAGATATAATGACTACACACCTTTTTACTTCTGAATCAGTCTCAGAAGGTCATCCAGATAAAATCGCGGATCAAATTTCTGATGCCGTTCTGGATGCAATTTTAGAACAAGATCCAAAAGCACGCGTTGCCTGCGAAACTTACGTTAAGACAGGCATGGTTATGGTAGGCGGAGAAATTACCACCAAAGCTTGGGTCGATATCGAAGAAATTACACGTAACACTGTTCGTGAAATCGGCTATACCAGTTCCGAGATGGGCTTTGATGCTAATTCCTGCGCAGTTATCAGTGCGATTGGTAAACAATCTCCTGATATCAACCAAGGTGTTGACCGTGCAAATCCATTAGAACAAGGCGCTGGCGACCAAGGTTTAATGTTTGGTTATGCAACCAACGAAACTGATGTATTAATGCCTGCTCCAATTACTTATGCTCATCGCTTAGTTCAACGCCAAGCACAAGTCCGCAAAAGTGGCACTTTATCTTGGTTACGCCCTGATGCAAAAAGCCAAATTACCTTCCAATATGACAACAATAAAGTTGTTGGTATTGATGCAGTTGTATTATCAACTCAGCATTCTGAAGATATTTCACAAAAAGATCTGCATGAAGCTGTGATGGAAGAGATCATTAAACCTGTTCTGCCAGCAGAATGGTTAAATGAGCAAACTAAATATTTCATCAACCCAACAGGTCGTTTTGTTATCGGTGGACCAATGGGTGACTGTGGTTTAACCGGTCGTAAAATCATTGTCGATACTTACGGCGGTATGGCTCGTCACGGCGGTGGCGCTTTCTCTGGTAAAGATCCATCGAAAGTTGACCGTTCAGCAGCTTATGCTGCACGTTACGTTGCTAAAAACATCGTGGCAGCAGGTTTAGCAGATCGTTGTGAAATCCAAGTTTCTTACGCAATCGGTGTGGCGGAGCCAACATCCATTATGGTAGAAACATTTGGTACTGAAAAAGTCCCAACAGCACAGCTGATCCTGTTAGTGCGTGAATTCTTTGACTTACGTCCTTACGGATTAATTCAAATGTTAGATTTACTGCACCCAATCTACCAAAAAACGGCTGCTTACGGTCACTTTGGTCGTCCTGAATTCCCTTGGGAAGCAACAGATAAAGCTGAAATCTTACGTGAAGCGGCAGGCTTAAAATAAGTCTCTTGCCAATAACATCATGTTATTGATTTTAAATAAGACCACATCTTTATAGATGTGGTTTTTTTATGGCTTCTGTTTATAAAACCCATAAAAAACCCCGCAATCATACGGGGATCTCAATAAGAGAAAACGAGAACATAGATTTATGATGAAACGCTTTTTTTATAAAAAGCGATAAAAAGTTAGTTAGGATAATTAATCCACTCTCCTCCATTTAACTTGATATAAGACTGCCCTTGATAATCAACCACAACCGTAGCTTGGTTTTCTGCAACATTGGCAGTTTGAGGAAGTTCACTGGCTAATGCATCCCAATCAATAGCAGATTGGTTAAAAACATCCCCATTCACATTACGAGAAATAAACTCAGAGATAGCTAAATAGCTGCTTGGTTCATCAACAATCACCGGAGGGTTAAATGATGCTTGCTCTTTTATTCCAGTGAAACGAATACCAACAGGTACGGTAGTAATACTTTGGCTTGGAATATCTCTTAACCCTGACATTTGCGTCTTATCACCTTGTAAAGCCGCACCATGCTCAGGCACAATCACCACCATCACTTTTCTTCCTTTTTTATCTAGTTCATCCATAAAGCTATCTAAATTATCAAGTAATGTGGAGGCACGTTTGCCATAATCAGCAGTACTATTTTCTCCTACATAACGGTTACCATCATGTAGTGATACCAAGTTCACAAAGGTCACAGTGCGGTCTTCGTTAGACTGTTCACGCGCTTTCAACCAACGTTGTAATGTTTCCTTATCGTTGTAAATTTTGGTGCCATCAAATGCGGTAATTTGATGAGAAAGATTTTCTTGATCTTGTAAGGCGATATTAAGATTGCCGAGTTGCTGAACTTCTTTGAGGTAATTACCAAACTTCCCGTTATGGTCGAGTACCAATTTCTTGGCAAATCCTAACGATGATAAATTATCCATCAGCGAGCATTGCGTATCTGCGGGATCGTATAAATCAGAATGGTGAGTCTGACCACAACTCGCACGTAATAATCTTAATGATGCAGGACCACTATAAGAAGATACGCTGTTAAAGTGGCTAAATAACACATTAAAGTTACCCCAAATTGGGTGTTCTTGTAGCCCAACAACCGCCGCATCAGCGGTAGAAAGTGAACAAATATTAATAATCAAGATATCAAAAGGCTGAGCATTGGCTGCTAACTGCGCAGGAAATGGTGTTGTACGTTTTTTCTCGTAACCATAAAATTGTGTGAGCCAATCATCCAATACCTTATTACTAACCTTCTGTTTTTGTGGTGGATAAACAGTATTAATTGATGTACTTTCTACCTCTTTAGTCGGTACAACTTCAGGGAGGACTTGAGGTTCGACTGATGCGGGTAACACCTCAGGAGCTTTGACGACCGCAGTGCTTTTTTCAGTATTAATGTTACTTTCTTGCACAAAAGTATTCGCTGAAACAGGAGGCACCATACCTTGAGAAATATGAGTAAACCCACCAATATTTAGCCACAATACACCTGCAATAATAAAAACAGATACCCTTACCCACTGTTCAATAAAAAGGTAACCGACTAACAAAACAAAGGCGACACCTATCATTTTGATATTGATAAAGTTAACAGTTAACTCAACCAGGTAATCAAAAGAAAACTGTTTAAGTTGCCCACCTTGGGCAAGTACCGTTGAAAAGCTGGGTAACCAAGTATCATGGTAAAATAGTATTATCCCTATTGGGATAGCGACCCAATTGCGCATTTTATGCCAAATATTTTTTGGTAATGGGAACAATAAAAAGGCAAGAAAAAGTAAATTGCTAAAAGCATCAAAATTTAAATAACCATACCAAAGCAAAACAAACTTTAGTAAAAAATAGAAATTCCATGCTCCCAACCCATGCCAGTAATGTAAAAAATTGAACTGGGTTGTATTAGATTTGTTCATTTTAATTTCCTACTCTTTAGTATAAATAAATCCAATTCGACAGTTATATGATTACTCACATCTGTCTTTTTATTACTTCTGATATTTAATTAACTACTAAATAAACATATAAGAGAATATTTATTTAAAACCAAGTAAAAACCCTTAAATAAAAAAAAGAATCTCGCCAGAAAATACCGGTCTCTTATATAAAAGAAAAATTAATGCTAGAAAAATTATTTAAGATGAGTTTAAAAATAAAACACTCAACGTTCTATTTATATAATAGCGCCTATTTTTAAAAATGATGCTTTATTTACATTAAATAATGAAACACAGAGTTATCTTATTTTTATATTTCGAAACAAACACAAAACAAATTACACATCAATAACACCAAATAACAATTAATAAACATACTTATCAATAAACAAACAAGAGCCTCAATATAAAAACAAAACTAATCAATAAAAGAATATAATATAATGATTTTTCTATGAAAAATGATACTGATCAAGATACAATAATGATCATCGAATTTGAATAATTTAATATATTGTTATAAACAGCTAATCTACATTTCTTTTTTTTACTTTACTTTGTAGCTAAGCCCTTTCCGTTATTATTTAACAAATAAATTTTAAAAATATAAATATAAAAAAGAAAACCAATAGCCATCTTTTATAGAAATAAGATAATAAATATCTATTTTATGTGTTTTTACGTAATTGAAATAATGTATTTTAAAGCCTATTCTAAAATAAGAACCTTAATTAAACAGAACAAATCATTAATCAGACACTATTTTATCAAGATTTTAATTTTGATAGAAATCTATTTTTATTTTATTCAGAGGTTATTAAAATGAAAAATGAAAATTTTATTAACTCAAATATGAAAATAGAAAAAAATAATCTAAATAAGGACATTGATAAACTAAAAAAATTATTTTCATTAAATAACTATCACTATCAGGATATTAATAAAGAAGAAGGAAATAATATGCTTATTTATCGCTGGCCATTACTTAATGCATTTCATTACATGACTAAATGAGGCTAACTATGCCACTTATTGTATTAAAAGGACTCCGAGGTGGAGTGGGTACAACATCCACGGCAATTGCACTTGCTCGGCAATTTAATCAACAAAATAAAGAAGTGCTGATTATTGATAATTGCACAGAAAATATTTTGTCTTTCTATTTTCCAGCACAGCAAAAAAGTACCACATTAAGTCAGGCATTATTAGCAGAAACGCCAATAGAGGAGAGTATTTTTTACTATCGACCACACTACCAAGTGTTACCTTTTGGCTTGGTTAATATGAAGGATAACTTGCTCTTACAATTGTCATTCTCAGCAAAACAACATCTTACCCATTTTTTAACGACATTTATTCAGCTACACCCTGATGCCATTATTTTAATGGATTTACAGCATACGCAAGACACCCTTTTCGCGTCTTGGATAGAAAAAGCGGATATTTTTTTTACCGTATCAATGGCAGAAAGCAACTGTCATATTCGCCTTAACCAGCACACATTTATCGAAAATGAATATGTATTAATTAACCAATTTCGTGCCACCAGCCAAATTCACCAAGATTTTTATCAATTTTGGCAAACGACACCATTTCCATTATGCCCTGTTGTTCTTCATCGAGATGAAGCCTCACTAGAGGCCTGTGCCTCACGTTTACCTTTATATGATTACCGAGCTAATTGCATGTTAGTAGAAGAAATATCGCAACTTGCTCAATGGTGTTTTTCGTTATTTAAGAGGAAAGAAGGACAGTCATAATGCCATCATTTTACGATGCTACGAATAAAATCGAAAAGAATGTGACACAACATATTCTTATTCGTTACTACAAGTTTTATCGCCATAACGGTGCATCTCGTAGCGCAGCTATTGTTAGCGAGCTATTTATGGGCATTATGTGGTTTTTTTTACGGATGGAATCCCCTTTTTGGCGGAAAATTGCCAGAAAACAACGAGAGCTATATCCTCATATTGATCCTCGTTGCCCTAAAATTTTCGATCCCTTGCGCTATTTGTTACAAAGCATTTGGCTAGCTTGCCATTATGTAGGGCAATTACTGATTAAAAAACCCACACAATTTATTTTCTATATTCGAAAAACATACAAAAAACTCTTTGTTCATGTCTCTCCTATCGCGATTGAAATCATTGAACATAAGGAAAAAACCACACCTTTTTGGCAATATGCTCTCTATTCCATTATCGCTATTTTTGCCATTTTCTTTATTTTACTCAGTATCACTCAACCGTTTGATCTTACATTTCAGTTCGTTTTTGTAATTGTTCTTTGGCTAGTTGCCTTAGCTATCCGCGATATTCCTGGTCGTTTTTCTTCTATCGCAATGGTTATGTTGGCACTGACAATTGCATGTCGATACATATGGTGGCGTTATCATTCAACCCTTTATTGGATTGATAATTTCAGTCTATTTTGTGGCTTACTGCTTTTACTGGCTGAAACTTACGCATGGTGTGTGCTATTCCTTAGTTTTATGCAATGTATTTGGCCACTGCATCGAAAACCTGTTTCTATGCCTGAAGACATTACACAATGGCAAAGCGTTGATATTTTTATTCCTACCTATAACGAAGATCTGCAAGTTGTTAAACCCACAATCTATGCCAGCTTAAATTTAGATTGGCCTAAAGATAAGCTCACTATTTATCTGCTTGATGATGGCTCCCGTCCTGAATTTAAAGCATTTGCTCAAGAAGTTGGTATTCGTTATATCGCACGAGAAAAACATGATTTTGCTAAGGCAGGTAATATCAATCATGCCTTAACTCTTGCTTCTGGTGAATTTGTCGCCATCTTTGACTGCGACCATATTCCAACACGTTCATTTCTACAATTTACAATGGGATGGTTTTTAAAAGATGAAAAAATAGCTTTGGTACAAACACCTCACCATTTTTTCTCCCCAGATCCTTTTGAACGTAATTTAGGTAACTTTCGTGAAACACCCAATGAAGGCACACTCTTTTATGGGTTAGTTCAAGATGGTAATGACACTTGGAATGCAGCGTTTTTCTGTGGCTCGTGCGCAGTTTTACGTCGTACTGCATTGGATGAGATTGGTGGCATTGCCGTTGAAACTGTTACAGAAGATGCGCATACCTCATTACGCTTACACCGTCATGGCTGGAGATCTGCTTATATTCGCATTCCACAAGCCGCTGGTTTAGCGACAGAATCATTATCCGCACATATAGGTCAACGTATTCGATGGGCGAGAGGAATGGTGCAAATATTCCGTCTTGATAATCCCTTGTTTGGTAAAGGACTAAGCGTGTCGCAACGTCTTTGTTACTTAAATGCCATGTTGCACTTTTTTTCTGGCATTCCACGGATGATTTTCTTACTCGCACCACTAACGTTTCTTATTTTCCATGCCTATATCATTTATGCACCTGCGATTGCGATCGCTCTCTATGTTGTGCCGTATTTGATCCACATTTCACTCGCCAGTGCAAAGTTACAAGGCGCTTATCGCCACTCATTTTGGGGTGAGGTTTATGAAACGATTTTAGCGTGGTACACCACTCGTCCAGTGTTAAGTACCCTTATCTCTCCTCATAAAGGAACTTTCAACGTGACTGGCAAAGGTGGCGTGATGGAAGAAGGCTTTGTCGATTGGCGAATTAACCGCCCTTACTTACTCTTTCTCAACTTGAACTTGCTAGGTATTTTGTTTGCTTTTTGGCGCATAGCAACGGGCGATCCCGATGAAGCATGGGCTGTTACCATGTGTTTATTATGGGTTTGTTATAACCTTATCTTACTCGGTGTTGCAATTGCAGTTTCTGTCGAAACAAAGCAACAGCGCCGTTTTCCTCGTGTTCGCGTTAAAGTTCCTGCCATGTTGCTGTTAGATAATGGCTCTCTCTACCGATGTTATCTCTATGATTTTTCTGATAATAGCTGTGCAATTTTATTGCCTGACAATGTCAAACTTTCACTATCTCCAAATGAAAGCATCACACTATTACTCAGTCAAAATCAGCGTGAACATGCCTTTAAAGCCAATATTTCACGTATTGATGGGCAAATTATTGGATTACAACTCCTTGAAATGACAACGCAAAAAGCTATCGAGTTTACTGCTTGTACTTTTGAGCGAGCCGATACTTGGGCAGATTGGCAAAATGAACTTCCAACCGACAGACCTTTAAGCAGTCTCAAGAACATTATTTTTATCAGTATGCAAGGTTATAACACCTTGTTAAAGCGTGCTCCTTACTTTATTTACGCTACTTTCCGCTTACTCGGTCTCTTTTTGCTATGGCTTTCATCGTTACTCCCTCAACGCGTTAATGTTTCACAAATATTTCATCAGTCTTGAAGGTAAAACTCAGTTTTCTGGGAATTTATTAATAAACAATAAGATCATGGGTAACAATAATGAAAAAACGTTTTCTCATATTTGCCTTATTTATGCTCACTTCTTCAGTTCATGGAGATGAAACGCAAGAAGCGCAAACCACTATTTCAGAGCCACCCGTTACAATAACTGAAGCAGCTCCTGAAGTTATTTCTCAAGCAGAGCCTAGAAATACACAATTGCCTTCTACAGATATCACGCCTTCTGCTCGCCAGAAGATATTAAAATTTGCAGAGACAGCACCTAGTTATGGCGCGATCCATTTGACGGGTGTTAGCCCTGATGGCTATTTAGAATTTGGTGTCCGTAGTGATGAATATGTTTCTAAAGCCACTCTTGATTTAGAATTTACACCGTCTCCGTCACTACTTCCTGTGGAATCTCATCTTAATGTCTATTTAAATGATGAATTGATGGGAGTTATTACCTTAAAACCAGAAGATTTGGGTAAGAAGAATCAAATTACGATACCTATTGATCCTTTATTTATTCAAGATTTTAACCATATAAAACTCTCTTTTATTGGCCATTATCGTGAAATTTGTGAAAACCAAGCAAATACAACACTCTGGCTTGATGTAAGTAAAAGCAGTCAACTCAATCTGACCTTTCAATCACTCCGTTTAGGTAATGAGTTAGCGCACTTCCCTGAACCCTTTTTTGATAGCCGTGATTTTGGAGAATTAACACTGCCAATGGTTTTCAGCCAGTCACCTAATTTAGCTCAACAAAAAGCGGCAGCGATCCTCTCTTCTTGGTTTGGTACTCAAGTTGATTGGCGTAAGCAAAATTACCCTGTTTATTATGATGCTTTGCCAAATCAACACAGCATTGTTTTTGCAACCAATACACAAAAACCCGCCTTTTTAAAACAGCATCCCGATGTGAAAGAACCAACCATCGAAATGCTGACGCATCCAACCAATCCTTATATTAAGTTACTTCTTATTATGGGGCGTGATGATAACGATTTGATCACTGCCGTAAACGGAATAGCCCGTGGACAAGTTATCTTCAGAGGGAATATCGTCACAATTAATGAAGTAGAAAAATTGATCCCGCGTGAACCTTATGATGCGCCAAAATGGGTACAGTTAAATAAACCTATCTACTTTAATACGCTACAAGACTATGAAGGCCAGTTGCAATCTCGCGGATTAAAACCGAATCCTATTACATTAAATATGACGTTACCGCCTGATCTATTTATGTTTAATAATACGGGATTACAAATGCAATTGCGTTATCGCTATACCGCTCCTGCATTTCAAGATGATTCTCGTATGTCTATCTCAGTAAACGACCATTTCATTAAAGCTTATCCTCTTGAGAAAGATAAAAAAGATAATCTTGTCATCGCTTATTTACCGCTTATTCAAGGCTGGATTGAGCATAAGAATTTATTGAATATACCCGCCGTAAAACTGGGTGAACGTAACCAAATTACATTTGCCTTTGATTACACCAACCCCATTCCTGGGGGCTCAGTAGATCAATGTATTACTTATCAACCTGTACCAAATGCTGTCGCTATTGATGATTTATCTAGCTTTAATTTTACAGGTGATTATCGACACTATATTGCACTGCCTGACTTACGGGTTTACAGCCATGCAGGCTTCCCATTTAGCCGTTATGCGGATCTGTCAGAAACCTTGATTTTTGTTAATCAGCAACCGTCTCCAACACAATTATCTACCCTATTAATTTCAATGGGGAATATAGGTGCTCAAACAGGTTATCCGGCACTCAATGTTTCATTAACCAGTTCATTGGATGAAGTGCAAAAAAGAGATGCTGATCTACTACTTATCGGAACCATTCCACCTGCATTAAATAATGATAAACAGATGAACGTACTGATTGATAAAGCACGTAGTGAAATCACTCTGCCTTCTCGTGAAATCAGTATCTTTAGCCACACAAGTTATCAACCGACTGATAAACGTCCTGATAGCCGGATCTCGCTGACCTCAAAAGGATCGATGGGGGCAATTATTGGTTTCCAATCTCCATTCTTTTCACAGCGTAGCGTTGTCGCATTATTAGCCGATAGTACGCAAGGTTACAAACTGTTAAATGAGGCGATCAGTGATAGTGGTAAGCGTGATGCTATGCATGGTTCAGTAGTATTGGTCAGAGAGTCTGGCGTAAATAGCTTGCGTGTGGGAGATACTTATTTCGTCGGTTATTTACCTTGGTGGGAAGAGGTTTGGTATGTGTTTGCTTCTCACCCTATATGGCTTGGTTTAGCGGCAATTGTCGGCATTATTCTTGTCTCTCTTCTTATTTGGCGAGCAATGAAAATAAGAAGCCAACGTCGTTTAGCGACTAAGGACTAAGCTATGTGGCAATTTGGTCACACACATCGCCACTCTATTATTGCTCTCTTTTTGCTGACAGGCTTTTTGCCTGTCACGCAAGCCAGTGAAGAGGCAACAGAAGCCTTTTTACAAGAGCAAGTGAGATTAGGTACATCCACAGGAAATGAAGTTTTAGTGGCTCAATCGCTATATCGTTTAGCGTTAATTAAACCCAATGATCCTAATATCTTGTTAATGCAAATTCAGTTTGCTGTAAAACAGAAGGACAATGCAAAAGCACAACAGCTATTTACCCAATTAGGTACTCAATTTCCACAGTCAGAGCAATATCAGCGTGCAATCAAAACGTTATCACTGACAACGGATGTTAATCGGCAAAAATTACAGCGAGCCCAGCTTTACCGTACAGCTGGCCGCTATGATGATGCGTTAAATTTATACGATGAAATTTACCGAGGAATGCCTCCCGATGAGACTTTAGCACTCGAGTATATTCAAGTACTTATGCAATCGTCTCACGATGATAAAATAGAACGACTCAATCATATTTATCGTCAGTATCCGCAAAATACGAAAATAGCGAGCCTCTACCAGCAACAACAACACGCCATAGAGTCAGTAAAAAGCCCAGTTTCAACAATAAAACCGCAAATAGATGTTACCTCATTACCTATTGCGACCTTAAAACAAAAAGCACGACAACAACCTGATAATGCTGATGTTGTTGGTGCTTTAGGTGTCCGTTATTCTCGTGCTAATCAACGCAGTGCAGCTATTTTTTATCTTTCCCAAGCGCTGAAATTAGCGCCCAACCATGATAATAGTGGTCAATGGCGATCTATGTTGCAGGCTAACCAATATTGGCATCTGCTTTCAAAAGGCGATGACGCACTCTTAAAGCAAGATTATGAATTAGCAGAACGCTATTTTAATCAGCTTAATAAGTTAAGCCCTTATGAAAGTGAACCTTATCTTGGTTTAGGTGATATTGCTGTTGCACAGCGGCAATGGGATGTTGCCGAAAACCATTATTTACAGGCATTAAAATATCAACCCAATCACCCTGCAACGCTACATCGTTTAGCAAAGCTTTATCGCCAACAATCTCATGAAAAAGCGCAACAATTTATTGCAGGCTTAACACCTAGACAATATAAAAATTTAGCAGAAGATTATGGCTATATTATTTCTGGTATAAGGCAAGATTTAGCGGCTGATGATGAACATAAAGAGCAATACCTCAGTGCGATTGAAAAACGTAAGGCAATAGCTAAAGATTATCCTAATGATGTTTGGAATATTTATCGTCTTGCTGATGATTTATTAATTACCCAGCAAGACTCTGTCGCTGAAGCGTATTTTAATCAGCTTAATCGTCGTCTTCCTAATGATCCGTCTCGCCTTTATGCTTATGCGTTATATCTCAATAAAACAGGACGAGAAACTCAAGCACTTGATACGCTAAAAACGATCCCCTTATCTCAACGCAGTGAGAGCATGAAAGCGTTAGATAGTCGATTGCGTTTTGGTCAAATAGTCGCACATGCAGAGTCTCTACGAGCGAAAGGACAAGAACAACAAGCTGTTGATTATCTTTTTGCTCATATTCCGCCAGAGCAAAAAATTCAGACTTATTTGTTATTAGCGAACTGGGCTCAAGAACGAAATAACCTCGATCAGGCCTTAAGTTATTACCATACTGCACTGAATTTAGAACCCAATAATGAAACTGCATTATTAGGTGCGACGGATATCGCCTTAGAACAAGGGAAAAAGATGCAGGCAAAATACTACCTTGCCAAAATAGAAACGCTTTCTCCCAACCAGTTTAATAGCAACTCAATTAGACGCGTTGCCAATGCTGAAAAAGAAGTAGGTAATACAGAAAAAGCACAACACTATTTTGCTTATTTGGCACAACAAATTGAAACAGAGCCAGACAGTGCTGATCCTTTAGTATTACGCGATATTGCTCGTTTTCAGCGTGATGGGCAACATCGCCAACAAGCTCACTATTATTATCAACAAGCTATGATCAAGGATGGAATAACAGATAGGTTGCCAAAAGATAATATTGAGTACACCACATTAATGCGTAATGACGAAAAAGATAATTGGCTATCTCGGAGTTTACGCGCGGATGCTGACGCGCTTTATCGCCAACAAGAGTGGCGATTTACGCTTGAGCATGATTATTGGGGCTCTAGTGGTAGCGAAGGTTATTCAAAACTACGCGCCCACACCACAATGTTACAACTTGATCACCCTGTTTATGATGGGCGTTTCTTCTGGCGTGCAGACTTAGTTAATCTTAATAGTGGCAAACTGGGTACATCACCATATGATTCAAAATTTGGAACTTGTTACCGCACGGGTTGTTTCCCGCTAGAACAAAAATCCTTTGGTGTTAGCCCTGCAATTGGCTGGGAAAATGGTCAATGGCAATGGGATCTTGGTACCACACCGTTAGGTTTTGAAGTGACTGATTGGGCCGGTAAAATCGCCTATAGTCATGATCTTTTTAATGTGGGCTGGACACTTGATATTCACCGCCGCCCTGTTAATAGCTCTATGCTTGCTTTTGGTGGTCAACGAGATATTTGGACTAACCAAATATGGGGGGGTGTAAGAAGAACCGGTATTCGTTTAAGCGGAAGTTATGATTTAGGTGGGAAAGATGGTTATTGGGGCGAGGTTTCTGTTGATAAATTGACAGGTAAAAATGTTGAAGATAATAGCAGTGTCCGAGGAATGGGAGGCTACTATTATAAACTTATCAATGAGAACAACCGCCGCGTTTCTGTTGGGTTAAGTACTATGCTTTGGCATTATGATAAAGACTTAAGCGGGTACACTTTAGGTCAAGGTGGTTATTATAGCCCTCAAAAATATGTCTCTTTAGGGCTCCCAATTAATTATCGTGAACGTACTGAAAATTGGTCTTGGGAATTATCAGGCTCTCTTTCTTGGTCTTACTCCCAAACAGATGACAGAAAGCGTTATCCTTTACAAAATCTCGTTTCTCTCGATAAATTTAATCGCTATATGAATGAACTTAGCCCCGAAGATCGAGAAGAAATAATGAGACTTTATTATCAAGAGCGTGATGCGGTTGATGAAGGAGATTCTGGCAATGGATTTGGTTATACCGCCAGAGCATTAGTTGAACATCGTATTACGCCGCATTGGTTTATTGGTGCAGCTATTGATATTCAACAAGCCAAAAACTATACCCCAAACCATGCATTAATGTACTTGCGTTATTCATTTGATGGTTGGAACGGTGATTTAGATTTACCGCCAAACCCTCTTATTCCTTATGCTGACTTTAAATAACGTTCAATGTATAAAATACACAAACGGGAAGCACTGGCTTCCCGTTTAACGTTTTCTCTAAAATGATGAGAGCAAACTGCTATTATTGCGCTTTACGAAAAAGCCCAACAAACAGCCAACCTACAATCATGGCAAGGACAAATAAAATACCTTGATAAAACCCAGCACCTGCTAATACCAAGCTAGGACCTGGACAAATTCCAGCTAATCCCCAACCAAGACCAAATAACGCACTACCTAACACTAAGGGTTTATCAATCACTTTATTGGTTGGGATATTTAAAGGGCATGCTAATACACTTTGTTGTCTACACCGTGTTAATTGGTAACCTATCACGCTGACAACCAGTCCTGCTCCCATGATTATCAATAAAGAAGGGTCCCAGTTTCCTGTGATATCCAGAAAACCTAGAATTTTTTGCGGATTGCTCATTCCACCAACAATCAATCCTGCACTGAATAGAAGACCACAAAGAAAAGCAACAAACTTAGTCATTTTCTTAGCCTCCTATCACATGACGCTGAATATAAACGGTAATAAATGCCGTTGCCATAAACACTAACACAGCAACAATAGAACGACGCGATAATCGTGCTAATCCGCAAATACCATGACCACTTGTGCAACCACTGCCTAAACGTGTACCTGCTCCCACCAGCACTCCGGCAATAATTAACATCCAAGGTGACGTTTCAATTACTGGCGATAAGGGTTTATCAAAAAAATAAAACAGTGTAGGTGCGATTAGCATGCCTAGTAAAAATGCCCAACGCCAGCCATTACCTTGCTGTTTTGTTGATAAAACCCCACCCAAAATCCCGCTTATTCCTGCAATACGGCCATTAAATAACAGTAAAATGGCGGCCGCAGCACCTATCATAAGCCCACCAATTGCCGCACTTAAAGGCGTAAAGTGAACCCAATCTATATTCATAAATTAACCTGCTATAGGGCAATAAAGCTGATAAAGCGTATTGAGTAGTACGAGAACTTTTTCATCAGCAATAGAATAAAAGATACGTTTTCCATCACGACGAGTATTCACTAACCCTTCATTGCGCAAAACGGTTAGCTGTTGAGAAAGTGTCGGTTGACGGATACCTAAACTCTCTTCTAATTCACTCA
The DNA here is from genome assembly GCF_016238545.1 of Proteus sp. PR00208. NCBI lineage: Bacteria > Pseudomonadati > Pseudomonadota > Gammaproteobacteria > Enterobacterales > Morganellaceae > Proteus > Proteus sp. PR00208. The sequence continues at coordinate 30,531 of NZ_JAEHQE010000020.1, read as the reverse complement.
CACTCTTTTCGCCCTGACTTAGCTGACACAATAATAAGAGGCGATCGCCATTTCCTAGCGTCTTAAGCATGCTAGACGCTTCATTAGCCGCCAATTTCATTGCATCTAATAAATCAGGTTGAACTCGTTGTGTCATGGTAAACTCCATAATCAATATACTTTTTAATAATATGTTAATTTATATATTGTGCAAGTTTTCTTTTTATTGCGTGTTTGTATAAGCCACTATATGCTCTGTAACATGAAAACGGTAAGAGTCCCCATCACCTTAGTGCAAAGCGTTATGCGAACACTGCGTGAAAAATTGCAGCAGGCTAATCTTTATCTTAATACAAATTACCCAGAACCTACTCTACATTATAATCAGAGAGGAACTATTGCTGGCAGTGCCTATTATGCAAATTGGGAAATTCGTATTAATCCTACATTATTGATTGAAAATAAACAGAATTTTATTGAAGAAGTTATTCCTCATGAATTAGCGCATTTATTAGTTAATCGCCATTTTGGTCGTGTAGCACCTCATGGGAAAGAGTGGAAATGGATGATGGAAACAGTATTACAAGTTTCAGCTAAACGAACCCATCATTTTGATGTCAGCGCAGTTAAAGCTAAAACCTTTCCTTATGCTTGCCATTGTGAAGAAAAACATCAGCTTACCATTCGCCGCCATAACAAAGTATTACGCGGAGAGACACAATACCGTTGTCGCCATTGTCAGGCTATTTTGCAATTTATTAAGCATGAATAAATGCAGACAAAAATAAAGCCGATGTGTTGATTAATTCACATCGGCTTTATCTTGAGAATGAATATATGGGATTGTCTTAAGCAAACTCGCTCATCACATGAGATGCGATTTCAAAGTAAATAATAAGACCTGTACCATCAATTAACGTCGCGATAAATGGTGCTGAAACAACCGCAGGATCAATACCTAAACGCTTTAATACCATTGGAATAACAGATGAAACAATCGCACTCCAAACCGTGATTGAAATAAGCGTTAAGCCAACCACAATCATCACTTCCATACCCACACCTAAGAACCAAGCACGCACAAAACCAGCAATACCCATAGTCAGTGCAACCATTATCGATGTGGTTATTTCTTTTCTTAATACAGACCAAACATTACGTAAGCTCACTTCTCCTAATGCCATAGCACGTACTAATGTTGAGGTGATCTGTGTACCACTATTTCCACCCGTACCAATCAGCAATGGAATAAAAAATGCTAATGAAATTGCGGCTTCGAGTCTGTCTTCAAAAGCATGTAACACAGTGCTGGTATACGCTTCTGCCACAAACAGCATCAATAACCACACAACACGTTTACGCCATAATGTTACTGGACTGGTTTCTAAATAAGGCTGCTCTAAAGGTGAAGTTGCACCCTGCATTTGTGCATCAAGTGTATTTTCATCTTCAATTAATTCAGCAATATCTTGAGGGCGTAAAACACCGACCAATTTTCCAAAATGCATCACTGGTACACTGTCTAAACCGCTATGGCTAATCAGTTGATACACATCATGTCGATTCTGTTCTGGTGAAACAGAGAAAAAGGTTTGACGCATCACATCAGACACAAACAGATCATTAGCCGCGGTTAATAATGATTTAACGGGCAAAATCCCATTTAGATAATTATCTTTATCCACCACATATAAATAGGTTGGAATTAATTCATCTTTTAAATCATTAACCAATTGAGCTTTCACATTTTCAACAGAATCAGCGACAGAAACCGCAATATAAGACTGGCTCATATAAGCACTAACGGTTGCATCATCTTTTAAACGATTGTATTGGTCTTGAGTTGAGTTATTTTGTGGTGTGTTTAAGGATGCATCTGCAACTAATACAGCATCCATTTTGTTTTGAGTATTGAATTTCATTTTGTGGTTCCCTATTACTGTTTGTGTTTAGCAAATCAGTTCTCCATAGGGGCGAAACCAGAAGCGAGAATGCAAAAGCTATCTACACGTCTCGGTTTTAGCACTATACAACGTATCCGATGAATACTGGAAGTTACATGGGGATATACCTTCGGTCGATATATCCTGTCCTAATCTTGGGCGTCTCTCGACGTCGTCAGATCAGTAACCTGTGTTTGTATAGGAGCCTCGCCTAACGAGATACTGCACTTTTCTTGCGAATGCGGCGCGCATTATAACCACCCACAATATAATGAAAAGCACGATAACGATTTTGTTTAAGTTCTATTGAAAAATAGCCTCAAGCATTCATCACACAATTAAGAATTGTAATTACATTCGAAACCAATATATAAAAAGAAATGAAGTTTTCCTACGAAAGCTAAAATCGTATAGTAAAAGATAATCTGTTTATTAATTGATTATTTTAATGCTAATTTTTGTACTCTTATTTCTTCTGCTTGCAAAAATATATCTTTTACCGTTTTACCATCTAATGATTGGCACATTTTACGCGTGATAATATCCGCATTTTTATTACGACCTGCGATAACTAAATCATTAAAATTAATATCATTAAGGATCGCTAATTCTATTGCTTCATCAAAACGTGATTGTTCATCAAGGGGAAGTGAGTTGCGCATTTCAACAATTGAGATACGTAGCGACTCTACATTAGAGCCATCAAGGGTTTGTTGAGGTTTTTCACAGCCAGATAACATGACACTAAATAAACAAACAAGTAACAATTTTTTCATATACCCCCCCTTACCCAGTCAATAGTTTAAATAATAGCAGAATGTTTATAAGGAAACGCCCCACTAACTAAAATATATTTTTAGTTAATCATTATTTCCAATATTTTTATTATTCTGAATAAATAAAAATCTTCTTTAATTTAAAATAAAGGGAAGCATTCTCCAGATTATTCAGTTTTTTAATGGGGAGAATAGACATAAAAAACCCTGTTAATAAATTAACAGGGTAAAAAAAACAGGAAAATAGAAGGAAATACTTAATAAAAAGAGGTTAAGCGAGCTCAACATCTCCTTTTAAACGACAGCTACATGCTAAGACATAACCTTGAGCTATCTCTTCAGCCGTTAATGTACTGGTACTGCTGACATCATAATCACCACTCACAATACGAGTTTTACAACTACCACAAACCCCTGCTCGACAAGCCGCAAAGACAGGAACTTTATTTTCTTCCATAGCGGATAATAAAGTCATGCCAACAGGAACTTTAATTTGTGATAATGGATGACGAATAGTCATGGTTAATTGTTCGTTTTCATCAACACAAACAGGCTCATCACCAAAACGTTCCATAAAGATATTCTCAGCAGGTACACCAAGATTTCTTGCAAAACGTCCTGTGTCTTCCATATAACTATTTGGGCCACAGCACATAACTGTACGACTCGCAATATCAGGTACTAGTGCAGCCAATTTTTCTTGAGAAATGCGTCCACTAAATAACCCTTTATTATCAGGTAATTTAGGCATCATGATAAAATTAAGATTGTATGGATATGCATTTGCTAATTCGATCCACTCTTTCTCAAAAATAAACTGGCTTTGCTCACGAATATTAAAAATAACCGTGATGTCTGCTTTAGGTTGATTATTTAACAACCAACGTGTCATCGACATAACAGGTGTCACTCCACAACCTGCTGCCAACATTAAATAGCGCGCACCTTCTTTACCAGCACAAGTAAATTCACCCTGAGCATCAGATAACCAAAGATAATCACCTGGTTTTACTTGTGATGTTAACCAACCTGAACCCACACCATTTTCTAAACGGCGAACGGTTAAAGTGATAAATGGACTTAATCCCGGAGAAGATGAAATGGTATAAGCACGCAGTATTTCATCACTATTATTGATACTCACCAGTGCAAACTGACCTGGTTTATAAGAATAAAAGTCATGATTAATTAAATTCAGCGTCCACACTTCAGGTGTTTCCTGATTAATAGAGTGAACTTGCATACGATTAGGACAAAGAGAAGTAGGCATCGTCATGGATATTGATCCTTCACCGAAGCCCGTAGGCTTCGGTAATGATAATGAATTTAAAACATTAAGCAGAAAGAATATCTTTAAGATCTTGTTCTGGTGTAGTAATAGAGCGCATACCAAATTTCTCATTTAGTACCGCCAGCAGATTGTCGGTTAAGAACGCAGGTGCTGTTGGGCCGGTATAAATGTTTTTCACGCCTAATGAAAGCAGTGTCAATAAGATAACAATCGCTTTTTGCTCGAACCAAGAGAGAATTAAAGACAGTGGTAAATCATTCACACCACAACCTAATTTTTCAGCAAGGTTAACGGCTAGCATAATCGCTGAGTAAGCATCGTTACACTGACCCACATCAAGTAAGCGTGGTAAGCCTTCTAAAGTACCGAAATCCAGTTTATTGAAACGGTATTTACCACACGCCAAAGTCATAATTAAACAGTCTTGTGGAATTTCTCTTGCAAGATCGGTGTAGTAGCTACGTTCACCACGGCTACCATCACACCCCCCCACTAAGAAAACATGACGTAATTTTTTCTGTGAAACTAAATCAATCACAGTATCAGCGGCATTTAATAGTGTTTCACGACCGAAACCAACTGTAATTAAATGCTCAATTTCATTGTATGGGAAACCTTCTAATGATTGTGCTTGTTCAATCATTTCAGAGAAGTCATCACCAGTAATATGTTTTACACCCGGCCAGCCTACAATACTGCGAGTCCAAATACGGTCACCGTAATTACCAACATTAGGATCGATAATACAGTTTGAAGTCATTAATACAGGACCTGGGAATTTTGCAAACTCAATTTGCTGATTCTGCCAACCACTTCCGTAGTTACCCACTAAGTGTTTATATTTTTTAAGTTCTGGATAACCATGAGCAGGTAACATTTCACCATGAGTATAAATGTTAATCCCTTTACCTTCCGTTTGCTCGAGTAGCATTTGCAAATCTTTCAGATCATGACCTGAAATTAAAATCGCTTTACCTGCAACAGGGCGCACGTTAACAGTAACTGGTGTAGGGTTGCCGTAAGCTTGAGTTTCGCCTTTATCAAGAATAGCCATAATGCGGAAGTTCATTTGACCAATGCCCATCGCATTTTCTAACAACTCATTCATATCAGCAGGATCAGTACCTAACCACGCCATATAACGGTGATATTCTGCATAAATTTCATTGTCATACTGACCTAAAACATGCGCGTGCTCCATATAAGCCGCAGCTCCTTTTAAGCCATACAGGCACAGCATACGTAATCCATGAAGATCATCACCGATTTGCGCTTTATCTGCATTTAAAGCAAAAAGCTGAGCTTGTTTTTGTAAACTGTCTAAATCGTTACCCGCTAATTGGATTTCAGCTCTTGGATTAGTGACTTGAATTGCCGCATTTTTCGCTAAAGTACGAGATTTCAAACTTTCACGGAAATAGATAGCTTCTTTCGCATAACCAACAATGCGATCAGAATCAAAGTTGACGTTAGTTAACGTAGAGAAAAAAGCACGAGGAGCAAAGCTATCTACATCATGATCAATAATACCAACGCTACGCGCTGCTAAAGCCCACGCTGAAAGCCCTTCTAATACCGCAACGAGTAAATCTTGAAGATCAGAAGTTTCTGCTGTTTTACCACACATACCTTGCGCATAGGCACAACCATTACCTACAGGCGTTTTCATTGTTTGTTCACATTGCACACAATACATATCGTATTCCTTCTAATAAAAGATAACGCTTTATTTTTATAAGTTGCATTCAAGATGCAACATAAGAATACGCCATTTTTATAAGAGCGAAAGTGCAATATTGAACAATTTAAATGTTGTTTGATCTAACTCAATTTCTAGCAAACCTTTTAATATTCCTTTTTTTATCCTTTGATTTGGCTTAAGCCAAAAATCTTTTTTTTAAAAAAAAAGATTAATTATATGACACCGTAGGCATGTAAATGAGAAGGATTATTTAAGAATTATTGATGGTTGTTTTTTGTTTAATCATATAAAGACTGAGAGATGAAACGATTAAGTTCATCCGCTTTTGTTAACTCAGTAATATTCTTTACTATTTTTTATAGTTAATATCACCTATTGCATCAATAGCTAATCAAATTATTTCAATTGATATATGTTATTAGCACGAGTATTACGAAATGAAACTACACATTTGAAAGATACTCACCCCTACATTGGAGATTAAAAATGATTAAATTAAATAATGTTCCATCAGAATTTCGCCCTCTAGAAAGCTACAAAATGTTAATTGGAGGAGAATGGGTATCTAGCACATCGCAAAAAACAACCAAAACCTATAGCCCTGCTACTGGTGAATTATTAAGTGAATACCAATCTGGTAGTGCTGAAGATGTTGAACGCGCAGTGAGCGCTGCACGTAACGCATTCAAAACATGGAGCAAAACGTCACCTGCAGAGCGTCAAGCCCTCTTATTAAAAATCGCAGATCGTTTAGAGCAAGAGCAAGAACGCTTTGCTTGGATTGAATCGCTTGATAACGGTAAGCCACTCAATGAGTCGAAAAACATAGATTTACCTGCCTCTATTGACCATTTTCGATATTTTGCAGGCGTGATACGCTCTCATACCGATGAAAGTGCCATCCTAGACGAAAATACCATTAGCCTTGTTATTCGCGAACCTATTGGTGTTGTGGGCCAAATTATTCCATGGAACTTCCCATTATTAATGGCAGCATGGAAATTGGCACCAGCGATTGCGGCAGGTGATACCGTGGTTATTAATCCAGCAACACTGACTTCCCTTTCATTATTAGAGCTAGGTCGTATTTTAAATGAGATATTACCAGCTGGTGTGATCAATATTGTTACAGGGCGCGGTTCTGTCGTAGGACAAGCTATTTTAGAGCATCAAGATATTGATAAACTTGCGTTTACAGGTTCTACCAATGTGGGCTATACCGTAGCAGAAGCCGCAGCGAAAAAAATGGTTCCAGCAACATTGGAATTAGGCGGTAAATCAGCCAATATCGTGTTCCCTGATGCAAACATGAAAAAAGCGGTCAAATATTCAGCATTGGCAATCTTGATGAACCAAGGACAAGCTTGTGAATCAGGTTCACGTTTGTTCTTACATAAAGATATTCATGATGAATTTTTGAAAGCATTAAAAACTGAATTTGAGAGTATTCGTGTCGGTGACCCACTTGATCCGAATACGCAAATGGGTACACAAGTTAGCCAAGATCAAATGGATACTATCTTAGGCTATGTTGAACTCGCTAAAAAAGAAGGTGCGACAGTATTAACAGGCGGTGAACGTATCACCGGTGAAGGTTATGATGATGGTTTCTTTGTTCGCCCTACTATCATTATCAATGCCACAAACCAAATGCGTGTTGCTCGTGAAGAAATTTTTGGACCTGTATTATGTGTTATCCCATTTGATAATGAAGATGAAGTTATCGACATGGCAAACGACTCTGAATATGGACTAGGTGGTGGTGTTTGGACTCAAGATATTAACCGTGCCTTACGTGTTGCAAAAGCAGTAAGAACTGGTCGTATGTGGGTTAACACTTATCACGAACTCCCAGCTCACGCACCATTTGGGGGTTACAAGAAATCAGGTTTAGGACGTGAAACACATAAAATGATGTTAGATGCTTATAGCCAAGTGAAAAATATCTTCATCAGTATGAAAGAATAAGATTTTCTCTCTTTTCTAAATTCTTATAAATATAATATCTATACTCATCTCTTCGCCTTCTCCCCAGAAGGCTTTTTATTATCTATAATTTCTCACACCTCAAGTTATTACCATAAAAAAACCGCATCCTTATCGCTATAAAGTATGCGGTTTTATGTTGTGTTGTTAGCCAATAAGTAAGAACGAGTTACTCTGCTTCGGCTTCTTTTTTGCTCACTGAGTGAGTTTCTTTATCTAATTCAATATTATCAGCGTTAACATCTTTTATATGATCTCTTGTTAAGCGATAAACAACAGGGCTTAATAACGCTAATGCAATTAAGTTAGGGATCGCCATCATTGCATTGAGTGTATCAGCCAATAACCACACAAATTCTAATGATTGTGTTGCCCCAACTGGTAACGCAATCAGCCAAGCAATGCGAAATGGCATAATAGCTTTAGGTCCAAACAGGTATTGCACACATTTTTCACCGTAAAAACTCCAGCCTAAAATCGTGGTAAATGCAAAAATAGCTAATGCAATTGCCACAATATAGTTACCACCCGGAATAGCGATAGAGAATGATGCGGCGGTTAATGTTGCACCACTTTGCCCTGTTAACCATTGTCCTGTGATAACAATAGTTAATCCTGTAACAGAGCAGACAATGATGGTATCAATAAAAGTTCCCAGCATCGCAATCAAACCTTGGCGAACAGGATTTTGTGTTTTTGCCGTCGCATGGGCAATAGGTGCACTACCCAATCCCGCTTCATTTGAGAAAACACCACGCGCAACACCAAAACGGATCGCAGCCCAAACAGCTGCACCTGCAAAACCACCTTGAGCAGCAACTGGTGTAAATGCAGATTTAACAATAAGGATAATAGCATCTGGGATCGCAGTCACATTCAGTGCTAAAACAACAATACCTGCACCAAAATAGCCAACGGTCATAATAGGAACTAATTTACCGGCAACATCAGCAATACGTTTAATGCCACCAATGAGTACAGCACCGACTAAAACAACGAGCACAATAGCGGTAATTGTCGTCGAAATACCAAAATTACTTTCCAGTACATCAGCCACAGAGTTTGCTTGTACTGTATTACCAATACCAAAACCTGCAAAACTCCCAAAGACAGCAAAAACAGTACCTAGCCAAACCCAATTTTTACCTAAGCCATTTTTGATGTAATACATTGGCCCACCGACATAGTTTCCATATTTATCAACTTCACGAAAACGTACAGCAAGCACGGCTTCTGAATATTTGGTTGCCATTCCCACTAATGCGGTCATCCACATCCAGAATAATGCACCTGGACCACCTAAGACAACAGCTGTTGCAACACCAGCAATATTACCCGTTCCTATAGTGGCGGATAGTGCGGTCATCAACGCATTAAATGGTGATATCTGACCTTCGCCTCTTTTATCATTTTTTTCAAATAACAGCTTAAATCCTGTACCTAATTTCCTAATAGGTAAAAAGCCAAGTCGAAACTGCATAAAAAGGCCGATACCGAGAATACCGACAAGCATCGGAACTCCCCATACCACGCCATTTATAGCGCTTAATATATTAGTGATAAAATCCATAAATTACCCTTTTTCGTCCAAATGTTATCTAAATATGTATTTTTTGTTATCAATTACACTAAAGATGAAAAAGTGAAAATATGCTAGAAAAAAAAACGACTAATTTTAAAATTGACTGAGTTATGTGAGAAATATCACTTCATTATTAAATTACGCTATCATTAGGTTCATCGTTACAATACTTCAGTCAAAGTTATGCATAATCATAAATCAGCACAAAATACCCAAAATGAACGTCGTTTTAATCTGTTCAGAAAAGCGCAAGAAACCAACCTTGCACCACTAAAAATCCTACTACTATCCGCTGTGGTTGGCTCGCTAGCTGGATTAGTGGGCGTTTTATTTGAAAAAAGTGTTAGTTGGGTGATTCATTTTCGACAAGAAGAACTGATGAAAACCTTTACTAATCCTTATATTCTGGCAATAAGTACTTTGCTTTTTTCCTCTATTTTAGCAATGCTGGGATATTATTTAGTCAAGAAGTTTTCACCCGAATCGGGTGGCTCTGGAATACCTGAAATTGAAGGTGCGATGATAGATATTCGCCCTGTTCGTTGGTGGCGAGTATTACCTGTAAAATTTATTGCCAGTATTGGAACTTTAGGCTCTGGTATGGTGTTAGGACGAGAAGGTCCAACGGTTCAATTAGGTGCCAATATCGGCCAGCTCGTAAATGATATTTCTCGAGTAAAAGATAAAGAGTCACGCCACACGTTATTAGCAACTGGTGCAGCCGCAGGATTAACCGCTGCTTTTAATGCACCTCTAGCGGGTATTTTATTTATTATTGAGGAGATGCGACCTCAATTTAAATACAGTCTTATTTCAATTAAAGCAGTCTTTATTGGCGTTATTATGTCTTGCATTGTTTTTCGCCTATTTAATGGTGAAGGCGGTGTTATTCATATCGGTAAATTTTCATCCGCACCACTCAATACACTCTGGCTGTATTTAGTTTTGGGTATGTTATTTGGCATTATTGGCGTTATATTCAGTAAGCTACTTTTTTATGTCCAAACCCAATTTCAGCGTTTCTATCAAGATAAAACATCACGCTTTGTTTTAACTGGTGGCATCATCGGTGGGCTTTGTGGCTTATTAGCATTAATTATTCCTGAAATAACTGGCGGTGGATTTAGTATTATTCCTGCGCTGAGTACGGGACAATATTCCCTGATTGCGCTATTACTTTTCTTTGTTTTACGAACGATCACATCTATTGTCAGTTTTGCCTCTGGCGCTCCTGGCGGTATATTTGCACCCACTCTGGCACTAGGTACTCTATTTGGCAGTGCATTCGGATTAACTGCAACCTTACTTTTCCCCGATTATCAAATTCAAATCGGTACATTTGCTATTGCAGGAATGGGTGCATTATTTGCGGCAACGGTAAGAGCACCACTAACAGGGATCGTCCTCGTATTAGAAATGACCGATAATTATCAACTTATTCTGCCTATGATTATTACCTGCTTAGGAGCAACGATGTTGGCGCAACTATTAGGTGGTCGCCCTATTTATACGGTTTTATTAGAACGCATATTACAAAAGTCTGAAGAAAAAGAACAAACAGACCAATCCCTCGACATTAAAAGCGATAAATCACCACAACAATAAAATTCGCTTAAACAAATAAAAAATACCCCAAAGTTGGTGTCCAACTTTTGGGGTGCAGTTCATTATTTGGGGTATTTAAAAAGAGATGATAGTTCTTAACTATTTTTTGCGTGCGATTAAAGTAGCAAAATTTAAGGCGATACGATTGCCATTTGCATCTGTTTTATGTAAATGTCCTGGATCCTCATTATATTTAATAATTTCCCAGTCTTTATAATAATCAGCTAATTCGTTTGGACGTAAAAAGGTTTTAAATGGAATTTCAGCTGGATCACTATTTGGCGTTTCAACAGGGCAAACAATCACATTAATACCGTTAGAGTTGGTACATTCCTGCATATTTTTAATAATACTTTCAATACGTTCCCGTTGGCAGAACATCAATACAACAGTTGAAAGAATAATATCGTATTTCTCAGTAAGTGAAGCTTTATTTATATCATATAAGCCACTTTTTACAACCAATCCTGTTTTGGTTTTAACTGTTTCAATAGCATCAATATGTGAAGCATTAATATCTAACGCCGTCACATCATAACCTTGAGACGCTAAATAGAAGCTGTTTCGACCACGACCAGCACCTAAATCTAACACCTTGCAAGGCTGAGTAAACGTTGCCATATAACGTACTTCAGAATGCGGTAATGATAAGTCGTTTTCTTTAAATAGCTTATCTTCTGGGGCACATAAAAAAGAGAGTTGGCAACGTACATCATCACTGGCTTTATCTATTTTATGCCACTGTTGAGGTTGAATTAAAGGTGGCTGATCCTCAGTATTACACTCAACTGAAATTTGTGAACCATCATCATTAAAAACAACAAATGTCATGTTGCCTTGCAGTACTCGCATTTGGGCATAAGTGCCTTCCTTTGTATTGTGACGTTCTAATAACGCTAAAGGAATGGATGTACGAGTCCACTCTGGCATTGTTTTATAACTTACAAGTTCCATAATTCAACCTCAATTAAGATGCATTTTAAATACATCTTATGGCAATCATTATCATTCGTAAAGAAGGTTTTATCAAAACTATGATTTTAAATATTTGTTTAAAAGCAAATCAGTCACATCTGAGGAGGAAATAGATTCACCACATAAAACTTTCATCATAATTTCTTTGCCTAATGATGCTAAAGAAAACAGCATATCAGGACGTAATCGGCTGATCTTATCCCTATTTTCATCTTGATTAATAATGGTGATCAATTTGGCATCAACATTAGAACATTCTTGGATAGTCAGCAAAATAAAGGTATTTTCTGCATCACTTTCAGATAAAGTAACAACCCAACTTGCTTTCGCAATATTGGCAGATAGCAATGTTTTAAGATTAGTTGGATCACCTTCAATAATATTGGCTTGCGCGTCATAAGAGGCTTTACTTTTATCGGTACAAATCGCAATGACAGGTTTCCCTTGTTCTCTTAACCCTTTTTCTAATTGAGAAGCTAATGCCGATGAACCAATAATAATAAAATGATTATGCATTTTAGCGATCCTTTTCTTAACAATATCGCGAGTACCGCGCGCAAGAAATCCCATGACATACACAATGGAAGTAGTAAAAACAGTTATTCCCAAGATAACAACAGTGAGAGTAAAAATACGTGCATTCGTGCTAATTGGCACAATATCGCCAAACCCTAGTGTCGTCATGCAGACAATAGAAAAATAGAACGCATCCATCAATGTTGTAATATGTGGCTTAAATTCATCACCAATATAAAGACTTCCCAACATTGAGAATAACAGCAAAGAAAAGATACAGATAAAAGCCACAAAACCAGCACTGGTTAAACTATGATGCGGAAATGCGCGCCAACTGATTAATAACCCAATCGCTAAAATAAAAGAAAAATAAGCCTGAATGCCAATTTGCTGATAAACCGCAACATCAAGAAAAACAATGGTAGCTAATAAAATCAAGGAAACACACCACGCGATCCTCGCCCCTAGATACATAAATATTGAGAGCAAGATTAACGCACAAGCCAACATCACCTTTGGTATATCGAGGAGTTTTAATACCCCTAATGATTTAAGCCATGCAGAAAACCCGTGTATTTCCCAATCCAGATAAATACCACGAGACAACAAAATGGAGTAAATGATAAAAATACCATTCAAGATAAGTAATAAAGACATCATTTTTCTCGTCACTTTAGATGTCTCTATTACATGTAGTATTACAGATAGTTTCATATTAGGTATTGTGAATATTCCACTAGTTATTTAAAGGGATATTATCTAATCCTTGAAATTTAAAAGGCTCTGCGGGTTTGAAATGACGGGTTGCATTAGCAGAATAGATGATTGATTGCTCCTCACCTAATGGTAATGTCATCACTTTCCCACTCTCTTTTGAAAAATCGATTTCCTTTAAATTAACCCAAAAGGTATTCGGTGATAATGCTGATTCGAAAAAATATAATTGGTTTTTATGATCAGCCACGGTTCTCCAGCGTGTGGATGAAATTTCTGGTGATTCAGCTGTACTTAATCCATAAGGTACAGATACATTTCTAATCACACCAAATACGCTAGCGAGAGATTTTTTACTCGATTGAGCTTTAGGAATGGCATTCACATAAAAAGAAGCTCGGGCAAAACGATCTGAAGCACGATTCGTCCCTGGTAACATCACGGTTCCACCGATTTGTTGCCAATAACTATTCAACGCTAATTGTTCTGAAAAAATAGGAGAATTCGTCATCACTTGATACTCTTTACTGTGATGAATCACTTGTTTACCATTTATATATTCAATAATGGCGCTATCTCCCGTTGCATCTGAAAGCGAAAGATGCAGTGTTGCCATTCTATCTTGTCCAGGAACTTTATCCGTCAATACAATAAAAGGCTCACTCTCTAATGCATTCACGGCTTCTTCAACTGAAGCAAAATTATCTAACACATACTGCGCCCAAGCTGAAATTGACAATGCGGGTTTATCTTTGGAATATGTTGGATAATCAGATTCCGCCAACCACAATAAATTAGCCACCAAGCCTTTTTCATTCATCCCATCTGTGGTTGAGATATCGTAACCTGACGCGATAACGCTACCATATTTAGATACCCACTTAATCGAATTATCGCCTGCCTCTCCTGATCGCTGCATACCTTGCGGAAATATCCATAAATTTGTTCCTATATCATATTTCCAATCCATTGAGCGAGCCGTAATAATTTGGTTATTATCACCTAAGTAAACAACTCGAGTGCAGGCATCCACCTCTGTAATACCCTCCATTAAAAATCCAGATACAAGTAGAGTACCTAAAAAAGTATGACGTAATTTTCTCATCATTGGTTCTTTTCCTGTGAAATAAATGATTAGATTAGGAGAATATTTTCTTCGTATTTCTCTTTTTGCTCTTCCTTAAAATAGATAAAATCGCTAATTAATTTCGATTAATTAAGTACAAAACAAGAACAATTTCCTAAGTATAAGACAATTAATCTTATTTACGCATAAAAAAACCGATGCCTTAATGCATCGGTTTATAAATCATCTAGATTGTTTTGAGTACAATAACTCAATGAAAAAGCCAGTAATTACGCTTTTTTCACACCTTCAACAGAGATAATTAATTCTGCTTCTTGTGCTTTTGGTCCTAAGTCTGATTTAAAATTAAACTCTTTCAGATTAACTTTACCTGTTGCTTCAAAACCAGCACGGTAACCTTTCCAAGGATCAGTACCTTCGCCAATTAATTTGGCATTTAATGAAACAGGTTTAGTCACACCATTTAATGTTAAATTACCTGTTACTACATAGTTTTCGCCATCACGAGTAACTTGGGTTGAGACGAATCGAGCTTCAGGATATTTGCTTGCATTAAAGAAATCAGCGCTACGTAAGTGCTTATCACGTTCTGCGTGATTAGTGTCTAAGCTTCCTGTTTTAATCACAACATCAACTTTGTCTTTTGATGGATCTTCTTTATCGTAACTAAATGTACCATCGAAATCTTTAAAAGTGCCATATAACCAGCTATAGCCTAAATGTTGGATACGGAACTGTACAAATGCGTGTTGGCCTTGTTTATCAATAGCATAATCTGCTGCTAAAGCAGTACTTGCATTTAATAACAACGCACCTGCTGTTAAACCTAATAAAGCTTTCTTAAACATTGTTATCTCCATAATTTCATTTTATAAGTTTAATTATTTAGTCCGCATTCCTAGCATGCGTTTTAACGTGACATCTTTATCAATAAAGTGATGTTTTAAAGCACCAGCAGCATGTAATAGCGATAACAAAACCACTGCCCAGGCTAAATAAAGATGAATATCGCCCGCTAAATCCGCTTGTTCGGCTTCTCCTGTAAAAATGGCAGGCACAGAAAACCAATCAAATACAGATATAGCTTGTCCATCAGCGGTCGAAATTAAATAACCACTAATCAGAATAGAAAATAAGATTAAATATAAAAGCATATGTGCAATATGAGCACTAATGCGTGTCAATTTACTGTAACTTGATAAAGCTTTAGGAGGCGGAGAGATCCAACGCCATATCACACGCACGATCAAAATAATAAATAAAAGAATACCAATGCTCTTATGTATTTCAGGTGCAGAATGATACCAGCTATCATAATACCCTAGCGTCACCATCCACAGCCCTAAAGCAAACATACCATAGACAGTAAGCGCCACCCCCCAGTGTAAAAGGAGTGACAAGTGCCCATAGCAAGACGCATTATTTCGCCATTGCATAATAAAAATCCAATAGTTTCTAATTCATTAAAATAATGTTATCTAGTTTAGTGTATTGAGGATAAATTGTTAGTCCATAATTCAACAAATAATTTGCTTATCATTATCAATAATAATCAATAAGTAATAAGCTCTTATTAGTCACTCTGTTGACTATCTAATCAATGACATTGTTGGATCAGTTTTTTTCAAAATAAGATAGGTATATTGGCAGGTGTTTATATACATAATCAAAAACATAAAAATAGGAATAAAAAATAATAAGTAAAATAATATCAATACAACAATTGTCTAACTATAAAAACAATTGTATCTTTCACTTATCCTAAATTAGAACTTATTAAGCAAAATACAATAATAATTAGAGGAACCGTAAAAAAAACGGATAACCAGCGCATTTCGCGTACAACACCAAAAATAATACCAACAATACAAATAAAAAATATAACTGGCATCATTTCTGAGTAATGATCATGGCAATAGTGCATTAATAAATTAATCCACGAGTGATCGTTTTGCATATAAAAACTTCAACCAATGAAAATAAATTTTAATTAAGATAGTGATAAATTACCATCATTAACAAATAAAACAAGCGTCGTATTATAAATATCAATCATCGCGCACAAAGATATTAAAACACTTAACATTTCAAATAGAGATAACATTGATAATAAAAAATAACAATCTAAGCTAAATTTTCAAAAAAATAAAACAAACAAGGTCAAATAAAATAAAATCTTTCTAATGAAGCCAATATCATTATTAATATCACATTAGTTAATTTGAAATAATAATTTCATTTAAATTCAAATAAAGAAAATTAATTTCGCAAGGTTATAATAAAATCAATAAAGAATAAATGAAATAGAGTTTTAAACATCGAATAATTACCTTTAGGTCATTAATTTACTTGAAATTAACTCTATATTTCATTTTAATTACTATTAGCTAAAAACATTCAAATGCCACGCAAAAAACACTACAATTACAATAGTATTTTTATTGAGGGCACTATGTCTACTGCAACAAATCTGAATGAACTACAGGAACAAGTTCGCTCCCGCTATAATGGATTAAGTAAAAGGCTACAGCAGGTTGCACATTATCTACTTGATAATAAAAACAGTGTGGCATTTGATACAATTGCGATCCTTGCAGATAAAGCAAATGTTCCTCCATCGACATTAATTCGTTTTGCCAACGCATTTCATTTCAATGGCTTCAATGAAATGAAACAATTATTTCAAAATCACTTGATGAATGAAATGGTAAATGAAAATGAAAATTTAACTTATAAACAAAAATATAAAGAGGAGCCTCCTAATCTGAATGAGCCAGCCTATATTTTGCAAGAATTTGCACAAGCAAATAGCCATTCATTGCAACAATTGGCAAATCAGACTCACAGAGAAATGTTAAATAAAACATTACAATTACTCGAACACGCTGACACAATTTATATTTGTGGCTTTCATCACTCATTCAGTGCTGCAAGCTATTTTTTTCATGCTCTCTCGCATATCCCTTGTGAGACTGTTTTTGTCAACAGCCTAGGCGGGATGTACAAAGAGCAATTAAGAAATATTACACATCGTGATGTGCTCTTTGGTATTCATTTCCATCCGTATTCAGATGAAATGCAAAAAATGTGTGAAATGGCAACTTACAAAGAAGCAAAACAGATTATTGTTACTGATAGTCCAATTAGCCCATTAGCGAGTTTAAGCGATGTTTGTTTAACTGTTAAAGAAGCTCAAATAAAAACCTTTCGTTCTCAAACTTCAACAATGTGTCTGCTACAAGCAATCTCTGTCGCTTTTGCTTTTAGAAAAAAACATTAATAACTTTTTTATCCTAAACTGCATCTTAAGTAAGATGCAGTTTTTTATAAAATAAATTTTTTTAAATACTATTTAATGAACTATAACTATTGATCAAATATTAAATAGCTTAGTATTTTATTTAAAACTATTTTTAAGAGTAAATACAGAATGTTTTATTTGTGATGAGAAAAGTAATCATTTAGCATTAATTCATACCACTAAAGATCATTAAAGGATTAAATTAAATGTTATTTAAAAAATTATTTTTAATTGTTTTCTTATTTCCAAATTTCTCCTATTCAAACACAAACTTAATCAAAGAAAATAAAAAAGATCCAATAATCATTAATATCCCTAGTATTTCATTAGGCGATAAAAGTAATGCATCAGGTAACGGTTCAATTGCAATAGGAACAAATAGCCAAGCTAAAAATACACACTCAGTTGCTATTGGCGCTAATTCATTAGCAACGGAAGAAAATACAGTCTCATTTGGAAACATTGAAAATAAACACACTTCACGATTAGTTAATATCAGTGAAGGAAAAAATAATACTGATGCCGTTAACTTTGCTCAAGCTAAAAAGTTGGTTGATAAAAATAAAATAGCAACAAACAACACCATTAATCAGCTAAAGAGAACGGTCAGTACAGATATCAGTAATCTCAAAACCCATATTAATGATTTTGATAATTATTATAAAAAAAGACAGGCTGAAATCACAGATTCAATTGCAAATTTAGACAAAGAAATTATCGCGTTAGAAAAAAAAGTATTTGCTGGCATAGCTTCATCAGTTGCAATGACTAGCATTCCTTATCTTGCTCATCACACTTTAAGTGGCGGAATTGGTATTAGTAATTATCGGACAGGAACAGCATTTGCTGGAGGTGTACAATATAAACCAAATAACGATATTGCATTTCGATTAAACTCATCCATTAATAGTGAAAAAGAAATTATTATTGGCGGTGGATTAGCTTATGGTTGGTAAACAATTTTCTCTTCTATAATCAGATTATTAAAAAATAACTTTATAATTAAAGCAGTAATAATTTAATTAATATTACTGCTTCTTTATAAAAAAGAATTTCAATTGACAATAAATAAATCATCTAAAGAAAAATTGATAAGTTTAACTTTAGTATTTCTAACATATTTTTTGTAATATACATTATTTTTTATATACTAGGATTATAAGCCAGAGCAAAAAGGAATAAAAAATGAATTATATATTTCAAAAAATGACCGCTAAAGATATAAGTGCAGTAGCACTATTATTACAGGCAAATTCTGAATCTCAACAAGGTGGATTATATGGTGAATATCCTCTAAATAAAGTTGAGGCGATGTATCAAAATAGCACTAACGCCATTGTTGCACTTTACCAGGAAAATATCATTGCTGTTGTTTTTAGCTTTCCTGTTACCTCTTTTTCGATCCCTCCAATTGCTCAAGCTATTAACCAATACTTTCCAGAAATAACACAAAACAATTGGTTTTACGGCCCCGTTTGTATTGATAAATCGCACCGAGGAAAGTCACTATTAAAAAATCTCTACCAACAGATCTGTTCTTTACATGGCGGGCACCCTATCGCATTTGTTAATAGCGAAAATATTCGGTCACTAAAAGCACATCAAAAATTGGGCATGGAGGTCGTTAAAAACTTTGAGTTTAAAGGCACATCATGGTGGATCATTAAAGGACAATGAAAACAAACGAAAGAAAAATGCTTACACTTTCTGTTATCCTATTTACCAGCTAAAAATGGAGGCTTTTAGATATTTTTGCTACCGTCATCACAAAACAAATAATATCTATATAAATCAACATAATAAATAAAACAATAAAAAATTAATCTATTCTTAACAATATTCCAACTCCTATTTTAGCTGTCAAATTGCTTACAATTTGACATCATTCTGTGATCTCCCTTTCAATTCTTGATCTTTCGTTAACTTACTTTTTGATCTTATACAAAAGTATAAATAAGATAAAAGACACCAATTCGAAAGTAAACGTAAAATAGGAGGAAGCAATGACTGTTTCCCGCAGAACTTTTATCAAAGGACTCGCAGCCAGCGGTGCGGCAATGTCTGTTTCTACCCCTGTTCTTGCTAATTCAGGGAGCTCTACGCCTAACAAACCAACGCGCCCAGAAAACGCACCTAATTTATTAATTGTTTTTCCTGATGAAATGCGTGCTCACGCTCTGCAGTTTATGGGGGAAGATCCTTCAATTACACCTAATCTTAATAAATTTGCGAAGCAAGCCAAAGTAATGACACAAATGGCATCAAACTATCCTTTGTGTTCTCCTTTTCGCGGCATGTTTATGACAGGACAATATCCTGTACGCAATGGCATTACAGGTAATGCTCATGATTACGGTGGAAAAGTGGGTATTGATTTATCGCCTTATGCAAAATGTTGGTCGGATGTTTTAAAATCTCTCGATTACAGCACAGGCTATATTGGTAAATGGCACCTTGACGCACCTTACGAACCGTTTATTAAAAGTTACAACAATCCAATGGAAGGTCGTTATTGGAATGAATGGGCAGCACCAGATAGACGTCATGGTTTTGATTTTTGGTATTCTTATGGCACTTATGATTTACATTTAAAACCAATGTATTGGGCAAACGATACCCCTCGTGATAAGCCAATTTACATTGATCAATGGGGACCTGAACATGAAGCTGATATGGCAATCAAGTTCCTCAAAAATGAAAATAATCAATTTAGAGATAATTCAAAACCATTTGCATTAGTGGTTTCAATGAACCCTCCTCATTCACCTTATGATCAAGTACCGAAGAAATACCTCGATGCTTATCAAGGTAAGACGTCAAAAGAGCTAAATACACGCCCTAATGTACAGTGGGATACTGAATATCAAGAGGGCTATGGACCTCAATATTTCAAAGAATATATGGCAATGGTCAACGGTGTTGATGAGCAATTTGGTCGCATCGTAGATGAATTAGAAAAACAAGGTCTTGCAGATAATACTCTTGTTGTTTTCTTCTCTGATCATGGCAGTTGCTTAGGGGCAAATGGACAAGCAACAAAAAATAATCCTTATGAAGAATCTATGCGTGTTCCTATGATGTTTCGTTTACCGGGTAAAATTAAACCAGGCACTGACGATGCATTAATGTCAGCACCTGATATTTACCCAACTATCTTAGGGCTACTTGGTTTATCGGAATGGATCCCTGATTCCGTAGAAGGTACTAATCTTGCAGATAGGGTAGTCACAGGCAAAGGCGACACAGCAAATTCTCAGCTTTATCTCTTTATTCCTTATGGTGAACCTTCATTCGGTAAACGAGGTGTCAGAACCAAAACTCATACTTTGGTTATAGATAGACAAGATGGACAACCATTAAAATATACTTTATATGACAATGTGAACGATCCATATCAAATGAAAAATGTTGCCAAAGATAATATGCCTTTAATTGAGAAGTTAATTAAAGAAGAATTAACCCCTTGGTTGGAAAAAACAGGAGATTCTTGGCGCGCCACTGAATTTATTACGGCTACAACTAATAAATTAAATAAAACAATATCAACATGTAAAGAGAAATAATAAAAATATCTGCGCCATAATATTATGGCGCTATATATAAACCCAATTCGCTGATATAAAAATCCTTTTAATAAAACAAAGGGAAAGATGTCCTACACCTAAAAATTGACACAAATAAAAGCGAATAAAGAATTGGATATATACCATGAACAAACTTCGTATTGCTCTTTTTTTACCTCTTCTTGGCTTAGGTTTAACTTCTTTTCATTCTCAAGCAGCTAATGTCAACGCCATGTTTTCGTGGGAAACAGCAGATTACGATACACCAAATAACTATGCTGGTTATCGTGTAGATTTTAATATTAATCCAGATAAGTCTAACTGGTATTTCGATGTTGGTTTTCGTCAACGTGAGCATGATAATAAAAACCGTTATCAGCGTTATGATTTACAGGGTAGCTATCGTTTTAAATTAAATAATGGTTGGATCCAACCTGGTTTAAAAGTACGTCAAGATCTCACTAACTATGATAATGGAAGTCGATTAACTATTGATTTCTATGAATCAAAAACCAATTACCAATTTCCAATCAATAAAAATTGGGTTTTAACGGGTAGCGTTTTATTTGGCTTACAAAAGAAAGAAGATAAACGCAGTAATGGTGTCACAAACACGGATTACTTAGGATGGGAAATTGAACCTGGCCTACGCTATTTTGTCACTCCTAATATTAATACAACCGTTGCTTATTTTGATGGTGGTAAGCAAGCTATTCGACACGAAGAATATGACACAAAAGAAACAAACCACAATCAGCAATTACGTATGTATGTTAACTGGACAACGCCAATAGGGTTAATTGTTTCTCCATCAATGCGTAAATCTATTTTTGGAAAAATAGAAGATAGAACAAATAAAGGTGTTTATGTCGAAAAAGATATGACCCGTTATACCCTACAAATGGCTTATCAAATATCACCTCAATGGCGAGTCATGACGGAATATTATAATGAACGAGTTGAAAATAAAAATGATGGTAGTAAATCAACTCAGGATTATTTCAAAGTTTCATTCCGAGCAACATTCTAATAATTAAAATCATATAATTGTTCATGGAGTTATATTGTGAAAAATAAAAAATTGTTATTTTTGAGCGCTGCTATTTTATCAGCTATTTATGGTTCTGCATGGGCTGCTGATTGTGATCCTAATTTAAATATCTGTGAAACCGTTAATGTTAATAATGGCAATAATGCTCAAATAGATAAAGATGTCACAGTTTCACAAGGTGATGGCGTTGTATTTAATGGTTCATCAACAGAATATAAAGCTCAAGCAATCACAAAAAATATTACCGTAACGGGTGATGGAGCCAGTGCAATCAAAATAAATCAGGGTGCCTCTTTTAGCAGTAATATTAATTTAAATGGTGCTAACGTCACCAGTGAAAATGGTACAGCAATACTTGTTGAAGGCAATTTTCCAAAACGAGGTACTGGTGTTTATATTAGAGACGGCGCCATTATTCGAGGAAAAACAGCGGCTATTGACTTTAGAACACTGAATACAGGTTTTAGAAGTGATGTAAATGGTGAGATCCACGGTGATATTCTAGGAAATGGTCACGTTGACACTAAAATAAACTTTGCTTATCAAGGTGGTGCTCAAAATGCTTTATTTGATGGATACAAAATCACAGGTGTTCCATTAATTGAAAATCATGGCAATTTAACTATCCAAGGAAAAGATAGAACAATTCATTGGGAAGGTAATTTCATGAATAAGGAAAATAGTCAGCTTATTTTCCGCCTTGATGATAATACCAATACTGATGACGCTATTCTCCATGTTGATGGTGATGTCACCTTTAAAAAAGGTAGCCAAGCCAAATTAGATTTTAAAGGAACCAGTGTCGATAATATCATTAACAAAGATATCGTATTAATTTCCTCAAATTCCGCCATTAAAGACGAAGCTGGTATCACCGTTACTGATGCTAATGCCATTGCACCTGATGTTTCTCCTTTATTAGAAAAAACAGATTCATGGTTAGAAACCACACCGCCGAATATTAGTGGTGGCGTTAGTGGCAATCAGTTAGTTGCACGTTATGGTATTAGTTATGAAGGCGGCAATAATTTTATTAGTGCAGCAGAACGTGGCAATGTAAGTGAAAATGGATTAGCTGCAGCAAACTTTGTTATTCCAACCGTATTAAATGAATTTAATAATACGCGTAACCAAATTTCAGATGAAGCACTGAGTTTATTAGTCGCCGCAGGAAATGACGATAATAATATTGCCGCATTATCGAATGATTTAGCCCCTATCGCTGATGGTAGTGATATTCAAGCGGGATTAATCATGGTTGAAGATATGCGCAATAATATTGCTCATCGCTATTTACGCTATGATAACCAATTACCTATTGAAGAAAGAGAAGCTGGCTGGAATAGCTGGGCTAATATGCTGTACGGTTACGGTACACAAAGTAATCAAGGTGGCATTAACGGTTACAACACTTACCGCACAGGTATTCAAATCGGTACTGATTACGAAATTAATCAAGATGCTCTTATCGGCGTTTCTTTGGCTTATAACTACGCCAAAGCTGACGCGAAACAACGTAACGCAAGTAAAGAAATTAACCATTTTGAATTTATGCCTTACACCGGTTGGTATAGTGACACATTATTCCTAAACGGTAATTTAAATATTGGTTATTACACTGTTGATAGCGAGCGAGATATCGGTGGCAATACCGGATGGCAAGGAAATACCAAAGCAAAAGGTGATTATTCTGGTGTGCAATTAGGTTATCAGATTAATGCAGGAACCTATTTTGATTTTGATTTCATCCATATTAAACCAATGCTGACTTACCAATATCAATGGCTAAATATTGATTCGTGGGAAGAAACAGGTTCGGCATTATCAATGCGTACTTATGGTCAACGCTACGCAGTTAATCAATTAGGGGGATCTGTTGCTTTATGGAATAGCTATCAAACCTCTTATGGCAAATTAACACCATCACTTAATCTCCGTTATTTCAAAGATATTGCGGGGGAAAATAATATTAATCAACGCCACAGCCTCACTTATTTTAATACTGGAGGAAGCACTTTTGATATTAAAGGAAATGCCGTTGGCGGTGACATTATTAGTGCAGAATTAGGTGCCAATCTCGATATTACCAACACGCTAAATTTAGGCACAACGATGGGATATCAGCGTTATGACAAATTCAATGAAGGGCGCATTGGTTTTACTGTTAGCCAGCGTTTCTAAGGAGAATAAATATGCCGATATTTCGCTTTACTACACTTGCCATGACGTTGGGGCTATTATCAGCCCCTTATAATGCAATGGCAGCAACAAACAATCCTGCATTTGATCCTAATAATCTGATGCAGTCTGAAATATATCATTTTGCCCAAAATAATCCGTTAGCTGATTTCACAACAGATAAAAACTCAACACTGACGTTATCTAATAAGCGTAGCATTATGGGAAGCCAATCTCTTTTGTGGAAATGGAAAGGTGGAAGTAGCTTTACTTTGCATAAAAAGCTGATTGTACCGACAGACAAAGAAGCCTCTAAAGCATGGGGACGTGCATCTACACCTGTTTTATCATTTTGGCTTTATAATG
This sequence comes from Proteus sp. PR00208, assembly GCF_016238545.1. Classification (NCBI taxonomy): domain Bacteria; kingdom Pseudomonadati; phylum Pseudomonadota; class Gammaproteobacteria; order Enterobacterales; family Morganellaceae; genus Proteus; species Proteus sp. PR00208. The sequence goes on along the minus strand of NZ_JAEHQE010000020.1, from coordinate 5,916 downwards.
AAAAACCCATTGATGGCTATCTCACTGTTGATTTTGGTGAAAAACTCAACGCCAACAGCGAAGCGCAAGCGGGCTTTAAAGTAAAACTGAATTTTACGGGTTGGCGCGCAGTGGGTATTTCACTAAATAACGACCTTGAAAACCGTGAAATGACATTAAATCCCATGAATACCTCGTCAGATGGCTCTCAAGATAGCGTCGGTCGTGCTTTAGGTGCAAATGTTGACAGTATACGATTTAAAGCCCCGTCCAATGTGGGGCAAGGCGAAATATATATCGATCGTATTATGTTTTCTATCGATGATGCTCGCTATCAATGGTCTGATTATCAAATAAAAACACGCTTATCAGAGCCAGAAATTCAATTTCACACCGTACAGCCTCAATTACCTGTAACACCTGAAAATTTAGCGGCAATTGACCTTATTCGCCAACGTCTTATTAATGAATTTGTGGGTGGCGAAAAAGAAACAAATCTCGCGTTAGAAGAAAATATCAGCAAGTTAAAAAGTGATTTTGATGCACTTAACATTCACACTTTAGCGGATGGTGGAATACAAGGGCGACATCTGATCACGGATAAACAAACCATTATTTATCAGCCAGAAAACCTTAATTCTCAAGATAAGTCGCTTTTTGATAATTACGTTATTTTAGGTAATTACACGACATTAATGTTTAATATCAGCCGTGCTTATGTTCTTGAAAAAGATCCGACACAAAAAGCCCAGTTAAAACAGATGTACTTATTAATGACAAAGCATTTATTAGATCAAGGCTTTGTTAAAGGGAGTGCATTAGTCACAACTCATCACTGGGGATATAGCTCTCGTTGGTGGTATATATCTACATTATTAATGTCTGATGCCCTAAAAGAAGCCAATCTACAAACTCAAGTTTATGATTCATTACTGTGGTATTCACGAGAGTTTAAAAGTAGTTTTGATATGAAGGTAGGAGCAAACAGTTCAGATTTAGACTATTTCAACACCTTATCTCGTCAGCACTTGGCTTTATTATTGCTAGAGCCTGATGATCAAAAGCGCATTAACTTAGTTAATACTTTCAGTCATTACATTACTGGTGCATTAACTCAAGTACCGCCAGGCGGTAAAGATGGTTTACGTCCTGATGGTACAGCATGGCGACATGAAGGTAACTATCCGGGTTACTCTTTTCCTGCTTTTAAAAATGCCTCTCAGCTTATTTATTTACTGCGTAGTACACCTTTTGCTGTTGGTGAAAGTGGTTGGAATAACCTGAAAAAAGCCATGGTTTCGGCATGGATCTACAGTAATCCTGAAGTAGGATTACCTTTAGCTGGGCGGCACCCATTTAATTCACCGTCATTAAAATCGGTTGCTCAAGGCTATTACTGGCTTGCAATGTCTGCAAAACCATCACCTGATAAAACGCTCGCTTCTATTTATCTTGCCATTAGTGATAAAACGCAAAGTGAATCGAGCGCTATTTTTGGTGAAAATATTGCACCAGCAGCACTTCCTCAAGGATTCTATGCCTTTAATGGTGGCGCCTTTGGTATTCATCGTTGGCAAGATAAAATGGTGACACTAAAAGCGTATAACACCAATGTTTGGTCATCTGAAATTTATAACAAAGATAACCGCTATGGTCGTTATCAAAGCCATGGTGTAGCCCAGATAGTCAGTAATGGCTCACAGCTTTCACAAGGCTATCAACAAGAAGGTTGGGATTGGAATAGAATGCCAGGAGCAACCACTATTCATCTTCCTCTTAAAGAGTTAGATAGCCCTAAACCTCATACGTTAATGCAACGTGGAGAGCGTGGATTTAGTGGAACATCTGCCCTTGATGGTAAATATGGCATGATGGCATTTGATCTTATTTATCCTGCTAATCTTGAGCGTTTTGATCCTAACTTTACGGCTAAAAAAACTGTATTAGCGGCGGATAACCATTTAATTTTTGTCGGTAGCAATATTAATAGCAGCGATAAAAATAAAAATGTTGAAACAACGTTATTCCAACATGCCATTACACCAACATTAAATACCATCTGGATTAATGGGCAAAAAGTTGACAGTTTCCCTTATCAAACCACGCTAAAACAAGGTGATTGGATCATCGATAGCAACGGTAATGGCTATTTAATTACCCAAGCAGAAAAAGTGAATGTCAGTCGCCAACACCAGACCTCGGCTGAAAATAAAAATCGCCAACCAACAGAAGGGAACTTCAGTTCAGCGTGGATTGATCACAGCGTTCAACCTAAAGATTCCAGCTATGAGTATATGGTCTTTTTAGATGCGACTCCTGAAAAAATGAGAGAAATGGCAGAGAAGTTCCATGAAAATAATGAGTTATATCAGGTTCTTCGTAAAGATAAAGATGTTCATATTATTTACGATAAACTCAGCAATGTGACGGGATATGCCTTTTATCAATCTGCATCAATTGAAGATAAATGGATCAAAAAGGTTGATAAACCCGCGATTGTAATGACTCATCATCAAGGAAATACACTTACTGTCAGTGCCGTTACACCAGATTTAAATATGACACGGCAGAAAGCCGCAACACCTGTCACAATTAATGTCACCGTTAATGGAAAATGGCAGTCTGTGGATAAAGATGGTGAGGTAAAACATCGCGTTTCTGGTGAGAATACCGAACTCACTTTCACCAGTTATTTTGGTATTCCACAAGAAATTAAACTCTCACCTCTCCCTTGATTTAACCTTTAAAGGAACGCATTCGCGTTCCTTTTTTATTTGCAGGAAATCTGATTATGCTAATAAAACATCCTTTAGCCCATGCTATTACACTAAGTTTCTGCTTATCCTTACCCGCACAAGCATTACCTTCTCTTTCTCATGAACCTTTTGGTGATCTTTACCTCTTTGAAGGTGAAATACCAAATACATTAGTCACTTCAAATAGCAATCAATTATCGTTAAGTAAAGAACATGCCAAAGATGGCGTTCAATCACTCAAGTGGCAATATCAACCACAAGCAACATTAACACTTAATAATCAAGTAAATTATCAGGATGATAAAGATACCGCGACACCACTCACGTTTATGATGTGGATTTACAATGAAAAACCACAATCATCGCCTCTCACATTACAATTCAAACAAAATGATCAAGTGGCATTAAGTTTTGATACTCAACTTAATTTCACAGGATGGCGCGGTATTGCAGTTCCCTTTCGTGATATGAAAGGCACTGCAACAGGAAAATTGGATCAATTAGTCATTACGGCACCAAATCAAGCTGGAACTCTCTTTTTCGACCAAATTATTATGAGTGTACCGTTAGACAATCGCTGGGCAGTTCCTGATGATAATGTGCCTTATGTTAATAATGCAGTAAATACCATGGTCAGTAAAAACTGGAGTGCTTTACTGATGTACGATCAGATGTTTAAAGTGCATTATCCAACTCTAAATTTCGATACTGAGTTTCATGATGATCAAGCTGAAATGGCATCAATTTATCAGCGTTTTGAGTATTATCAGGGAATTAACAGCGATAAAAAAATCACCTCAGATATGCTAGATAAAAATTTAACACTCTGGGAAAAATTAGAATTAACACAACACGCTGATGGATCAATAACAGGAAAAGCACTAGATCACCCCAACCGGCAAAACTTTATGAAAGTTGAAGGCGTATTTAGTGAAGAGACGAAAAAAGCATTACTTGATGCCAATATGCTAAGAGATGTAGGTAAAACGCTTCTTCAAACTGCTATTTACTTGCGTAGTAATTCCTTATCAGTAGCCGATAGAAAAAAATTAGAAGATCTTTATTTATTAGGAACTCGTTACGTTCTTGAGCAAGGTTTTACACGAGGTAGTGGTTATCAAATTATTACTCATGTTGGATATCAAACCAGAGAGCTTTTTGATGCATGGTTTATTGGTCGTCATATTCTGGCAAAAAATCATCTTTTAGCGCCAACGCAACAGGCAATGATGTGGTACAACGCCACAGGCCGAATTTTTGAAAAAGACGATGAGATCGTTGATGCAAACGTTGATATTCTCAACACACAATTACAGTGGATGATAAAAAGCTTACTGATGTTGCCAGATTATCAACAACGCCAACAAGCCTTAGCGCAACTGCAAAACTGGCTAAATAAAACCATACTAAGTTCAAAAGGTGTTGCAGGTGGTTTCAAGCCTGATGGTTCTATTTTTCACCACTCGCAGCATTATCCAGCGTATGCGAAAGATGCTTTTGGTGGTTTAGCTCCTAGTGTTTATGCGCTAAGTGATTCCCCTTTCCGTCTTTCATCTTCAGCCCATGAGCGTTTAAAAGATGTGTTATTAAAAATGCGCATCTACACTAAAGAGACACAAATTCCCGTGGTATTAAGTGGCCGCCATCCTACTGGATTACATAAAATAGGGATCGCACCATTTAAATGGATGGCATTAGCCGGTACACCTGATGGCAAACAAAAATTAGATACCATATTGGCTGCGGCCTATGCAAAATTAGATAACAAAGACAGTTTTGAAGGTATTAAAGCTGAAAATGAACCCACTGGCGCATGGGCGATGAACTATGCTTCGATGGCGATACAGCGTAGAGCCTCTATTCAAGCCCCCCAACAAAGCTGGCTTGCTATCGCTCGCGGATTTAGTCGTTATCTTGTTGGTAATGAAAGTTATGAAAATAACAATCGTTATGGGCGCTACTTACAGTATGGTCAATTGGAAATCATACCCGCAAACTTAGCACAATCAGGATTTAGCCATGCAGGATGGGATTGGAACCGATATCCGGGTACCACGACAATTCATCTTCCTTATGATGAACTTGAAGCAAAATTAAACCAATTACCGAGTGCAGGTATTGAAGAAATGTTGCTTTCAACAGAAAGCTATTCTGGTGCAAATACATTAAATAATAACAGTATGTTTGCCATGAAATTACATGGTCACAGCAAATATCAACAACAAAGCTTAAGAGCTAATAAATCCTATTTCTTATTTGATAATAGGGTTATTGCATTAGGATCGGGCATTGAAAATACGGACAAACAACATAAAACAGAAACCACACTGTTCCAATTTGCTGTTCCTAAATTACAATCTGTGATAATTAATGGCAAAGAAATGAATCAATTAGGTACTCAATTAACTTTAAATAATGCAGATACTTTAATTGATCCTGCGGGTAACTTATATAAGCTCGCTAAAGGTCAAACCGTAGAGTTTAGTTATCAAAAACAACATTCACTCGATGATAGAAATTCAAAATCAACAGAACAACTATTTGCAACAGCCGTGATCTCTCATGGTAACGCACCTAGTGATGCGACTTATGAGTATGCGATAGCGATTGAGTCACAAGATAATAAAGCGCCTGAATACACTGTATTGCAACATAATAATCAATTGCATGCGGTAAAAGATAAAATCACCCAAGAAGAAGGGTATGCTTTTTTTGAAGCGACACAATTAAAATCACCTCAAGCAATATTATTATCGAGTGATGCACCTACTATGGTGATGGCTAAAGCACAAAACCAACAGTTAACATTGAGTATTGTTAATCCTGATTTAAATTTATATCAAGACATTGAAGCTGACCAAATTGATAATAATGGAAATCAAGTCGAAGTCAGTGTTTATTCTCGTAAATGGCTAACGGCCGACTCTAAACCAATAAGCAGCACAGTTACCGTAAAAGGCGTGTGGAAATTAGCAACATCTCAATCAGGTGTTATTATTAAACATCAGAATGATAATACGCTTATTACTACTACGACAATACAAGCAACACCTATTGTAATTAGTTTAGTTAAGTAAATACTTTAATATTTCAATTAAAACCCTTCGATATAAAAATACCGAGGGGTTTATTATATTAGCGAATCAATTATTTATTTAAAATAACAAAAATAAATCGAATA